>NZ_AP025285.1:1340617-1670926 GCF_023168405.1 Leptogranulimonas caecicola | reverse complement strand
GCCTTGTGGTACTCGTGCGACCCGTGGGAGAAGTTGAACCGTGCCACGTTCATGCCGGCTTTGATGAGCTCACGCAGGACGTTCTCGTCCTCGGTAGCCGGGCCCATGGTGCACACGATCTTCGTCCTCTTAGTTTGTTGCATGGTAATCCTTCCGATTGAGGGATTTGGCGCCGCTGTCCGTTGTTTTATCCTCTATGGCGCCGCTTCTTATAGCTGCCAAGTCCGTCATGCGTGCGGACCTGGCGAGGAGACGTCCAAGAAACGGGGCGGCTAGGTGTGAAGCCGCCCCAGATACTTGCTTATACGCTGCTAGCAGACCACGTTGGGCTTGGGCAGCGAGTCCAGGTCGTCGTTGACGTAGGCCATGGCATTGGAAAGGGTGGTGCGAGCGATGGCATCCAGGGCCTCGCGGGTGAAGAACGCCTGGTGCGAGGTGACTACCACGTTGGGGAAGGCGCACAGGGTGGAGGTCACAGACTCGAAGACCGCGCTGGAGCGGTTCTTGAAGACGTTGGGACCCTCTTCCTCGTAGACGTCGATGCCGGCGGCGCCGATCTTGTGGGAGCGAATGCCGCGGATAAGCGCCTGGGTGTCCACCAGGCCGCCGCGGCCGGTGTTCACAAAGACCACGCCATCCTTCATCTTGGAGATGGCCTCGTCGTTGATCATGTGGTAGTTGCTCTCGAACAGCGGGCTGTGCAGCGAGATGAGGTCAGATTTTGCCAAAAGCTCGTCCAGCTCCACGTACTCGACGATGCCCTCCAGCGAGGGGTTGGGGTAGGGGTCGTAGCCCAGCACCTTCATGCCCAGGCCGGCCACGATCTTGCACATGGCGGCGCCGATCTTGCCGGTGCCCACGATGCCCGCGGTCTTGCCGTGGAAGGTGGTGCCCAGAAGGCCGGAGAGCGAGTAGTCGTTCTCGCGCACGCGGTTGTAGCCGCGCACGATGTGGCGGTCTGCGGCCAGAGCCAGGCCCAGGGCGAACTCGGCGATGGCCTCAGGGCTGTAGCCGGGGACGCGCAGCACGCGCATGCCCAGGTCGCGGGCCACGTCCAGGTTCACGGCGTCAAAGCCGGCGCAGCGCATGAGGATGAGCTTGATGTCGAAGCCGGCCAAGATCTCCAAGGTCATGGCTTTGATGTCGGAGTTCACAAAGCCGCAGACGGCGTCGTAGCCGTTGGCCAAAGTGGCGGTCATAGGGTTGAGGTCTGCCTCGAGAAAGTCGATGGTGAGCTCTGGATAGTCCTTAAGGGCGTTCTCGAACGATTCCTTGTCATAGTCGAAGGTGTCGTAGAACAGGATCTTCATGGAATGCCTCTTTCAGCTTGGCGTGGCCAGACCGCGGCGCGGTCCAATCCTCGATTCCCAATTATTCCAGCGACTTATTCTAGGTTCTCAGACTCCATTATTTTCAACGAATATCCCATGAACATGAGAAAAGTTGCCTAGGAAACAAGAACATCTACCTGCATAAATACTGATAATAGGGGACTTTTGGCTTTCGAAAGGCACGGACCCAGCCTATGAATGTCTCAGAGCCTTTGAACGTAGCTTTTCTCGGCAGCAGTTTTATAAGGGTCACGGGGTTTTTGTAGGTCGGATGAGAGGGCTGGGCCGCTCGGGCCAACTGGGTAAAATGGCTTGCGTCTTATATGTGCTTGCGCCATGGCAACCTTGGCGAGCCCTTGCCCCTCCTGGGGAATTATGATCGGGCGCCGATCTGGCGATAAGCGAATACCACCAGGAGGGTAATTTGAAAGCATATGTTTCTACCAGCGACGAGGTGCTCTCAGAGCTAGAGAGCAACTCGGAGACGGGCCTCACCTCGGCCCAGGCGGCCAAGCGCCTGGAGGCCAACGGCCCCAACAAACTGGACGAAGCCGAGAAAGACCCGCTTTGGAAGCGCCTGCTCGCCCAGCTGGCCGACCCTATGATCATCCTGCTTCTGGCCGCTGCCGTCATCAGCGCGGTGGCCGGCGCTGCCCAGGGCGAATCTGACATTGCCGACGTGATCATCATTCTCTTTGTGGTGGTGGTCAATGCCGTGCTGGGCGTGGTGCAGGAGTCCAAGGCGGAGGAAGCCCTGGAGGCTCTGCAGCAAATGGCCGCCAGCACCTCAAAAGTGGTGCGCGACGGCAAGATCCTCGATGTAAAGAGCGAGGATCTTGCCGTGGGCGACATCGTGGTGCTGGAGGCAGGCGACGCGGTGCCGGCAGACTGCCGCATTTTGGAGAGCGCCAGCCTCAAGGTGGAAGAGTCTGCGCTTACCGGCGAGTCGCTGCCCGTAGATAAGGTAGTGGAAGCGCTGGTGGCCCAAGGGGGCGACATTCCTCTGGGCGACCGCAAGAACATGGTGTACATGGGTTCCACCGTGGTCTATGGCCGCGGCCGCGCCGTGGTGGTGGCCACCGGCATGGACACCGAGATGGGCAAGATCGCAGACTCCATCAACCAGGCCAAAGACGAGCAGACGCCGCTCCAAATCAAGCTGGCCGAGCTCTCTCGCATCCTCACCATTGGCGTCATCGCCATCTGCATCTTCATCTTCATCGTCGACTTTATCAAGCACGGCGCCGAGTTCATGGCTGACCCGCGCCTGATCATCGACACCTTCATGGTGGCCGTGTCCTTGGCGGTAGCCGCAATCCCCGAGGGCCTGGTGGCCGTGGTCACCATCGTGCTCTCCATTGGCGTCACCAAGATGAGCCATGAGGCGGCCATCATCCGCAAGCTCACCGCCGTGGAGACCTTGGGCTGCACCCAGGTGATCTGCTCCGATAAGACCGGCACCCTCACCCAGAACAAGATGACCGTGGTGCGCCACACCGGCGCAGACGAGGACGAGCTGGTGCGCGCCATGGCGCTGTGCAACGACGCCCAGTGGGTGCTGGCCGAGGAGTCTGCCAAGGGCGAGCCTACTGAGGCGGCCCTGGTGGCAGACGCCGCCAGGCACGGCCAGCCCAAGACCGACCTGGACGCCCGCTTCCAGCGCGTGGGCGAGGCCCCCTTCGACTCCGGCCGCAAGATGATGTCTGTGGTGCTCAAGGATGTTGAGGGCGACCTGGTCCAGTACACCAAGGGCGCCCCTGACGAGGTGCTTAAGCGCTGCGTCTCTGTGGTGACTTCCGACGGCGTGGTGCCCCTCACCGACGAGATCCGCTCCGCCATCCTGGAGGAGAACAAGGGTATGGCAGACGACGCCCTGCGCGTGCTGGCTGCCGCCAAACGTGAGTGGCCGGCCGCCCCTGAGTCTGAGGATGCCGCCTACCTGGAGCAAAACCTCACCTTCATCGGCCTTTGCGGCATGATCGACCCGGTGCGCCCCGAGGTAGGCCCCTCCATCCAAGAGGCCCACGACGCAGGCATCCGCGTGGTCATGATCACCGGCGACCACATCGACACCGCAGTGGCCATCGCCCGCGAGCTGGGCATCATCTCCGATCGCTCCCAGGCCATCACCGGCAGCGAGCTCGATAAGCTTTCCGATGAAGAGCTTGCCGAGAAGATCGCCAACTACGGCGTGTACGCTCGCGTGCAGCCGGAGCATAAGGTGCGCATCGTCGAGGCTTGGAAGGCCCAGGACCAGATCGTCGCCATGACCGGCGACGGCGTGAACGACGCCCCCTCCATCAAGCGCGCCGACATTGGCATTGGCATGGGCATCACCGGCACCGACGTCACCAAGAACGTGGCCGACATGGTGCTGGCAGACGACAACTTCGCCACCATCGTGACCGCCGTGGAAGAGGGCCGTCACGTCTACGACAACATCCGCAAGGCCATCCAGTTCTTGCTCTCCTCAAACATCGCCGAGGTCATCGCTGTCTTTGTGGCAACCATGGTGGGCTTTGTGATTTTGGAGCCCGTGCACCTGCTGTGGATCAACCTCATCACCGACTGCTTCCCGGCACTGGCTTTGGGCATGGAGAAGGCCGAGCCCGGCGTCATGCGTCGCCAGCCCCGCAAGGCCTCTGACGGCATCTTTGCCGGCGGCATGGGTGTAGACGTGGTGTTCCAGGGCGTCATCATCTCTCTCATGACCCTGGCGAGCTACTTCATTGGCATTCAACACCAGTTTGGCACCATCGACCTGGGCTTCATCGCCAACAACCCCGAGGCGGGCATCGAGGGCATGACCATGGCTTTCCTGACGCTTTCCATGGTGGAGATGTTCCACTCCTTCAACATGCGCTCGCGCCGTCAGTCCATCTTCAAGCTGGGCAACCAGAACCCCTGGCTTTGGGGCTCCTTCGCGCTGTCGCTGGTGCTCACCTACGTGGTCATCGAGGTGCCGGCAGTGGCTGCCATCTTTGGCTTCGCCGAGCTGGACATGCCCAACTATCTGATGGCTATGGGCCTGGCCTTCCTCATCATCCCCATCATGGAGATCTACAAGGCCTGCTGGCGTGCCCACGATCGCAAGAAGGTCGACGCTCCTGCCGCCTAATCCCTAGGCTGCACGCTCAGCGCTCTCTGACACAGCAAATAAAATCGGCTCTCGCGAAACCTGTGCGAGAGCCGATTTTTTGTGGCGCGAGAGCAGTGATGCAGTAGCTCAGACCGCATGCGCAGAGCTGATTGCGAGGGGCAAGCGCGTGAGGGGACGTGGTCTGGACGCTGTGAGCGCTGCGCCTTTAGGCGAGGGCAGCGCGACCCAGGGCGTCGGCGCCCTTGAGCGCATCCACCACCATCTGAGGGGTGACCTCGAAGGGCATGTTGCCCATCGTGTCGCCCTCGGCGCAGGCGCCCTGAGCCACGGTCATGAGCTTCTCGGGCGTGGGATCCTCGATGCCTACCTGGGCAAAGGTCACAGGAAGGCCCAACTCGCAGCAGAAGTCCAGGACCTCTTCTAGCTCGTCGGTGGGAACGTCTTCAAGCACCAGCTGGGTGAGGGTGCCAAAGGCCACCTTCTCGCCGTGGTAGAGCTCGTGGGTCTCGGGCAGCAGGGTAAGGCCGTTGTGGATGGCGTGAGCGCCGGCCAGGCCGCAGGACTCAAAGCCAATGCCGGAAAGCAGAGTGTTGGCCTCGACAATGTGGTCCACCGCGCTGGTGTTGGCGCCGGCATCCAAGGCGATCTTGGCTTTGAGGCCGTCTTCCAGCAGGGTCTCGTAGCACAGCTTGGCCAGCGCATAGGCCGCCAGGGTGGACTTGCCGCCGGCGCAGGTGTCGGCATCGGAGTTCACGCAGGCGCGAGCCTCAAAATAGGTGGCCAGGGCGTCGCCCATGCCAGAGACCGTCAGGCGCACCGGGCTGGCGGCGATGACGGTGGTGTCCATCAGCACCAGGTTGGGGTTGGAGGGCAAGAACAGGTACTCATCGAAAGCGCCGTCGTCGGTATAGAGGACCGAGAGGGCGGAGCAGGGAGCATCCGAGCTGGCGATGGTGGGGCAGATGGCCACCGGCAGTGACTCGTAGAAGGCCACCGCCTTGGCGGTATCCAGCGTCTTGCCGCCGCCCACGCCCACGATGACGTCGCAGCCCTTCTCGGCCACCACGTCGCGCAGGCGGGCCACCTCGTTCTTGGAGCACTCGCCGCCAAACTCCTCGAAGATGCAGGCGGCGTCTACGGGGGCAAAGCCGGCCTCGATCTTGTCGCCCACGCGGCGCTTGCCCGAGGCGGTGATGAGCACCAGGGCCTTGGAACCCAGGCGGGCTACGAAGCCACCCAGGTCAGAGAGGGCGTCGGGGCCTTGGACGTACTTGGAGGGGCTGTTGAACACTTTTGCCATAGCGAGACCTTTCTGGAAGTGTGGGCGAGCAAGGCGAGGCATGCTCAGGCACACTCTGCCTCGTCCCAGCTCAATGGGTGAGCTGGGCAACCTGTCGCCCGCTAAGACTGAAAGCATCTTAAAACAAACGCGAGTCTCTAGATTGTGGGGCCTTGGGCTGTGGGGAGTCTGTGTGAGAGGAGTTGGGGTATGGTGCCAAAAGAGTCGTGCCACTTTCAAGGAGTTGCCCCATGGCCAAAGCCCGTGCAGCAAAGAAGCGGAGATCTTCTCGGCAGGAACATGCCGTGAACCTGCCTGCTCTGGACAAGCTCCTGGATGTGCCTTCCTATGAGGATGTGGCGCCCTCGGCTGAGCAGGTGGCGGCCTTCGAGGCGGTGTGCACGGCCCATCCTGAGGCGGCAGACGAGTTGGCGCTGGGCTGCGTGTGCAGGCTGGATCGCGGGTTTCCGGCGGTGTTGACCCCGCAAGGGCCCGTCCGCGCCGAGCATGCGGTGCAGATTGCCAAAGAGTCCGATCTGCTCAAGCCTGCGGTGGGCGACTGGGTGGCGCTGCGCTGTCCTCAAGATCATGATCGCGCGGTCATCGAGCAGGTGCTTCCCCGTTGGAGCGACGTGGCACGTTGGCGTGGGACAACCCGAGGCGAGCGCCAGACATTAGCGGCAAACGTCGATATCGTGCTTATCGCCCAGGCGGAGTCCGACCGCGGCATCTCGCTGGATCGCATCGCCCGCTCTGCCACCATCGCCGCCGACAGCCACAGCGCTTGGGCCGTGGTGCTCACCAAGGCCGACCGCGCCGCCAGCCCCGAGGCCTTGGCCGCCGACATCGCCTCCATCCACGAGGTCTTGGGCCTCGACGCCCCCGTAGTGGCCTGCGCCAGCCTGCTGGAAGGCCCCGCTGCCAAAGAATCCATCCCTGCCGAGAAGCCCTTAGCCTCGCTGGCTGAGGCCGTGTTGGGGGAAGGGGCTGCCTGGGGGCTTGACGCCGTGCGAGACCTCGTGCCACCTCGCAAAGTGGGCATGGTGCTGGGGCAGTCGGGTGCGGGCAAATCGACGCTGCTCAACGCCCTTTTGGGCCATGAGGCGCTGGAGACCGGCGAGGTGCGCCAGCGCGACGACGCGGGACGCCATACCACGGTGACGCGTCGGATGGTGAAGCTGCCGGGCGCCGGCGTCATCATCGACTGCCCGGGACTCAGAAGCCTGCCGTTGGTGGGCCATGAGCGGGGTCTCGCACAGGTGTTGCCCCAGGTGGCCCAGGCAGCAACCCGGTGCAAATTCAGGGATTGCACCCACTCCCACGAGCCGGGCTGCGGGGTTATTGAAGCCTGCGAGGAGGGGCTCTTCTCGGCAGCGGCACTGGGCGTCTATCGAGCTCTGGCAGACGAGATGCGCCAGTCGGCCGACAGCTTGGATCCCGATGTGCGCCTTTAGCGACGTGCATCTTTGGCAGCATCTTTGGCAGCGCGCGCCATGCGTCCTCCTGCGTCGTGCGCCCTGCATGGCTTTGACCTCGTGCGCCTTTCGCCGCAGGTGGCTTTGGCGACGGGCCGCTGGCGAGGAGCTGCGGGCGAGGGGCAGTCGTTGTGCATATAAATATCAAACTAAAACTAAATATTGAGGAAACTGGTTGCGTGGTTGGACTGTGAAAAACCATGCAATAGGTTGCCTAAAAAGGCCCATTGATATGCGTCGATGGAGACGCCTCTGAGCTGCGGCGATGATCGCCTTGGTTGGAAAATGGTCAGAAATTTGTCAAAAAGCGGACAGACGACCTGTCTGCAGCTGACGAGAAGGTGGCTTCGCTGGGGGATTATGGCCGCATCGGGAAGCGAGGGGAGGTTCGATGTCCAAGCGGTTTCGATGGCTTTTGACGGGCGCCTGCGCGTTGCTGGCGGTGCTTTGCGCCGTGGCCTATGGGGAGGAAGTGCGCGCGCAGGTCGAGGCCTCTAGAAGTGAGGCGCTCGAGCGTTACGGCGGCGAGGTGGCTCATGTCGTAGTCGCCACGCAGCCTGTTGCCGAGGGCGAGGCGTTGGATGCCTCCAATTGCGCCCTCAAAGACTGGTTGGTGGACCTTGTGCCCGAGGGTGCGCTGGCATCCCTGGATGATGTCACCGGAGCTGTCGCGGCGGGTCCTGTCGCCAAAGGTTCACCGGTATGCAGTGTCAACCTTCAAAGTGATGCGGCAGCGCCGGTAAAAGTGCCGCCTGGTTGCGTGGCTCTCTCGGTCCCGGTCAACGACAAGACCGGCGTCACCGCACAGGTGGCGCCGGGCACCTCGCTGGCGGCGTTCAAGGTGAGCGATGGCGAGACCCGTCTTATCTCTGAAGTGGTGGAAGTGCTTGCGGCCGATGGGCGCAGCTCGGGACAAGCGGGGCAGATCACGTTATCGGTGAAGGCTGAGGATGTGTCGCCTCTCATGGCTGCAGGCTCTGACGGCAGCCTGCGTTTGGTGATGGTATCGGACGAGGCGGAAGGCTTGTTGGGCGTGGCTGCGGCGAGCCCGGCAGCCGAGTGAGGCAAGGGGGGTCCCATGGGTGCTACCTGGATCGTATGCGCAGGGGAACAAGAGAAATCCCAGGTGATACATTGTGCAGTCCCGGTTGGAGCGCGCACTTCGATCACCTTTGTGTCCGATGTCTGGCAGCTGCGGGCTGAGGTTGCGCGGCGAGGACGTCCTTTTGTGGCAGTGGGTCCGGGGCTTGCGATGGACCCCTTTAATCTGGGCGCAGCGCTGGCCTGTGATGGCCAGGCGGCCCGAGTAGTGGTAGTTGCATCGCACATTACTCCTGAGCAGCGCTTTTGGGCACAGGCAGTGGGTGTGAGCGATGTCTACGACCTTGCGGGAGAGGCTCCTGGGGCGCCTTTGGCTCTAAAAGAGGCTGAGGAAGAGGACGGAAAGCTATCCCAGGAGCCCAAGGGTCAACTTAAGGAGTCTCTCTGCGAGGATTTAGACGAGCCAGAGGACGCCGGTGTGACTCCTGTGAGACTTCACGAGGAGACACAAGAGGCGACTGAGTCTGAGGGGGCGCCGGTAGTCGTGCTGGCTTCTGCCCGCGGGGGCGTGGGGAAAAGCTCCATTGCCGCGCTTATGGGAGTGTGTGCGGCTCGTTGGGGTCTGCGCGTGGCTCTTTTGGACTTCGACCTGGCATTTGGCGATCTTTATGGCTTTTTTGGCCATCCGGCTCCCGTAGACCTCATGGATGTGATTCGGTTGGGCGCCACTTCCGATCCGGGGCGCTTGTCGCTGGCGGGCTCGGGAGTAGAGGTGACTGAAGGCCTTACGCTGTACGGTCCCTGTGCCGCCCCCGAATATGCCGAGCTGGTAGCCCCTCATGCGCTTCAGCTGGTAGTGGCTGCCAAACGCGCCTTTGACTTGGTGATAGTAGACACCTCCTCTGTTTGGGCCGATGCGGTGGCTCAGGCGGTACAGGTGGCCGACCGCGTGGCCATTGTGGGAGACGAGCGTGCGGGGGCCATTGGCTCTTTAGCGAGAGCCGCCAAGTTGGCCGTGCGCCTAGGGGTGGCAAGGACTCGCATCGTGCGCCTCATGAATCGCTGCGACCCTCGCTGCCGCGACGAGGAGTTCATGACGCGGGCTTCGTTGGGGCTGGAAACCACCAACTCTTTTAGGGTGCTTGAGGGCACGGTGGATGTCTCTGAACTGCTGAGCTCCGGCCATGCGGTGGAGCTAGCCGAGTTGGACAACGAGTTTTCTAACTCCTGTGCGGCCACCTTGGCCAAGCTGCTGGCAGAGATGGGGCGCCTGCCCGACCATCCAGAAGCGCGCAAAGCCCGAGATGCGCGGGTGGTCAGGCGGCGCTCGGTCTTTAGTTTTGCCAAGGCGGCCGGCTGATGAGCCTGCTGGAGCGCGTCCAGGCCGCGGGAGTCCTCGAAGAGCAGCCGTTGGGTGGACAGGATAGAAAGCGTAGAGAACAGCTTAGAAAAGCCCTGGTAGACAGGTTGGGTTTGTCAGCAGTAGCAAGGTTGGTAACCGAAGAGCGGCCAGAACGCGCCCGAGAAGAGCTTAAGGTGGCCTGCGAAGCGGTGCTCAACGGCCAGGACTTTGGGATTACTGAGGGAGAGGAGCGAGAAGGCCTGGTCCAAGAGGTGCTCGATGACATCTTGGGTCTGGGAGTGTTGCAACCTTTGATGGACGACCCCTCCATCACGGAGATCATGGTCAATGGCACGCGCTCGCTCTATTTTGAGCGCGACGGGCAGATCCACGGGGCGCGCCGGGTCTTCGAGACGGCAGATCAGATCATGCTGGTGATCGATAGGATCTTGGCCCCTTTAGGGCGCAGGCTGGACGAGTCCTCGCCTATCGTAAATGCCCGCCTTCCCAACGGGGACCGCGTAAACGCCGTGATGGCGCCCATTGCCATTGATGGGCCGGTGATGACTATCAGGCGCTTTAGCGGTCGGATCGCCTCGCTGCAAAAGCTTGTGGAGCTGGGGTCTTTGCCAGCTTGGTACGCACGGCTCTTGAGTTGGGCGGTGCGTCTTAGGCAAGACGTGGCGGTAGCGGGAGGCACCGGGTCTGGCAAAACCACGCTGCTCAACGCGCTATCGCTGGCAATTCCTGCCGGCGAGCGCATTGTGACCATCGAAGACTCTGCCGAGCTGTCCTTCGATGCGGCCCTTCATGTGGTGAGGTTGGAAGCCCGAAGCGCTTCCATCGAAGGCCGAGGCGCCATCACCATTCGCGATTTGGTGACCAACGCCTTGCGTATGCGCCCCGATCGCATTGTGGTGGGCGAGGTGCGCGGCGAGGAGGCCATCGACATGTTGCAGGCCATGAATACGGGCCATGATGGGTCGCTTACTACCCTCCATGCAGGGAGTGCCCAAGAAGCAGTTTCACGTTTGGTATTGATGTCGCGCTTTGGCATGGACTTGCCGGCCGATCTTATCGAGGAGCAGGTGGCTACTGCCGTAGACCTCATCGTGATGAGCAAGCGGCTGGCCAAGGGGCAGCGGCGAGTGACTTCTACCAGCCTGGTGGAGCGAAGCGAAGGCGGCGGGGTTCGCCTGACAGAGATAGTGAGCTTTGATGAGGCGAATAATCGCTGGCAGCTGGTGCAAGAGCCTCCCTTTATCGGCCAAGCGTTGGCAACAGGACAGCTGGGTGACGAGGAGGTGGCACGATGGCGCTCTGGCTTTGGGGCGTAGCCCTTGCGGCAGGCAGCGCATGTCAGCTTGCGTGGGCGAGTCATAGCAAGGTCCGTGCCAGAGTGGGTCAAAGCCCCCTAGGAAGCGCGCTGGAGCTCGTTGGGGCCCAGCCATTTGCACAAGAACTTTGTTCATGGGAGGCAGTGGCCCCTGCGGCGGACTGGCTCTCTCAGCTTGCCTGGAATCACGGGGATACGCTAGGGCCGCTCCGGTCGCGGGGCGCATTGGTGCTCACCGGCCCCATGGCAGGGATGGCGGTGGCGTTTCTCGGCAGCTCGGCGTCGCTGTTTGTGGTGGGGCTCTTAGGGGGGTATGGAGGCGTGCTTCTGGCGGCCTCTTCGCTCCGGCGTCAGCAGGCACGGCAAATGGCCAAAGCCATCCCCGATGCCTACAGGTCTCTTGCGGGAAGCCTTGGGGCCGGGCAAACGTTGAGTCAGGCCATTGGCTATGTGGGACGTCACAGCCGCGGCAAAGTGGGAGAGGCCTTCAAGCAGGGGAGCTTCGAGCTTGCCTGTGGGGCTTCGGTTGAAGAGGCGCTGGATGTGGTGTGCGGCTCCATCGACGATCCCTCGGTAGGTTTGCTTTCCTGTGCGCTGCTGGTGTCGCAGCGCACAGGGGCGCCCTTGGCCCCGCTGCTGGAACGCTCAGCCGAGCTGGTGGAGGACAAAGAGGGACTGGAGACGTTGCTTCGCACCAAAACGGCCCAAGTGCGGTTCTCTGCCGCAGTGGTGATGGTGCTTCCCTTGCTTTTGGTGGGGCTTCTCCTGCTTATCTCGCCGGATTTTCGCGCTGGAGTGGCCTCTCCCATAGGCCTTGGCAGCCTTTTTGTGGCGGCTCTTTTAGACCTGGGCGCCATAGCTATCATGCGCTCGCTGCTCAAAGGCGTGCTCTCATGAGCGTATGGCTCTTCCTGGCTGCGGTGGCTGCGGCGATGGCTGGCTGGGCAGTGAGTAGACGGCCTGCAGGCACGATCCTTGCCGAGAAAAACCGACTTCCTGGCACGGAGCTTGTGGAAAAGCTCAAGCGCTGGGGGCCTTTGGCCGCCTGGGAAGCCGAGCGGGCACGTCGCCAAGACGCCCAGATTTGTTTGGAAGCCATGCCTGAGTTCTTGGACATTGTGAGCCTGGGCCTATGGGCAGGCCTTCCCTTTGATGCCTCGCTGGACCTCTACGTGAGTCGCAGCCATACGCTTTTGGCCAAGCGCTTAGATCAAGCAAGGCTGGCGTGGTCGCTGGGAATCTGCTCGAGGGCCGAGGCGTTGGAAGCTCTGGTAGAAAACCTGGATTTGGCGGCTCTGCGCCGTTTTGCGGATGCGGTCTCTGAGTCTTTGGAGTTTGGCGTGCCTTTGGCGGCCACGTTGGAGCGGCAGTCGGCGGCCATGAGGAGGGATCAGCGGCTGCAGGTAGAAGAGGAGATCGAGCGTGTTCCAGTAAAGCTGTTGCTGCCCATGGGGGCGTTGGTGGTACCGGCGCTGCTGCTGGCCATTTTGGGGCCGCTTCTGGCCGCGGCCTTTTTGACGATGGGCTAGCGGCGGTCTGGGACGCAGCGGGAGTGATCCGTGGAAAGGAAAGGTGGGTTATGAAAGCGATGTTAGCCAAGCTAGAGAGGCGGATTTGTGGGTGGTGGGCACACATGGCCCAGGAGGATTCGGGCCAAGGAACCACCGAATACGCCATCTTGGTGGGCGTGCTGGTGCTTATTGCCATCGCGGCCATCCTGGCGTTTCGAGGAAGAATCGAAGAGCTGTGGAACTCCATCGCAGACGGCATCAATCAGCTGTGAGAGTGTGCGCGCCACAGGACTTCTCGGCCAAGAAGCCTATGGGGACCACCGCGCGAACCACAGCGCGGATGCGCGGGTTTCTCGGCATCTTGGGATCGCTTGTAACCTTGGGCATCGTGGCGCTGATGATTGTAGGGGGAGGTGTCACAGCCGAAAAGGCGCCTGCAGGCGACCAGAAAGTCGCAACTGCTGAGGGTGAGGGCTTCTCGGCAGGGGCAGATGATACGGAGGCTGTGGCAGATGCGCAGGATGTGGCACAGGGGACGCCGGGGGTAGACGAGCGGGTATCCCAGCTGGCCAGCCTGACTGCCAATGCAGCGTGTACTGATTGCTATGAGGTGGCTGAGCCGCTGAATGAGGCGGCGCGGCAGGTGGTGGAAGCGCGGCAAGCCCAGGGCGCGGCGTTGATGCGCGGGGGCTACCTGGATCTTTTAGGAAACCTGTGGTCGTGCATCACCTGGACGGCCGATGAGGTGACGCTCACGTTCATCAAAGATGTCTCGGTGGGCGATGAGGTGCGCTGCCGGGTGACCCATGTGCAATTTGAGCGAGAGAGATGGGAGAAGCTTTGTGATTCCTAGTGAAGGAGTGGGAGAGTTATGTACAAAATCCCAGTTGATACCCAAAGGAAATCACTGCGATCTAAAGAGAGGGGTTGGGCACGGATTCTTGTTTCTGAGCAAAGCGGCCAAGCCACAGTGGAATACGCCGTGGCGCTGGCGGCCTTTTTGGCCTTGCTTACGGGCTTGGGTGTCCTGGCAAAAGCGCTTATGGCAGGAACGGCTGTGCAAGGGGCCGCCTTGGCGGCGCCTGGGACAGCGGCAATCTCGGTGTTGGCGGCAGCCCAAGACATCCTTCTTTTTTGAAGAGTCCGGTCAAGCCACCGTAGAGCTTGCTCTGGTGCTTCCCTGCGCACTGCTGGTCATTGCTTTGTTGCTCCAGCCGCTCTGCCTGTTTTACACGCGCATGGTAATGGCTCATACGGCTTCGCAGGCTGCCCGCGTGCTGGCAACGAGAAAATCATCTACCTCGAATGATGCTCTGCGCGCCTATTGCCTAAGACGCCTCCGTGCAATTCCAAACCTCGAAATATTTCATGAGGGAGGAGAGGGCGGCTGGGAGGTTTTCTTCGAAGGAAGCGAGGCAGATCATCGGGTCTGTGTCACAGTAAAGGGCTTTGCTCGGCCGCTGCCCTTGCTGGGACTTGTAAGCGCTCTTTTGGCTTCTGATGGCCAGAGCATCGACCTTCAAGTGCAGGCCCAGGAAACCCTGCGTCCTACGTGGTTGGAAGGTTCCTATGACTCCTGGGTATCCATATGGTCCTAAGAATCAGGATGAACGGTATATATGCCAAGGAAAACCCAACGAAAATCTTTGCTCTTGTCCTGACAATGATGCCCGTGTGTCAGAAAGACCGATGTCATGGACTCCTGAGATCCGCTGGGGTATCGCCACCTTTATTGATGATGAGGGCGGCTTTACTTCGGTAGCGGTGGCTTTGGCGCTTCTGGTGAGTCTCTGCCTAGTGTTTGCGGTGGCGCAGGTGCAATGGGTGGCGGCACGCTCAGGCGATGTGCAAGTGGTTGCCGATGCGTGCGCTCTCTCGGGGACTCGGGCGGTGGGGGCATTCTCTGTGGTAGCTCAGGTGAGCGATGCCTGTGTGCTGTCTTTGGGGCTCTGCGCCACGCTGGTGTGCGGAGCGGGTCTCATTACTGCGCTGGTGCCAGGAATGGGTAACGCAGGCCTTTCTCTGGTGGAAAGAGGTCGCTCAATGTTTGAGAGCAGAGGGCAGTTTGCTGCAAGCGCAGCTCACGGTCTTCAATCTTTAGAGCGTACCCTTCCAGCCCTGATTGCCACCAATGCCTGGGCTACCGCAGATGCCTATAGGGGTCGCATCGCCTACCGAGGGACAGCTCTTGCGTACCCGCAGGAATCTGGTTCTTCCTATGATTTGGCAGAAGATGTGGATGCCGATGATCTGGCCGACCAGGTAGCTCAAGCTGCCGAGTTATCCAATAAGGCCGCTCAAGACAAGCAGGCGCGAGATACGGCTCTTGAGCGTGGCTGGCACGCTGATTGCCTAGATGATCCTTCTTGTCTCTACTCTCGAGCCGATGCATTGGCCTCCTTGTCTGTCGATGAAAACCCGCACTTCGCACATCCCGATGGGTGGAACTTTGGAGTGGCGCTTGACCGAGCTCGAGCTTACTATCGGGCACGTCTGGCACAGGAATCTCCTGCCTCATCCTCTGTAGAGGAGCAGGTAAACTCTGCATGTCGGTTTGCATTTTTTGAATATGCCGCTCAGGCCACAGCTCAGGGAACCTATCAAGAGCATCCGGATGGCACCAAGACCATCGACTTGCCTGAGCTGCCTCATGACAGAGCAAGCATGCAACAAACCTCGCTTTACACCCAGGTGCGCTGGCCTGTCACACAAGAAGGCTCTAGTCGCTACATCCACGGCTATACTTCTTGCCCTAAGGCGCAGGGCAACGCCCAATCTTTGGCAGCAGTATCCGAGGTAGATAGTGGCACATGCATTAGCTGTCCCGTTTGCAACATGGGCCCGCAAGCCTTGGGACGCACCGCCTCTGCGTCCACCAACATCTCCAATGGCTTCGAGCATTACTGGCGCACAATTGTCGAAGCTTCCAAAGACTTTGAAGAGGCCGATAAGCGCTACCAACAAAGCCAGGGAGAGCTCAAAGAGCTGGCTCAATCTCAGAGCAGTCTCTATGAGCAGGTGCTTCAACAGTTGGCGGTGCCTCGCCCAAAGCTATGTCCTCCTGGAGCCTGGGGTTGTGTGGGAGTTGCTATTTCTGGAAGCACACAAATTCCTGTGGGACTTACCAGCGGTTTTGCAGGTGAAGGGGAGCTTCCGGCTGGATGTGCCATAGCGGGCGCCACTTTAGCGCCCGACCCTCAAACGGCCCAAAACAACGTGCTCTCCCGCTTTTTCGACAGCCTTACGCAAGGCGAGGAAGGAGGAGTGGCGGGAGTGATTCAAGGAGTTACCTCACTCTGGGGTGAGTTGCTTTGCGGCTACGGGGATGCCTATGGAACGGTAGGCGATACGGCCAACAAACTATTTGATGGGTTAGATGCGGTGGGCGCTGGTGGGGCTGCCAGCTGGCTCAAGTCCAAGATGTCTGAGATGGTGGCGACCCTAGGCTTTGAACCTGCAGATTTACGCCTAAGAAAACCGGTGCTGTGCGCTACTCAGGACGTATTTGACAAAGACGGATCTGGAGATGGGGCGAGGGTGCGTTCAGTGCTCCAGCAATTGCCTGCAGAAGGTTCTGCTGCCGATCTTATACGAGCTTTTGGCCACATAGCCCAAGATTGGATAGGGGAGCAAGAGATCACTTTGGGAACACTTGAGATTCCGGGACTGCCTCTCTCAATACCTATCAAGGTGCGGCTGGGCGAGCTTTTGAGCAGCTCATGAGGAGGGAGAAGAGAGGCCTCTGGCTACAAGTAAAGAGATTATGGGTGCGGGAGGTTGGGCACCTTTTACGAGAAGATTTGGGGCAGGCAGCGGTCGAGCTCGCAGTGGTGATACCCGTAGTGCTTGTGGTGGCTCTTATCGTCATTAACCTAGGCTTTTTCCTTTATGCCTGTGCAGCTTTTGACCGGATTGCACTTGACATGGCGCTTGCCTATGGCAGCGCTCCTACAGGAGAACAAGATGCAGCCTCAGCGACGGGGCAAATCAAAGAAGCCATTGAGCACGCGCTGGATCTTCCTCAAGTAGAGGTTCAAGTGAGTGCGGAACCCATCGATTGGACGCAATCTGGCTTAATAGCTTCGCTGGCTCCAGGGCGCATCAAGTTTGTATGCACGCTGAGCTACCGTCCCATTCCCAGCGCATTCTCGATAGCGGGTTCCTCTTTTGTGGCCCCTTGGGCTCTGGAGCATCGCTGCATTGCTGTGGTGGATGCAGGAACCGTGGGATTTGGCGTTTAGAGCGCACTGCAGAAGCGCGGTTTCAAGGCGAGCTATTGGCAGCGCTGCAGCCAGTAGGCCAGTTGTGAATCAAATAAGTTAAAGGAGATGTTCATGCGTTATCGACGTTTCAAACTCACCTCTTCAAGCTTTAAAGATGACCTGGGAAATACGCTTCTCGGAGTGGTACTCGAAAACTACGAAGAGCGTCTTCAAGGCCTTAAGGGGCACACTCGTGAATGGGCTGGACGCCTCGTGGCGTTTCCACATTGCTGCTCGGTACACACCTTTGGCCTCAGAGAACCCATTGATATCGCCTTTGTCTCAGAGGCCGGCCGCGTACTGCGCTCTGAAGTCAGCGTGCCTCCTCGAAGATTGCTGGTGTGCCCCAATGCCTTCTGGACCTTTGAACGCGCGCGATCTGATGAGCCATGGCTCGACAGCGGCGACCATATTCAAGCAGAGGAGACGGTGATCGCATTTCCCGGTATCTTTCAGCGCACGGTAGTCAAAACTGCAGCTCTCCTTACGGGGCCGCCTCAGACTCCTGTCCCTTTAAGCGTTCCTCAACCTAGAAAGGAGCCCTCATGAGCACCGCGCTGTTGCCAAGTCCTGTCTCTTCTGTGCCTCCAGAGACATCCCTTTCTGCAAAAACCTGCCCTCATTGCGGATCTCTGCTCTTTTCAGATATGGATGTCTGCTACCGATGCTTCCACCGCTTTGACACTCCTGCACCCCCACAGCCTGATACTTTTGCCTCTGAGGGCTCATGGGATGACCCATTTTTCGATGCACGGGAGAGCAGTGGGCATTTAGCTTCCGAGCCTTTGGATGATCTGCCGCATTACGAGGATCCTTTTGCTGCCGAGAAACCCGCGCCTTCCTCCCCGCCTTGGGAAGAGGATATGTCGTCTTGGCTTGACTCTGTGTACGATTGCAGCGATCCCTCTGGATGTGGGGAATCTGGGTCGAGTTGGCCAAATGGTTCTTATTTAGCTTGCAAGGAGCCGAGGACTGAAAGCCCGCATGTCAAGAGCTTGTCTTTTTTTGGGGTTGGTCCGGCAGAAGATGACGTGGGTCTGCCTTGTGAGTATGGCGGGAAATGGCCATTTTCGCCGGAAGATGCCGAGGTTGACGAGGCAGATGAAACTTGTGACCTTACCGCCATAAGCGAGTCGATTTCTTATGGGCTGCATCTTAATTGGCGCGGTCTGGAAATGACAATCCCTATACCGGCTCAGGGTCTCACCCTGGGACGAGCTTCTTCTTGCGATGTGGTCTTGCGAAGCGCTGCCATATCTCGCCGACATGTGCAGATAGTGGTGGAAGATGGAATGGTGCTCGTGGCCGATCTTGGCTCGGTTAACCAGGCGCTTTTAGACGATAAGCCCGTTGAGGTTTGTGAGCCTTGGTTGCCCGGAAGCGTGCTCAACCTGTGTGGAGCCCGATTCTCGTTGATTGTGCTTGACCCACGAGAGTGACGTGTTATAGTGATTGAGCGCTTTGAGCGCAGTCTGGCTGGGTAGCTCAGTTGGTAGAGCAGAGGACTGAAAATCCTCGTGTCAGGGGTTCGATTCCCTTCCCCGCCACCAGAACTTTCAAGGCCACCGATGTCAAGTCGGTGGCCTTTTCTTTTTCATGCGACTCACGGGTGAGTCGAGACAACGTTTTCTTCTATCTGGTCAAGCACTTGCGGCTATCAGGAGGAGCTCGGCAGAGTGGTGCCGAGATCGCCCTTACAATAGCTAAGGGCCACTATATATGGTTATGTGCGAAGACCTAATGCCTTCTTCTGAAAGAGGGAAGGGGTGCCGGCTAGACTGTGCCTGTTGCAAAATACGGGAGTTTAAATACATCGCGAAAAACGCCAGCAATGCATTTTGGGTTGTGACAGGACGCCACCAAATATTCATGGCGCTATAGGTGTCCTATAGACAGGACATAGAACTTTTGTTCTGTGTCGTAAGGTAGTTGAACCGAGCAAAGCGACGAATCCGCTAACGCAATTGGTTAAAAAGATTCGCATTTCTTACGAGAGGTCCTTTTCAATAGGAACATCCGTTCTATACTAAGAGCCACGATTTTGGTTGACTTGGCAGTGAGGTTTGTAAGCGAACAGGAAGGAGGCTTAAATGAATGAGTCGTGTGCCTATCGCAAGCAGTACGTAGATGTGGTTGCTAAGATGGACACGGAGGGTCATGTAGTGCCTTTAGAGGTGCAATGGCCTGATGGCCGTCGCTTTCCCATAGATAAGGTGTTGGATCGCAGGCAGGCTCATTCCTTTAAATGTGGTGGAGCTGGTATTCGCTATGCCATATCGGTAGGAGGCCGCAATACCTACCTCTTTTTCGAGAACCCTCTGTGGTTTGTCGAGGCTATGGCATAGGACAAGGACTTGTTGCAAGTTTAGATGACAAGGCTGTCTAAAAAACTCTAGAAACCCTATCCGCCTACGGTGTTTCACAGAGAGGTTCTTGGTTTGTGGGCTTGACAGCATGTTGGGAATGATAGGTTGAAAGAACAGCTGGAGCGAGCTTTACACTAAGGACCTTACGTGCGTGGGAGGGCGATCCCCGTGGAACATAAGATGCTGTATGGAGTAAACCTAGCCGGTTGGCTTGTGCCGGAGCCTTGGGTCACACCATCTCTGTTTGCAACCACCGGCGCCTTTGATGACCGTGGCTTGTTGGATGCCTTGGGGGCAGAGCGCTATCACAAGGTGGTGGGCCTCCATCGTGAGACTTTTATTACAGAGCAGGATTTTAGGCAAATTGCTGATCGAGGCTACAATGCAGTGCGCCTCCCCGTGCCTTGGACTGTCTTTGGCAAAGAGGGTCCTATGCCTGGAGTGAGCGAGCAGTGCATAGACTATGTGGACAGTGCGGTCACGTGGTCAGAGGCGGCAAACCTCAAAATCATGTTGGTGCTGGGCGACATTCCCGGCGGCAACGAGATACCAGAGGCTCTGGGTAGCGTCATTGGCATGGGTAGTCGTTTGCGCAAGCCGGTTATTGAGGTGTGTGCTCGTTTGGCTGCCCGCTATGCGGATCGTAGTTGCTTCTTGGGAGTTGAGCCTTTAGATGAGCCGGTAGCCCAAAAGCGCCAGGGGTTCACTATGAGTCCGGGGGTCCCGCTGCACATTCTGCGCAACTTCTATCGCGATTGCTATGAGGCTATTCGCGGCCAGGCGGGAGAAGGGCCTACGGTCATTCTATCGACTGCAGGACGCACTGACGGTTGGTCGCTCTTTATGGCCCAAGGCCGTTATAAGAACGTATGGCTTGACGTACATCCTTACCACTACAACGATCTTGTGGATGCAGCGGGGCCTGCAGGCATCCGCCAGCTCGTGGACAGCTCAGTGGCTGCCATCGAGAAGGTCGGTCGATCCGGCTTGCCGGTAGTGGTAGGAGAGTGGTCGGCCGCACTTCCAGTGAGCTCGGCAACCCCTACCCCAGAGGGGCGCCTGGCTATGGAGCGCGTGTACGCCTCCGCGCAAATCCAAGCATTCCGCCAAACTGAGGGCTGGTTCTTCCAAACCTGGAAAACAGAGACTCGACTTACCGCATGGGATGCACGTGTCGCATTTTCCACCTTCGAGCGCGGAATGTTTGACTGATGGGCGAATCTACGACTTTTGGCCTGCTATCTGTGGTGGGCACTCCTATAGGAAATCTGGCTGACCTATCACCTCGTGTGAGGGATACTTTGGCAAATGCCAATGCGATTCTCTGTGAAGACACGCGGGTGACTGCCAAGCTTCTCAACTACCTGGGGATTAAAAAGCCTCTGGAGCGCTGCGATGAAAACGTCATTGCGCGAAAGGCTCAGGCAGTGATAGAGCGACTGGGAGCCGGTGAGCGGGTTGCCTTTGTCTCAGACGCAGGCATGCCGGCAATCTCTGATCCCGGACAGCAGCTGGTGGATGCAGCTCTCGATGCAGGACTCAAGGTAGAGGTGATACCGGGGCCTTCGGCCGTGACCTGTGCCATTGCGCTTTCTGGCCTTTCGGCATCGCACTTCTTCTTTGAGGGGTTTTTGCCTCGCAAATCCGGAGCTCGTCTGCGCAGACTGCAGCAGCTCTCAGCCATACCTGGCGCTTTGGTGATCTACGAGTCTCCTCATAGAGTGGTCTCCACCTTGGATGCCTGTGCAGCGGTCTTTGGGGAGCGCCCCTGTGCTCTGGTGCGTGAGCTTACCAAGGTGCATGAAGAGTGCCGCCGTGGTAGTGCCTCTCAGCTTTGCGAGTCTGTGCGTTCTCAAGAAGAGCAAGGATCCCCGCTCAAAGGAGAGTGCGTCATTGTAGTGGGGGAGATAGACGAGGAGGCGCAGCCGGGGATAGATGAGAAGCTCGATCCTCAAAGGGTTGCCGCAGATCTCCTCGCCCAAGGCCTGTCCCCTTCCGCTGCGGCAAAAGAACTCGTGCGTCTATGCGGCCTCAAGCGTTCTGCGGCTTATGACCTTGTGCTGACTTCGCGCTCCTAATCATCACAGTGCTGCTTGGTACTTTTGGACGAGAGGCGCTTGGAGACTTTGCACTCTCAACCAACGAGCTCAGTTGTTTGTACAATGAACAGCGAAAACAACGGGTGCCCATACCCGGCGCCCCTGACCTGAACGGACGATCATGGACCACACCAAGCCGTCGTATTACATCACAACTCCCATTTATTATGTCAACGCCGCTCCTCACCTGGGTACTTCTTATACCTCGGTGATTGCAGACGTGCAGGCGCGCCTTCGCAGGTCCATGGGCTATGACGTCATGTTCTTAACGGGTACTGATGAGCATGGCGAGAAAGTGGCACAGGCTGCAGCAGAGCATGACATGACTCCTAAAGAGTGGTGTGATTCTCTGGTGCCTGCGTTCAAAGAGCTTTTGGAACTTCTGGATATCACCAATGACGACTTCATTCGCACCACTGATGACCGCCACATCGAGACCGTGCAACGCCTTATGGACGTTATCAAAGACAACGGCTATATCTACAAGGGAAGCTATGACGGTTGGTACTGTGTGCCAGAGGAGACCTACTTCACTGACACCCAGGTACGTCATGCAGATGAAGAGCACCATACCGAGGGTCAGCATCTGTGCCCAGACTGCGGTCGCCCCTTAGAGCGTGTAGAGGAGGAGAGCTGGTTTTTCAAGCTCAGCGCATTCCAGGATCGCCTGTTGGAGCTCTATCGCACCAATCCCTCTTTCGTTGAGCCCGAGATCCGCCGCAATGAAGTGGTTTCGTTTGTGGAGGGTGGTCTTAAAGACCTTTCCATCAGCCGCACGAGCTTTGACTGGGGCATTCCTTTACCCTTTGACGACAAGCATGTGACCTATGTGTGGTTTGACGCGCTTATCAATTACCTCACCGCCGTTGGCTATGGAAAAGACCCTGAGGAGTTTGCCTATCGTTGGCCTGCAAACGCTCAGCTTGTAGGTAAAGACATTATCCGTTTTCATTGTGTCATCTGGCCAGCCATGCTTATGGCTGCCAATCTGCCTGTGCCTCAGGAGATCTTCGCCCATGGTTTCCTTACAGTGCGCAATGAGGATACCGGTGCTACAGAGAAGATGTCCAAAAGCCGCGGCAATGTGGTTTCTCCTCAAGCAGTAGTGAATATGCTGGGTGTCGACGGCTATCGCTACTACTTCATGACTGACGTAAAGCCAGGCACTGACGGCGGTATCTCGTGGTCTCGCATGGAGCAGGTCTATAACACTGACCTTGCCAATTCTTGGGGCAATTTGGTGTCGCGCACGCTCAACATGAGCGCCAAGTACTTTGATGGCAAGACGCCTGTGATGGAACAGGGTTGGGAAAAGGTAGAAACGCCCCTCTCGGAGCAGGCCAATGGCATTCTTACTCGCTACGTAGACAAGATGTTTACCTTTGCCTACGACGAAGGCGCTGCAGAGGTGATGGAGCTCATCCATCGTGCCAACCACTTCATCGAAGACAATGAGCCCTGGGCTTTGGCCAAAGATCCCGCCAACGCACCCAAGCTTGCCTTTGTGATTGGCTCCCTTATTGAGGCCATTCGCCTAAGCGCTCATCTGCTCATGCCTCTTATGCCAAACACCAGCGCAGAGGTGCTTCGCCGTATCTCTTGCGGCGATGAGATCGGTGCTTCCGATCTCGAGACCCTATGTGAGTGGGGCCAATTTGTGCAGGGCGCCCCTGTCACCAAGGGCGATGCGCTGTTCCCTCGCCTGGTCGTAGAGGGCGCTCAGCAAAAAGGCGATCGCAAGAAAGCTCAGAAGTAATGGAGCGCCACCAGGGTCCCGCTAAGGATCATGGAACAGAAAGCCTCACACAGCCGGAGGGTTCCCTTGTAACTCCGGCTGTGTCCTCGGGCGCCGCTCAGAGTGCTTCCAGCGACTTGTCTCAAGCCGAGAAGAACAGGCCTTCTCTGCCTCAGAGGTTCTCTCCTCTTGCCACTCCGTCGGCCACTCGCAAAGTGCTGGAGGAATGGGGGCTCAATACCAAGCATCGGCTGGGTCAGAACTTCCTGATAAACGATGGGGTCATAGGCCGCATCCTACAATTGGCTCAGTTGAGCGAGCTAGATGTGGTGCTGGAGGTGGGTCCTGGTATCGGAACGCTTACCAGGGCTCTGGCTTCTCAGGCTGGGGTGGTGGTGGCCATTGAGGCTGACCGTGAGCTAGGGCCAGTGCTCCGAGGAACGCTGGGCCAAGGCGAAACTCCCTTTGCGTTGCTTATGGGCGATGCGCTTAAGGTCACCCCTGATGCCATCTCTGCCGCTATTGGAGAGCTGTCGGTAGAAGGTCTTGCGCATACACCAAATAAGTTCGTGGCAAACCTGCCCTATCAAGTGGCAGCAACCCTCATTTTGCAGTTCTTCCAGGAGCTTCCTGGCATCAACCGTGCTGTGTGCATGGTACAGAAAGAAGTGGCAGATCGCATCGCGGCCAGCCCAGGATCCAAAACCTATGGGGCTTACACGGCGAAATTAGGTCTGTTTGCCCAAGTCACAGGTCGCTTCGAAGTAGGTCCGCAAAACTTTCTGCCTCCTCCACGCGTCGATTCCGCAGTGGTGCGCCTCGACCGCTTGATGCGCACCAACGATCAGGGCGAGCCGCTAGATGCAACCTTTATCGCCGGCTGTGTACGTACTATCGATGCAGCCTTTGCACATCGCCGTAAAACCATCCGTAATTCCATGGGCTCCTTGGGCTTTGACAAGTCGTTGCTTGACCAGGCCTTTGAGGCTGCCGGTATCTCTTCCAGTGCCCGTGCAGAAACCCTCACTACCCAGGAATTTGTGACGCTTACTTCAAAGCTTTTCGATCTTGGGGCGCTCTAGCCCAAGGAGGTACTCCATGAAACGTCAGGAAGCGCTACTGGAAGACGGTGTGCTCTTTCATACCAAAAAGGGAAAACCGCAACCGTGCCCCCGCGCTCTAGCTCCTTTGGCAGACACCCATGGGCACCTTACAGTGTTCCGCGAGCAAAACCCCGCCTGCGCCATTGCGCGCGCAGCTCTTGCAGGCCTGCATCTTTTAGTAGTGCCGGCAGATCCCACCGAGGATGCGCCTCAGGCGGCAGCGTTTCTCGGCCAGATGGAACAGTGGATCCAAGAAGCTCGCCTGAGGTTGGATGAAGCAGCGGCTACGGGTATTGAGACGCCGCAGTTTAAGGGTTATTCGGATCTTCCGGCGTTGGTGGACAATGTCCAGGTGGTCGCAGGCGTGCATCCCTACGGGGCCGCTCTTTACTCTTCCCAGGTAGAGGAACAAATGGAGGTGATGCTTGCCGATCCTCGATGCACAGGCGTTGGTGAGATTGGCTTGGATTACACCTGTAAGGTGGATCCCGTGTTTCAGCAAGAGGTCTTTCGCCGGCAGCTGGCTATGGCTTGCGAGCGCGATCTTCCCTGTGAGCTACACATTCGTGATGCAAAAGACGATGAGGCGGCTCTGGCCCATCAAGATGCGCTGAGGGTGCTAGACGAGGTGGGGATGCCTTCGGCAGGGGTGGATTTGCACTGCTTTACCAGTAACGTCTCAGTAATGGAGCCCTTCGTGGAGCGCGGATGCTATGTGGCTTTTGGCGGTGCGCTTACCTTTAAGAACACCCAGGATATCCGCGATGCTGCAATGGCCTGTCCTGCAAATAGGCTGCTTTCAGAGACAGATTCGCCCTATATGGCGCCGGTGCCGCTGCGCGGGTGCGAGTGCGAGCCCGCTATGGTGGCCCTTACCGCTCGTGCCCTGGCTGATTTGCGTGCCGAATGCGGCTTGGCTGTGCCTCAAGAAACCTATGAGCAGCTGTGGGCCAACGCCTGTGAGCTCTTTGCGCCTTTGAGCTTGCTACACTAAGAGCGTCTTCTTCCTCGCCTCGTTTGGGGAGGCGATTCTATGGGCCTCTGGCGTCAGGTGGCCCAGGCTGCAGAGGAGTTGCTGTGGCCCACAGGATGCATAGCCTGCGATCAGCCGGGCACGTTGCTGTGCGATCAGTGTCAACAGCAGCTGGCCTGGGTGACTCAGCGATGGGCGTGTCCGGTATGTGGCGCGCCCTATGGGTGGTTGGCATGCACCGAGTGTGACAGGTCCTGGGAGTCTGCCGGGTGCGTGAGCGCCTTTTCCTACAAAGGTCCTGCAGCAGCTCTGGTCACAGGTTATAAG
This sequence comes from Leptogranulimonas caecicola, assembly GCF_023168405.1. GTDB lineage: Bacteria > Actinomycetota > Coriobacteriia > Coriobacteriales > Atopobiaceae > Leptogranulimonas > Leptogranulimonas caecicola. The sequence goes on along the minus strand of NZ_AP025285.1, from coordinate 1,645,646 downwards.
GATGGGCATGAGAGGCGGCTGGCGCCCGTGTTGGCCTCGGCTTTGGCTTGTGCGTTGGATGAGGCATCGCTTTGCCCTGGCCATCCACTCCCGTCGCTGGCAGAGTTTGACGGCGTCACTTTCATACCGTCGACCGCAGAAGCCTATCGGCGACGTGGCTTTGACCCCATAGAAGAGGTGTCGCGCTCCCTAGCCACCATCGTTGACGTGCCTTGGGTAGACACGCTCTTTCATGGGCCCACTCAAGATCAACGCACCTTAGGCAGAGAAGATCGTGCCGCCAATGTCGCCTTTAGTTTTTCAACGGCAGCTTCTGTGGAGGGTGCGACGTTGCTGCTGGTAGATGATGTGATTACTACAGGTGCTTCAGTGCGGGAGGCCACCAGGGCGCTTCTTTGCCGAGGGGCAGACAAGGTATGGGTGGCTTCGGTGGCGAGGACTTGGTAGGTGCAAGTTTGATGTTTGGGAAAGGAGAGTTCCATGGGTAAGTCCCTTGAGTCCCCATATCGTATTTAGGACATTCAATCTAAATAATCTGAAAACAGCTATGAAGCTGGTACTATGTCAAATGCCTGTGCCGGGTCTGTGGTTGCGGAGCGTCTTCCGGCGCTCTTAGTCCATGGCAGACGAGGCCCAAAGGATCCACGTAAGCCGCGGCGTACGCGTCGCGACGATCACGGCTCGTCCTAGAAGTAAGCCGTACCCTCCGTCAACCAACTTTGGAGGCCAAAGCCTCCTCGGGGGAGAGGGTGAGTAGTGTAAGTGCTGCGGCACCCAAGCGAAATCTCCAGTACGCGAGTGTGGGGGCGAAGACCAGGTCAGCCGGTGCAGGTACTAGTGACAATTCTCTGGGAAGGCTCCCCTATGAAGCTCTGGGCTCGACTCTCAATGCTTTGCGTGAGCGCGCTCGCATGTCTTGTAATGCTCGCTGGCTGCTCCTCAACTGGTTCGGTCGAGGAGGCACGCTCTTCTCGGCAGGGGCAGGTGGCTCCTGTGGTGGAGGCACCCACCATTCATCAAGACGGGGTGCTTAAAGTCGCCATTCTTACCAATGCGGGCACTCCTGAGGTAATGCAGGATGCGCAGGGGACCTACTGGGGCTTGGATGTGGACGTGGCCTCGGCGCTGGCTCAGCAGCTGGGGCTTGCCGTGGAGCTGGTGCCGGCGGACTCCGTGAAGGCGGCGCTCACCACCGATGCCGATGTGATATTAGGTGTGACCTCGTCAGATGCAGATACGCTTACCGTGGTGTCCGCCTATATGGAGGAGGCTTGCGGCCTGTTTGGGCGCAGGCAGGAGGGCGATATTGCCAGCGTGGATGAGCTGGCGGGCTCAACCATTGGCGTGGTGTCGGGCACCGAGGCAGAAGGTCTAGTGGCAGGAGCTGGGCTTGGGGCCACTATCACCTCCTATCCAGATATTGATGCCGCTTTTGAGGCGCTGGCAGAGGGCGCCATAGATTATGTGGCCTGCCCTGCCACGGAGGGTGCCTACCTCACCTTTGAATACGCAGGTACTGAGTTTGCAGGTACTCTGACCATGCCGGTCACTGTGGGGGCTGGAGTGTTCTCCTCTAATGCCAAGCTTGTCGAGGCTGTGCAAAAAGCGCTGGACTCCATAAGCAGCAACGGCGTGCTTGCCATCCTGCGCTCCCGTTGGATGGGCGATTTGCCGCATCTTTCAGACGCCACTCTGGTAGAAGGTGTGGCGCTGGATTCTCAAGAGTCGGCAGACGAGGCGGCTGCAGAGGCTGGCCCAGAGGGTTCCGAGGTCCAGGACGGCGCTCCTGTGGAGGCTGGCGATCTGGCGTCGGGTGAGGGCCAAGCGGCAGCTCCTGAGGTAGAGGGGCCCCAAGAAGATCAGGGTCGCTCCGAGAGCAGCGCGTCCATGGTGCGGGGAGATCTTAACGGTTCCTACAACCTCAAGGCTGGGGCCAACGCCGTCACTGCACTTATCTAGGGCGCGGGCTTCTCGGCAAGGAGAGATTCATAAGTGTCGATGAAATGGCGGTCCAAAGCCTGAGGGCGCACAAGGCGCGTCTGAGGGCTTGAAGGATGCCGTCGGTGGGATGCAGCTGATTCTTTCTTGAACCTTTTGTTTCAAACCGATTCAATGGATGCATAGGGTATGAGCTAGATAAGGGCTTGCGCCTCTGGGCGTGCCACTCTTGGGCGCAAAGGTCGCAAGCCGAGGTAATCGAGAAGGGACCACTATGGACATCACCGTAACTGGCCGTAAGATCCAGGTCACCGATGCGCTGCGCGAAAACGTCGAGCAAAAGATTGGCGACGCTCTGCGCGTGTTTGACATTTCGCCCATGACCGCAGACGTGGTGCTGCGCGTCGAGCATTATAAGAACAGTCCTGAAGGCGATATCTGCGAGGTCACTGTGCGCGTGCGCGGCTCGGTCATCCGCGTGTCCTGCGCCAAGGATGACATGTATGCCGCTATCGACGAGGCCGCTCACATGCTCACCCGCCGCATGCGCAAGTTCAAGACTCGCGTGGTGGATCGCCGCCAGCGCGCTTCCAAGTCCATGGGCGGCGAGACCATCCAGGAGGACACGCAGCTTGAGGCCCAGGTGCTCGCAGACGAGGACGACGAGGCCCTGGTGCGCGAGAAGTTCATCGAGTACACCAAGCTTACAGAGGAAGACGCGCTGGTGCAGGCAGACCTGCTGGGCCACGACTTCTTCGTCTTCCGCGACATGGTCACAGACAACGTCCATGTGATCTACCACCGCAAGAACGGCGGCTACGGCATCCTGAAGCCCGATTCCGAGCGGCGTTAATGCTCATACATGGCCCTCGGGCGAGCGGCTTACGTGTGTAAATGATCAAGAGCGGCAGGGATTCTTTGGAGTTCCTGCTGCTCTTGGCGTCTGCGGGCTGCAGCAAAGATGAGGGTTTGGGGCGAGGTGGGCTATAATCAACTATCTATGTCTTAAGGAACGGAGATGGATAGTGTCAGAGTCCACACCTGATATGCGCGAGGCGTCTTTGGATTCCCAGAAGGCCTCGCAGGTAGAGGGCGGAGCTCCGGGGGCAGAGGCTGCCAAGGCTTCGTCGTCAGAAACTGCACCCCTGGACCCCCGTGCCCAAAAGGAGCAAGCCAAAGCTGAGGCCCGCGCCAAAAAAGAGGCTGCCCGTCTGGCCAAACGTCAGGCCAAAGAGGCGGCTCAGGCAGCAAAAGACATGAAGGACGCCAATGCAGCTGCGGCAGAGGAACGTCGTCGCGAGCATGTGCGCGCCTTCAGGGCCAGCCGCACTCACATCCACATTATCGTCGACTCCTGCGGCGACTTTGACCCCGACGTGGCAGAGGCCCTAGGCGTCGAGGTAATAGGTTTTCCCTATGTGATCGACGGCCAAGAGCATATCGACGATCTCTTCCAGGAAATCTCGGCCCACGAGTTTTACGATGCCATGCGTCATGGCGCCCACCCCACCACCAGCGCGGTGACCCCTGGCCGCTACTACGAGATCTTCAAAGCCGCTGCCGAGAAGGGCAAACCCACCATTTACCTGGCGTTTACCGAGGCTCTGTCCTCCTCGGTCAATGCCGCTCGCGAGGCTGCCAAGATGGTGCGCGAGGAGTATCCAGGTTTCGAGATTTACGTCATCGACAACCTGTGCCCCTCGGGTGCGGCCCAGCTTTTGGCAATCGAGGCAGTGCATCAGGCCAACCAGGGAGCCAGCGTGGAAGACCTGGTGGCCTGGATCGAAGAGGCGCGCCACTACGTCCACGGCTACTTCACCCTAGAAAACTTCGATGCGCTGGCTCGCGGCGGACGCATTCCGGCCTCAGCAGCCAGCCTGGGCGGTAAGCTCGACATCAAGCCCGAGCTCTACTATGACCCCTCGGGTGCCTTGGGGTTCAAACGCATGTGCCGCGGGCGCAAGAAGGCCTTGCGCGCCATCGTGGAAGACTTTCGCACCATGAGCGACGGCGAGCGCTCCATGCCCATTGGCATCATCACCGCCGACGCCGAGAAAGACGGCGACTGGCTGGAAGCCCTTCTCCGCCGTGAACCCGGCTGCGAGGACATCCCCATCGTGCGCAGCTCGGTGTCGCCGGTCATTGGCAGCCACGTAGGTCCCGGCATGGTGGCCCTGGTCTTTTGGGGCAAGGACCGCCGCGAATCTTCCAGCCTGTCGTCGCGCATCGCCTCCAAGGTCACCTCGCGCCACAACTCCTAGTACCTAGCGCACAACCTCTGCGCGAGGGCTTCTTTGCACGCGGCTGCGAGCCAAGCCTTAGGGATCTGCGACCCAAGGCCCAAGAAAGGAACGCTATGACAATCACCCATATTGGCTTTGTGGGCACCGGCATCATGGGCACGCCCATCGTGGGCCACCTGCTGGATGCGGGCTACACCGTCTCGGTCTACAATCGCACCCCCGAGCACGCTCAGGCAGCGCTCGACAAGGGGGCTGCCTGGGCAGAGAGCCTGCCGCAGCTGTGCCAGGGCGCCCAGGTGGTTTTCACCTGCGTGACACTGCCAGAGGACGTGGAGAGCGTCTATATGGATCGCGAAGGCCTGCTCAAGAGCGCCGAGCCGGGCACCTACCTCATAGACCTCACCACCCAGTCTCCTGAGCTGGCTCGTCAGCTCCACGAACTGGGCGAGACCTTCGACCTGCATGTGTTTGATTGCCCGGTCACCGGAGGCCAGGCGGGTGCCGAGAAGGGCTCTCTCACCCTCATCGCCGGCGCCACCCAGCAGGAACTGGCCCCCATCCAGGAGGTGCTGGACTGCTTTTCTGCCAAGACGCTCTGCTTTGATGCGGCAGGCGCCGGTCAGGCCGCGAAGCTTTGCAACCAGGTCTCGCTGGCGGGCTGCATGCTGGGCATGGCTGAGGCCCTGGCCCTGGCAGAGGTGTCCCATCTGGACTCTTCCAAGCTCTTGGAGCTTGTGGCTTCTGGCACTGGCAACTCCTATGCTATGGACCAGCTGGCCCCCAAGGCGCTCGCAGGCGATTGGGCCCCGGGTTTCAAGGTAGCGCACTTCATCAAAGATCTCACCTTGGCAAACGATGCCGCCACAGACTCTGATCTGCCGTTGCCCGGCGCCGAGACCGCTCGTCTACTCTACGACATGTTGGCCCGCATGGGCGGCGCCACCATGGGCACCCAGGCGCTGGAGCTCATCTATGCCAGTGCCCAAGACGCCCAGGAGGCCGGCTTGAACCCGGCGCTCGCCCAAGACCCCGACGCCCAGGGCTTTGACGAGGGCGAGGACGGCTGCGGTTGCGGCCACCATCACGACCATGAGCACGGCGAAGGCTGCTGCGGCGGCCACGGCCAAGGACATGGCGGCGGCTGCTGCCATCACAACTAGGGGAGACCCATGGCAGCAGATGACGGATTTGCCATCACCGTTGCAAGCCTCCTTATCGCCGTCTTTGGCGTGGTGCTGGGCTTTGAGGCGGGCAACCGCGTGGGCGAGACCATCCCGGATTCCAAAACCTTTTGGAAGGACAACGCCATCGCCTATGTGCTGGGCATTGTGGTCTCGGCCTTTATCTGGGCCGCTGGCTGGGTGGTGCTCTCCTTTGGCACCATCGGAGCCCTAGGCGGCGCCATTGCCGGTCTGCGCATGGGCTACGGGCAATCCACGGGCCCCTGGGCGTCGCTGGACCGCTTCTTGCAAAGGCGCAAGTCCAAGGCAGCCACCCGAGGTGCCGAGAAGCCCACGCCTTCCCGTCCAGGAGGCTCGTCCTCCTCGGCATCGGCGTCTCAAGGTGCTGCGGCAGCGGCCCATCCCAAGCCTAAGAAGGTGGCCGCTGCCGGTACTGGCTGGGCCAAGCGCAAGCCAGAAGATGAGCCGGAGTCAGACGAGCCACAGCTTATCTCGGTGGCAGATCCAGGTCGCCAGGCAGACCGCCGGGGCAAAAGTTCCTAGGCACTCTGCCACACCCCGCGCTATCAGCGAGTTTCGAGCCCGGAACTCTCATTTCTAGGTACCTATGCGCCTATGGGGGCGAGGAGGGAGTACTACATGAGCGACACAAACCCTGAGGTCACGCCTATGTCTGATCTGAGCGATGACGAGCTTGTCCAGGCCGCCTTCGACCACATCCGCGAGAAGGACGCAGAGGCCGGCGTGGTGGCTTCCTTTGTGACTCCCGCCAACGTGGTTGAGGTGGCTCAAGCCATGGCGAGCGATCCGGCAGAGGCTGAGGCCTTGGCCAACCAAGCGCTGGAGGATGCCCTGGCAGACGAGGAAGGGCCCAAGCAGCCCGAGCCCACCTTGGACCTCTTGCTGGAGGGGCTGAGCGAGGCCTCCCGCCGCACCCGCCAAAACACGGCCCACGAGATCGCAGAGATCGCCAAGGTGCGGCCCCAGATGCTTTTGGACAAGGTAGACGTGCTGGTAGATGCGGTGGGTCGCCCCGAGGCCCAGACCCGCTGGGAGGTTTTGAACGCCCTCACCGCCATCGCCACGCTGGATCCGGCAGCCTGCACCGGCGCCATCGACGCCGCAGAGACCGCTCTCTTTGACGAGGGCTCCTCCATGGTGCGCCTGGCCGGGTTCCGCCTGCTCATCGCCGAGGGTCTCTCCACGCCCGAGCTCGCCAGCCAGGTATGGCCCCTGCTCGACGAGGCCATCCAGTGCTACCACGGCGACCCCGAGTACCGCAACATGCTCACCGCCCTCGTCGAGTTTGCTGCAGGCCCCGCGCCCCAAGACGTGCGCGAGGCGCTGGCCAGCCGCGTCGCCTTTGACTCCGAGAAGTCCACGCTGCCCTACATCCGCGCCTTCTCCAAAGACATCGTCGAAGCCTGTCAGGCCCCCCGCAACTAGTTGCTCGTTTTTCTCGGCAGCGAGAGGGGCAAAGCGCAAAGTTCCAGCTTTGCCCCATCACCATTTTGCCGAGAAGCCCACACCATCGCCATCAGCAAGAGAGAAGGCCTCATGACCCACACTGTGACGCTCATCCCCGGAGACGGCATCGGCCCAGAGATCTGCGCTGCCATGCAGCGCGTTGTGGCGGCAACGGGGGTGAAGATTGACTGGCGTGAGGCTCAGGCAGGCGCCGGCACCTATGAGCAGTGCGGCACCCCGCTGCCTCAGGAGACGCTGGATGCGGTGGCGGCCACAGGCGTCGCCATCAAGGGACCTACGGCAACGCCGGTGGGATCGGGCTTTCGCTCCATCAACGTGGCCCTGCGTCGCGCGTTCGATCTCTACTCCTGTGTGCGTCCCTGCTTGTCCATGCCCGGCGACGGCTCGCGCTACACAGACGTCGACCTGGTGGTGGTGCGCGAGAACACCGAGGACCTCTACGCCGGCATCGAGTTCGACCAGGGCTCTGCGCAGGCGCGCCACATCATCGAGGCCATAGACCAGGCGCAGCCGGGGGCCATTCGTCCAGACTCGGCCATCTCCATCAAGCCCATCTCTGTCTCGGGATCCGAGCGCATCGTGCGCTACGCCTTCGAGTATGCAAGGGCTCAGGGGCGCCGCAAGGTGTGTGCCGTGCATAAGGCCAACATCATGAAGGCCACCGACGGCCTCTTTATGCATACCGCCCAGCGCGTGGCCAAAGACTATCCAGAGATCGAGTTCGAGACTCGCATCATCGACGCCTGCTGCATGGGCCTGGTGGTAAACCCCGCAGACTTCGACGTGCTGGTGCTGCCCAACCTCTACGGCGACATTGTGAGCGATCTCTGCGCTGGTCTGGTAGGCGGCTTGGGCCTTGCGCCCGGGGCAAACATCGGCCGCGACTGCGCCATCTTCGAGGCTACGCATGGCTCGGCACCAGACATCGCTGGCCAGGATATCGCCAACCCCACGGCTCTCATTCTTTCGGCAGCCATGATGTTGGATCATCTGGGCGAGAAGGCCGCCGGCGACGATGTGCGCCAGGCTGTCCGCTCGGTGTTGGCCCAAGGCGCCTGCGTCACCGCCGACATCCGCCGCAACCTTACTGGCAGCGCTCAAGGAGCCGCCGGCTGCACAGCCTATGGCGATGCGGTGGCAGAGGCCGTGGCCCAAAAGCCCTGGCAGAGCGCCTAAGTATCCCGGCAGGCGCCCGCGGCCCCAAAGCCTGGGGTGTCTACGATTCGAGCCGTTGCGCGATCTGCGATGCGGCTCTGCTCGGGCGCCTCAGAATCTTGAGTGTGAGGCAAATCCAACAAAATCCTTACGGTATATTGATACTTATCAGTATGATCGCAGCTATTCACAGAAAACATGAAAGTATAGACTGGATGGCTGCAGCGTACTTCGTGACTAAAGAAGGCGTGCAGCCTTTGGCTTAAACCCTCATGCGTCTTCCTGGGGCGTCAGGGGCGCAGCTTCTAACACGAAGCTGCCAAAGTGCCAAGATTTTAGACAGAAAGGGATAAGAGTTTTATGGCAACCGAGAAGAACGACAACCTGGAGACCCAAGAGTCTGCCCCCAAGGCAGCCCATAAGGCCCAGGCTCCCAAGCCTGCAGGCTCCAAGCCTGACAAGACCCCTGCAAAGCCCAAGTTCACTCTGGTGCAGACGGTGGTTATCGCCGTTATCGCAGTGGTGGTGGGCCTGCTGGTGGGCAAGTTCGCCCTGGGCGGCACTCCCGGTTTGGTGTCTGGCAAAACCACGCTGCAAGAGAGCGAGCTGGACAGCGCAGTGGGCTCTTATACCTACAAGGGCGCAACCAAGACCATCACTGCGCGCCAGGCGTTGGACCAGTCCTCTGGCGTGGACAAGGCCAAGCAGGATGACGGCTCCTACCGCATGCCTTCTGCAGACGAGGTGCTCTCCTGCGCCCGCAACTCCATCCTGGAGGATGCGGTGGCTGCCGAGGGCATCCAAGTAAGCGATGAAGACATGGCTACCTATGCCAAGGACACCCTGGGCACCGACGACTACGCTACTATCGCCCAGAACTACGGCATGACCGAGGACCAGGTCAAAGAGACCGTGCGTGCCTCTGCGGGCACTAAGCAGCTCTACGACAAGGTGGTGGGCTCTGATGCCGGCACCGCGCCTACCGCTCCCACCGAGCCTGCCGACGGCAACGCCGACGCCGCCACCGCCGATTATGGCGCCTACATCGTGAATCTGCTGGGCGACGAGTGGGATGCCGACAAGGGCACCTGGGCCCGTGAGGATGGCCCCTATTATGCGGCCCTGAAGGACGAGTCCTTCTCGGCAGATTCTGCCACCTACAACCAGGCGCAGAACGCCTATTACGTAGCCTATCAGCAGTACTCCCAGGTAGCCTCCGCCGCCAACACCACCTGGACCAACTACGTCAACGGTCTGCTCTCCCAAGCCAACCTCACCATTGGCGAGCTGGTTTCCTAGCGGCTTATGCGTGTTGTAGTAAGTGATTGCATGCTTGGCGCTCCTTGTCGCTACGACGGGGGCGCCAAGCCTTCTTGGGCGGTGCAACACTTGTGTGAGGCGCCGGGTGTGGAGGTGTGCCCCGTCTGTCCGGAGACCCTGGGCGGGCTTGCCAGCCCCAGACCTCCGGCGGAGATCCGAGGCGATAGGGTGGTGTTGGCCACCGGCGACGACGTCACCAACGCTTTTGAGGCCGGGGCCCAGGCAGCGCTCGATGCCGCTCGCAGCTCTGGAGCGACATTGTGCGTGCTCAAGTCCAAAAGTCCCAGCTGCGGCACTTTGCACGTTTATGATGGAAGCTTCACAGGAACGCTTCGCGCCGGCGCGGGCATTGCGGCCCACCTGCTGGCTAAGGAGGGATTTTGCGTGGTTGATGAGCACACTGTCGAGTCTTGCCACCCCACTATGGAGCATCCCGTCGCCCTGTGTCTGGGCACGGGTTTGGGCTCTTTGGCCCAAGCAGTCACCCCTGTCCGCCGAATCGCCTACGAAGACATCCCCGGCTTCCCCTTGGGCGCCCGCCCGGTTAGCGGCCACTCCTTCGAGGTCACCGTTGGTACGCTCGAGGGCGTCCCTGTGGTGGTCTATCCCGGCCGAGTCCATCTGTACCAGGGCTACTCGGTCTCCCAGGTCACCTCGCTGGTGCGCCATGCCCATCACCTGGGCTGCAAAGACATTATCTTTGCCTGTGCCACCGGCGCCATCGAAGGCCAGGCGCCTTTGGGACTTGGTTTAATTACCGATCAACTCAACCTCACTGGGCAGAACCCGCTGGTAGGCGAGGACAACCTCCGCGGCTTGGACACCCCCTTTGTGGACATGAGCGACGCCTATACTCCCTACCTGCGCGAGATCTGCAAGGGCGTGGCGGCCGACCTCTCCATCCAGCTCTCTGAGGGTGTCTTGGCAGGCATCTGTGGTCCCAGCTTCGAAAGCCCCGCCGAGGCCCGCGCCATGGCTGCCTGCGGCGCTTCTTACACTGCCATGTCTGTGGTCAACGAGGTGGTTCTCGCCCACGGTCTGGGCATGAACGTGCTGGGACTCACCCTCTCTGCCAACCAGGCCGGCGCCTCCGGCGTCACCCACGAGACCGTGCTCTCCTACGCCGCTAACCATGCTACAGACTTCGAGGCCCTTATCCGCGGCGTCCTTGCCAAGCTCTAGGCTGCTTGTCGGGTCCCGGCGCTCTCCGGCGTTTCCTGCTGCCAGGGGCTACTGGCTCGTTATTAGCGCCTTTGTGGCATGAGTTGGGGCGTCAGGTTCGCTATTGGGACACCAGATTCGTTATTAGAAGGGGTAGGTGCACTGGGGTTTTACAAAACCCCAGTGCACCTAAACCCACTTATAACGAGAACCTCTCAAGTAGACATGCGGTGGGGCTTCTCGAACAGCGCTCTCGTAAAGCGGGGGTTACCAGTTCAATATAGGTAGCGGCGCTATAAAGTGCGGATGACTTGATGGACTTGCATGAGACCAAGTGAGAACTTATAGTATGAGATCGCGCCAGTTTAGCTCAGTTGGTAGAGCACCGCTCTCGTAAAGCGGGGGTCACCAGTTCAAGTCTGGTAACTGGCTCCAGTGAATATCGCAGGCCAGAGCTACTATGTATCTCTGGCCTGTATTTATTTATCGAATGAATAACGGCTTGGCGTATCAGACCATATCAGACGGAATTTGCAATCTATTGCGGTGTAGATATCGAGGTCATCGGCTATATGGTCGGTGGCCTTTTTGCGTTGTGGGTTAACTGTGAGCCAAAAGGGGCGTCAAATTGAACGAGAGCTATGCGGCTCCTCCCCAACCAGCTTGCCTACAAGCTCTCAAAGCAAGTGGCACTATGCTCAGAAGGCTAGTGAGCAGTGGGGCGACACAAAACCCCATTGCCGACACCAGCCTTATTACGAGAATCACCCTCCTGCTGGCTCCAAATGCTTGCTCATAAGCCTTCTTGGCAAGTCCAAGCGAGTTCGCAATCTGCATTCCCGCCGTCAGCAGACCCTCCATCGGCTTTCCGCCATCGAGGAGGATCAACCTGTTTCGCTGGACCATGTGGACAAAACCGTCGAGGCCATTCTTGACAACCGAATCGCATCGCGCGCACTCGCTCTTCAGGGACTCGATCAGGACAAGCTCACGGCCGCCGCCAAACCCGACTCCCTGGCCAACCTCGCCGACGATCGCCACTGATTTATGCCTAGTAAGGTCTTGAACAACGGCATACTATCTATCTAATGGTTAATGGTTAAAGCAAGTGTGAGGAATCCTGATGGGTCTATATATCTGCGAATTCGAAATCACTCCGCCTGAAGACGCGACTCAGATGTGGGGTGTGTGGCCTTTCGGGCTTCCTGGGGCCACTGAAGGAGCCTCCTTTGATGATGCTGTTGCCATGGCTGCTGATTGGCTGCTCTTGACAGTTGAGGCAGCCCATGAAGACGGAAGGGTGCTGCCTCGGCAAACACTGGGTCAAAAGCCTAGGCATGGTGGGCGAGTGGTTGCGGTGGCTGTGGAAGACGACGCTCAGCCAGACGAAGTGACACTCTCTGAGGCCGCGATAATCATGGCTTTGAGCGAAGATCGAATACAACATTACTGGAAAGAAGGGACTCTCAATGGTCGTGTGGTGGAGGGTAAAACCTACATCGATCGTCAGTCTCTCAACGTGCTAATGGATATGTTCGAAGCTGAGGAATCTTAATGGCTGATCACCCCATCACCCTTGAGGTCTGCTGCGGTTCTTTCGCCGACGCCCTCGCCGCCCACGCCGGTGGCGCCTCTCGCATCGAGCTCAACTCCGCGCTACCCCTAGGCGGCCTCACTCCCTCCGAGGCCTCCGTCAAGCTCGTGCGCCAGCACACAAACCTCGAGGTAGTGGCCATGGCCCGACCCTGCGCTGGCGGCTTTTGCTACACCGACGCCCAGTGGACTCAGCTCCTCGCTGAAATCTCTTCCCTTCTAGCCGCCGGCGCCCACGGAATCGCCTTTGGCTGCCTCACGCCCACTGGCACCATCGACGTCGCCCGAACACGCGAGGCCGTCCATCTCATCCACCAAGCTCACGCCACCGCAGTCTTCCATCGTGCCTTCGATCTCACCCCGAATGCCGATAAGGCCATCAACCAGTTGGTGTCACTCGGCGTTGATCGACTGCTCACCAGTGGCCAGGCTCCCACAGCTCTCGAGGGAGCTCCTCTTATCGCGCATCTTCAATCTACCTGGGGAGATCGCATAGAGATCCTTCCCGGTTCCGGCATTCGTCCCTCCAATGCCGCCCAGCTTCTCGCTACCACCGGAGTCTCCCAGCTCCACTCTTCGTGCTCTGGTGTTATCCCTGTTCCTGCTGCTGCAACAGCTGCTCATGGGGTGGACTTCTCGGTACCTGGCCATGAGCCAGATGAAGTGTCACGTGTTGATCCAACCGTTGTGAGAGCGTTGGTGGAGTGTTTAAAGTCCCTTTCATAACTCAGTCCCCTCATATCTATGGATCCGGATGGTAAACTGAGCAAATAATCAAACGGAATACCATTCAGAGGGTGATAGTCCATGGGTGGGGATCACGTCATTGAGTCATTGTCAGATCAGGCTAAAGCGCTGTGGGCAAAGACTGGATCGGGAGAAGACCGGCTGTCTTGGGAGCCTCTCTACGTGCATCTTTTTGATAGTGCCGAGGTATCCAGGCTAGTGTGGCGGGATTATTTGTCTGAGAGCGTCAAAACTACCATCGCCAATTCTTTAGGGCTCACAAAACAAGATGCTCAGTGCGTAGTAGCGTGGATAGTTTCAAATCATGATATTGGTAAAGCAACGCCTGCCTTTCAAAACAATAGGTATCTAAGAGACTTATGGGAAAGAGATTTGAATGCAGGTTTCCCCGCGATAACGCCAGTGGATCGGCCGCCTCATGCCTTCTTGGGGCAAGTGCTATTTGGAGAGTGGCTCGAAAGTCAACAGGGATATCCCAATGGCAATCAGACTATTGCTTCGATCATTGGTGGCCATCACGGCATATATCCCAGCACAAAGGATTTGAAAGACATTCATACCTTTGAGTCTGAGGTGTTGGGCACAGGGCTTTGGCGTGCTACTCAAGAAGAGCTGTTAAATGCGACATTTGAAGCATATCTTGGCCCTGAAGTGGCAAAAAAGCTCTTTGCGACTTCTGTATCCCCTGCTATAGAGGTGCTGCTCACCGCAATAGAAATCATGGCTGACTGGGTCGCTTCCAACACGGAGCTCTTCCCGTTGGTTCAATCAGTGAATTCTTTAGGAGAGTTGCAGCAACGTGCAGCAGAGGCCTGGCAATATCTTGGGCTTCCTAAAGCCATTGAGTTTGCCGAGGAAGACCTTGCTCCCAACACGCTTTTTCATCGCAGATTCCCATCGCTTCCTGCAGGGGCCAAGCTCAACTCAGTACAGCTCGCTACTATAACCGCAGCTACAGCAATGGATGCACCTGGCCTCATGATCATTGAGGCACCCATGGGCTGTGGTAAGACAGAAGCCTCACTCCTAGGCGCCGAGATCCTCGCCCACAAGTTTGGCCAAAGCGGCATTGCCTATCTTTTGCCTACCCAAGCAACCTCAAATGCCATGTTCGACCGCGTCGAATCCTGGCTAGACGATTTGCTTCACGATCAATGTCCCGAAGGACCCCAGGATCTGCATCTACTTCACAGCAAAGCCGCGCTGGATGAAAGCTTCCGCGCGCTTCCCAAATGGAAGCCCGGAACCATGGGAGATCAAACATCAAATAACAAACCCACCGAGGAGATGCTCGTTGCGCACCAGTGGTTTGGCGGGCGCAAACGCGGTTTAGCGCTCCCCGCACATGCGGGGATGATCCCCCTGGCATAACGAAGGTGCAAAAAGCCGAGGAGTGCTCCCCGCACATGCAGGGATGATCCGCTCTACTATGACGTATACAGCCAAGAAGAACGGTGCTCCCCGCACATGCGGGAATGCTCTTGAAAAGCGATCTTTACCTCCTCGGATCCTATCCCAAGGGCAAAGACCGCTGCTTAAGTATATCCAATTATTCCCTTTTATTTCTTATTTTAGCGAAACACTTCTCAAATTCAGCGATACATGTTGCGATGAGTTCGAACAAACTCCTTGCTTAAGGGCCGGATAGGTCGGTCTTTAAGAAAGGATATTCTAATCGTATGGTCCATGGATATAAAGAATTACCAGGAAATGAGGGACTCCATTAGGTGCGCTTCATTATGGAAGGAATGAGTGCATGATTGAAATTGTAGAGCGCTTCTTAACTTCGGTAGCCGCTTTCTTTGTGTCCATAATGATCTGGAATGCCTAGAAGAAAAGAAAGGGCGGTCATTATGAGTGACATTCCATGCTGTGCTAGGAGAAGCCTGTAAGGATGGCTGCTTCATTGAGGAGCTACCCAATAAAGCCTAAATAAAAGGTGTTCGCCTGCCTCGGAGCCTGTCCCAGGGGCGAACACCTTCGAACTCACTATATCGCAAAGGCGGATGGATAAGTAAAACACAAGCTAACAAGACCAAGAGGGTTTATTAAGGTCGACACGAGTATTAAGAAGGTTGAGGAACCGGCCTGCATGCTTGAGTGCGTGGCTAATGGTGACGCTGAAGGCTGTAATTTGCTGCGGGGAGTTGGTCTTGGTGGCGATTTATACCTTGGCGGCGATTTATACTAATGAATACATGAGAATCCTCATGAGCGAATCGGTGTTCCCTGAAACGCGGGGATGATCCCATCTTGTAGTACTGATGATGGTGTTCCCTACTGAGGTAGGGATTTAGATGAGGGATTGGCGCCGAGTTGAGATGGTGGGGTTTCTCGGCAAGAGATAAGAAGGCTCCCGAGGCATGAGGTGCATCGGGAGCCTGGATGTGCGTCTGAGACGTGTGAGGGGTGGAAGTTAGGCAGTGAGATCCAGAAGCTGGGCCTTCTGGTTTTTGCCGAGGCCGCCGACGCGGCGGTTCTCGGGAATGCCGGCGACTTCCATGAGGGACTGGCAGCGAACCTTGCCCACGCCGGGGAGTGCCATGAGGAGGCGCTTAACCTTGGTGCGCTTGGCAACGTCGTCGTCGCGGTCGAAGACCTCGGCGAGGGAGAGCGTGCCGGCGGCTACGGCATCGAGCATTTCCTTGCGAGCACGGCGAACTTCGGCAGCTTTTGCGAGGGCTGCCTGTCTTTGCTCCGGAGTGAGATTGAGTTGAGGGTTAGTGTCAGCCATATGTTCTCCTTGGTCTATAGGACCTGCAATCACCTGCATGCACCTCATCCTAGCGCCTTTGATGCAAAAAATGGGGACTATTTCGCAAATAAACGCCCAACGTTGCGAAAATGAAATGAAAAGGCCACGTGATAGTAGGTTTTCTATAACGCGATTATTGCATAAACCGTGCAAGATGTTTAGTGAACAATACCGACGTGGAGTCTAGGTTCCATGCTTATTAAGGGTCGGTGGTTGACGGTCTGAGTATATTAAGTCTCTCGATATACTCGGGATTGCTGTGAACGAAGACACGATAAATCGGAGCGGCTATTCGCTTTGAAAACCATAGTTCTTATACCATAGTTCTTATACATTGCTAGAGGTGATTTTGTGCTCGCAAGGCTGAAAAAGACATTGCGGACTCCTGGGGCGGCCAAGCTTATGCTGGTGGCCTGCGCGCTTATCTGGGGATCTTCCATGTTCATGATGAAGGACGCCACCGAGTCGCTGCCGGTGTTTTGGCTGCTCATGCTTCGATTTGGCATTGCGGCGGTGCTGACGATGACAGCGTTTTGGAAGCAGGTGCGGGCGCATTTGGATAGGCGCACGGTGGGCGTTGGCCTATGGCTGGGCGTGCTGGAATGGGGCGGCTACGCCGTGCAGACGGTGGGGCTCACCATGACGACGCCGGGCAAGGCTTCCTTTATCACCGGCAGCTACTGCGTGATGGTGCCCTTCATCGCCTGGGTGCTGGGCATGGGAAAGCCCCATCGTTACGATCTGGTGGCCGCAGTGATGTGCTCTGGTGGGCTTGCGCTGGTGGCATTGGACCAGGGACTGCCCATCAACCCCGGCGACCTGCTGACGGTGTTTTGCGCGCTTCTGTATGCGCTGCAGCTGGTAGAGGTGTCGCGCCGCGGCGCAGAGCTGGACGTGTGGGCACTTACAGCCTGGCAGTTTGTGTTCATGACCGTGGCTTCTGGAGCGATCGCGCTGTTTGAGCCGGTACCTGCCGCCAATGTGTGGACTCCCGAGCTGTTTGGCTCTCTGGCGTACTTTGGCGTGATGTGCTCGTTTGTGTGCCTGACGATGATGAATTACGCGTTTACGCGCGTTCCACCGGCTGAGGGGTCGCTGCTAGCCTCGCTGGAGTCGCCTTTTGGGGTGTTCTTCTCGGTATTGGCGGGTCATGAAGTGTTGAACGGTCGCGTAGTGAGCGGCTTTGTGCTGATTTTTATGGCCGTGCTGGTGAGCAACGGCTGGGTGTGGCTGCGCGACAAAGTGCGGGCTGCGCGCGCGGCGCGAGAGGCGGAATGATAAGGCCGCAGGCCGGGCGGCTGCGGTGAAAGTCCTGAAAAATAAGGGTGCTACAGCGCTGACGAGGGTGTTGCGGCGCTGATGGGGACGGGGTGCCCGGAAGGTGGGGATGGGGCATCCAGAAGACAGGGACGAGGCCTCGGAGGATAGGGACGAGCCCTCCGAAGATAGGGACGAGCCCTCGGAAGATAGGGTGTTGGCGCCCTCTGGAAAGCTACTACGTTAGTTACAAAAAAGGTTGCTAACGTAGTAAGAATTTAGAGTATGGATGGCCCTGGATGCTTTGGTGTCCGGGACCGTTTTTCTACTAGAGCTGGAGTTGGGCGAAGGAGGAGACCTCTTCTTGGGCGGCGGAGGTGTCTTGGACTAGCTCGGAGGCCTTCATGGCGATGGTGTAGATGCCAGCGGCTTGAGCTGCGGCGATGCCGGTGGGGGAGTCTTCGACCACAATGGTATGGGCGGCGTCGGTGTGAGCCAGGCGCAGAGCGGTTTGGTAGGGGACGGGGGAAGGCTTGTAGTAGCCGTCCACCATGTCGCCTGCCACGACGACGTCAAGAAGGCTTAGAAGATCGAGGCGCTCCAAGGCAAAGAGGAGGTTGGCGGCAACGGTGGTGGAGACCACACCGAGGGTGATGCCACGGCGGTGGAGGTCTTCGAGGAGCTGGCGGGCGCCGTCCATGAGCTGGAGGTCCATGGATCGGTAGATGACCGAGGCGTCCTTGCGGACGGCCAGGTAGTCATCGAAGGTGAGATCGGGGCGGCCGTAGGAGGCAAAGAGATCGTTCACTACAGAGATGCCCTCGGAACCGATGATGCGCTGGGCGTCTTGAGGGGCGACGTCGAGGCCAAAGTGGCGGTAGACCTCGTAGTCGAGGTCGAGGCCAAAGGTCTCGGTCTCGGCGAGAGTGCCGTCGAAGTCGAACAGGACGCATTGAAGCTGAGCGGGGCGCTGGTCTGGGCGCTGTGTGAATTGTTGGGCTGGGCTGGCTGGGCTCATGGGGTCTCCGCGAGGTCTGGGGCCGTAAGAGGGGCCGATGGACTCTTGGTCCAGACTATCAGGTTTTGGGGGCAGGGTGCACCGAGGGTGGGGTGCGCTGAGGGTGTTGCTAGAGGTGCAGAGTGACGTCTGCGGGCAGGTGGCAGTCGAGCACCAGGTCGACATTGCGCGCATCGGAGCGCTCGTAGAACCGCTGAGCCTCTTCGCGGGAGAGGCCGCCGGCCATTTTGCGCTGGATGAGGCGGCGGCGGAGGAGGGGTTTTTCGGCATCGAGGAAGACGGTGAGGTCTGCCAGGGGAGCCAGGGTGTTCCAGGGATGGGCGTCGTAGAGGAGGTAGTTGCCTTCCACCAGAAGGGTGTCGCCGGTGACGGGGACGGTGCGGGGCGAGACGTCGTGGAGCTGGCGGGAGTAGACGGGCCATTGGTCTCGGGTGACGAGGGCGGCGGCGAGTGCGTCGAAATCGAAGGTCTCGGGGGCCCCTTTGACCTGGGAGAGGTGATGGTCGGCGAGCCAGGCGTTGGTGTGGTGGAACCCGTCCATTCCCAGGGCTTGGAGGCGGTAGCCGGCCTGTTGGGCAAGAGCCTCGATGACCAGGGACAACGTGGACTTGCCAGAGCCCGGAGGGCCCGCCAGAAGCACCAGCTTGGGCTGGGTGGTCACGATCTTTTGGACCAGGGGCAGGATGGAGTGGGTGAGTTTCTCGGCAGGAAAATGGGCTGCGACGGGCAGCCCATTGACGGTGAGGTTGATTGTGAAGTCCGAGACAGCAGGATGTGTCGCGGCGGGGCGTGCGGGCTGGGGCGAATCTGCGGGGCCATGGCGGCTAGGTGAAGATGAGGAAGCAGGCCACGGCGATGAGCACCACTAGGCCCAGAAGGGTGTTGGCCATCTGGAAGCCCTTGAAGTAGGCGGCGCGGTCGGAGACACTGTGCTTTTTGGGCTCGTGGACGGCGACGGCGGGGGTGTCTGAAGCGGGGATGCGAGGCAGGGAGAAGTCGAAGGTGAGCTCTTTGCCGCAGTTGGGGCAGTGGAGGGAGTCTTCGGATACTTCGTGGCCGCAGTTGGAGCACCGCATGATAAAACCCTTCGGTAGGAGTGGGCGCACTCGAGATGTGGACGAGCGGCACGCGCCAGCAGAACAATTGTGTAGAGGGTGTGTACAAACCCACCATACACCGTTACGGGTTCATTTCGGGCGGCAATTGCGAATTAGTAAGATTTAGCTGGCTTTTTAGACAAATCTGTATCAACTAGCCAAATTCCCAGGCACAAAAGCGCCACCGCGACAGCGGAAGTGAGGCCAAAGGGGTTGCCTTGATCGCCTAAAAGCATTAGGGAGAGCAAGACACCAAAGACCGGCAGCGTGAAGCTCCAGACCACCACCGAACTTACCGGGTGAGTGGCGATGAGGTAGGACCAGAGACCATAGGCCACCGAGCTCACCAGGATGAGCCAGGCGAGGATACCCCAGGCTGGGGGTGCGACGAGGGCCAGCTGGCCGCCTAGGGCGATGCCAAGGGCTGCCAAGATGAGGCCGCCCAGGACAAACTGGGCACCTGCCAGGACGATGGGGTCGGCACGCTTGGAATACTTGGCCAACAGCTGGGAGGCCATCGAGGCGAAGACGGTGCCGGCGGCGAGAAGCCCCTCGCCCATCCAGCTAAATCCTATCGTGCCTCCGCCAGAAAAGAGCGCGATGCCCGCCACGCCAATGAGTGATCCAGCCACTTTGCGCGGGGTAAGGGATTCGCTGTGAAAGCAGAGGGCGCCCAGAAGGAGGGTCACAAAGACCTCGAACCCTTGGATGATGGAGGCCGAGACCCCTGTGGCATGGGCCATGCCCACGTAGTAGCAGGCGTACTGGCCCACGGTCCACAAGAGGCAGAGGAAGAAGCTGTCTTTGAGGGTGGTCGGGATAAGCTGAGGCGTTTTGCGGTGCAGGAGGGCCCAGAAGACGAGGATGGCAATGCCGGAGGCGGCGAATCGCACTCCGGCGAAGAGCATCTGGCCGCCTAGGGAGTCCTCAATGGAAAGCAGCTGGTAGCCCTGGGTGACTGCAGGGATGGCACTGCCCCAGAGGAAGTTGCAGAGCAGCGCCCCGACGATAAGGCCCGCTTTGGTAGCCCAGAAGCCTGAGGGCCGGGAGGGGTATGGAGTGCTGGGAGGTTG
This sequence comes from Leptogranulimonas caecicola, assembly GCF_023168405.1. GTDB lineage: Bacteria > Actinomycetota > Coriobacteriia > Coriobacteriales > Atopobiaceae > Leptogranulimonas > Leptogranulimonas caecicola. Next base: position 1,625,620 of record NZ_AP025285.1, on the reverse strand, counting down.
CGGGTGGCTGCCTGGGGCTTTAGGCGATTGTGCGACTGCAGGATTAGCCACGGTAGACGTCCTGGGCAAAGGCTATGAGTTCTTCTACGTCGTGCTCTTGGGTGGCCCAGGAGGTGACGAAGCGCACTACCACGCGGCCGTCGGGGAGGTCGAGGAAGGTCTCGGCTCCGCAGGCGGCCTCGAAGGCGTCGCGCTGAGCTGGGGTGCACACAAAGAACTGCTGGTTGGTGGTGCTGGGCAGGTAGGGCTCAAATCCAGCGGCCACAAGGCCATCCCGTAGGGTGAGGCCGCACTTATCGGCATGGTGGGCCATCTGCCAGTAGAGACCGTCTTTGAGAGCTGCGGCGAACTGCACGCCTAGCAGGCGACCCTTGGCCATGAGGCCGCCGCGCATCTTTTGGAGGTAGGGGAAGTCGCGGCGAAGCTCGGGGTCGCGGATGATGACGGCCTCGCCAAAGAGCAGGCCGTTCTTGGTGCCGCCGATGGTCATGGCGGAGGCGCGGCTGGCGATGTGGCGCAGGGAGAGGTCATTGCCTGGGGACTCCAGGGCGCAGCCTAGGCGGGCGCCGTCCACGTAGACCTTGCAGTCGTGGGCAGCGGCCCAGTCGCAAATCTCGTCGAAGCCGTCGCGGGTCCAGACGCCGCCGAACTCCGTGGAGTTGGTGATGTAGACCAGGCGGGGAAGGGTCATGTGGCGGTCGCAGGACATCTGGAAGTTCCAGACGCGGTTTGCCTCTTCTGCCGAGAGGAAGCCGTTGGTGTCGTGGGTGGGGAGCACTGTGCGGCTGCAGGCGCCGATGGCGCCCGTCTCATGAGTGGCGATGTGGGCGTCGGGGGTGCAGATGACTCCCTCGTAGTCGCGGAGCATGCCGGCCACGCAGATGAGGTTTGCCGAGGTGCCTCCAATGCAAAACTCCACCATGGCATCGGGTTGGCCGCAGACGTCGCGGATGAGCTGGCGGGCCTCCTCGCAGTAGGGATCCCCCTCGGTATAGCCCACGGTCTGCTTGCTGTTGGTGGCTACCAGGGCGTCGAGGATTTGGGGAGCGGCTCCCTCGGAGTAATCGTTCTTGAAACTTCTCATACCGCCTCCTTGCGATTTTGTGCAGGTTTGGCACACAGTCTGCTCACTACTATAGAGGGAGGAAGGGAGGGTGGCGGTGTGAGAGCGCGCTCTATTGCTAAACCGTGACAGATTCCAGGGAGTCAGTCTGCAGGTCGTAAAATTGCCCCACCAGCAATGTGGATGCGCAGGAGGCGGCGGGGTTTCTCGGCAAGGGTAAAGGCGGGAAGCTGCGGTGCTTGTCGGGCATTCGCGGACCGCGCAGGAGGATCCCATGGAGAAAAAAGACCTGGATTGGGCCAATCTCACTTTTAGCTATCAGCCCACCGACGCCAGCTACGTGTGCAACTATGCGGACGGCGCCTGGGACGAGGGCGGGCTGACGCCGGACCATACGGTGACGCTTTCGGAGTGCGCCGGCATTTTGCACTATTGCCAGGAGTGCTTCGAGGGGCTTAAGGCCTATACCTGCGAGGACGGCTCCATCGTGTGCTTCAGGCCTGATCTGAACGCCAAGCGCATGGCGGACTCCGCAGAGCGCCTGGTCATGCCTCCCTTCCCGGAGGACAAGTTTGTCGACGCCGTGAAGCAGGTGGTGGCCGCCAACGCTGCCTGGGTGCCACCCTTTGGCAGCGGAGCGACCCTTTACGTGCGCCCCATGATGTTTGCCACCGGCGAGGTCATTGGCGTGAAGCCGGCGGACAAGTATCAGTTTAGGATCCTGGTGACGCCGGTAGGCCCCTATTTCAAGGGCGGCGCCAAGCCTATCACCATTTGCGTCTCTGATTATGATCGTGCCGCGCCTCATGGCACCGGCAACATCAAAGCCGGTCTCAATTACGCCATGAGCCTCTATCCTTACGAGAAGGCTCACGAGGCGGGGTTCTCGGAGAATCTGTATTTGGACGCCGGCACCCGCACGTACGTGGAGGAGACCGGTGGCGCTAACGTGCTGTTTGTGGACAAGGACGGGCGCTTGGTGGTGCCCATCTCTGCCACTGACTCCATCCTGCCTTCCATCACCCGTCGTTCGCTGGTGGCGGTGGCCAAAGACATTCTGGGTCTGGAGGTCGTGGAACGCCCGGTGCGCTTTGACGAGGTGGGCGACTTTGTGGAATGCGGCCTTTGCGGCACCGCTGCGGTGATCTCTCCGGTGGGAAAGATCGTGGCTGGCGACCACGAGGTGGTCTTCGAGGACGGCAAGGACGAGATCGGGCCCGTGATGGGCAAGCTGCGCGAGACGCTCACCGGCATTCAGGCAGGCACCATCCCGGCTCCCGAAGGCTGGATCGTGAAGGTTTGCGACGCCGAGGGCAAACCGGCGTAAGTGCTGGATGGCGATGTGCGAGTAGGCCGCCGACGTGCGTTCCTTTAGCTGCTGGTAGGAGCCGCAGGTCCCGAGTGAGTGGGCCTGTGGCTCTTTTTGGCGAGGGGTTAGGGGAATAGTGGCTATGGCCAGTCATGCATGACCTTTATGGATTAGGCCGGATTGGCCAATAAGGGTTAGTGCTATTGAAAAACAGTGGAGTTTTGAAAACTGCACGTCCAATGCAGTGAAACGAAGTAGGTTCATATCACTCATGAGCGGGGATTGTCGGTAGAAGCATGGGGATCAAGAATTGTTGACTGCTTCTATCAGACTTCTACGAGATAACTAGATTTATTCCTCGTGCAGGCATCTGTGTGGGCCCTTTTCGCTTGAAGTTAAAAGCGTGAGATCTCAAGGTTGAGGGTTTAAGGCTCCCAAGGTTTGATTTGGAAGCCCGAGTAAGAAGATGGCGCAGGTGTGGTTGGATCCTGAGCTTCAGCAAAGGGAACTGCAATGCTCGTACTTTGCGATATCTCTGCGCATTTAGCGCTGGTTTCTGGTATGGAGCTTTACTCATGCTCAGTTGAGGAGCAAAAAGCGGCAATGGCTCATAGCCAAGGCGATAAGCTTACAGTAGGTCGATTGCTTAATTCCAAATTTCATGCAGAAACGAAAGACATATGGTCCTATCTGGAACCAGCTGATTCACGTATGTCTCTTTTGGTAGACAAACATGCCAAGGCATACAAAATAAGAAATTGCATTGTATCTACTAGCTTTACGGCGATACCTACAGATACACTGATGCGTATTTGGCCAGCTCATAGGTCTCAAGTCGACAATCAGGCAATCTATGTCACTTCGCCCAGCGAGCATTTTAGAAGGGCTGCATCGAGGCTTACCACAAGCCAACTACTTCTCCTGGGCTGTTGGCTATGTGGGACGTATCGACCCAGGCCCGATTTGTCCTCTGGCTTTTTGGCAGGACAGCCTCTTTGCAGCAGTTATGAAATACAAAATCATCTATCGATTCATCCGTCACGGAGATACCGGACAAAGGCAAAAGAAGCATCAGCATGTCTGATTAGCGGTTTAGCCTCTCCTGCAGAAGCAGCGCTCTTTCTGCTATTGACCGCACCAACACATCTAGGGGGTTATGGACTTCCCAAACCAGAAGCAAACCCGTGCTTGCCGTTGGATGCTTCGGCAAATCAGCTACTTCCAGGCCAAGTGATAGTGAAGCCAGATTTATTCTGGTCCAGCGTAAAGCTCGATGTCGAGTATGAAAGCACTGAATATCACAAAGATAAAATTAGTAATTATGAGCGTCAGAGAATGGCAGCTCTTATGTCTATGGGTATTGATGTTCTGCCAGTCACAAAACAAATGCTCTATAACCCTGCTGCCTTATATAGTGTAGCTAAGACCATAGCTATGAAACTAGGATTGCGCCTTCGGGAGCCTCTGCCAAGCGTGCAGGATGAGCTTCGAGAGACTGTCTTGGGGCCGTGTACTTTTTGGTAAAAGCGAGCAAGTAGGTAATTGCACTCCTAATTGATGGCCATGAGCGCTGTATATTGCCAGGATCGAATATTACCTACGTGAATTCACGTAGGTAATGATTCTTGTGACCTCGGGGTTCTGAATTTACTACGTGAATTCACGTAGTGAATTGGACGAAATAGCTCAAAAAATCACGTAGCAAATGCACAGCCGCTCCTAAAGCAAATCAGCAGCCGCCTCCAGGCCACAGGATCGCTCTCCCCATACCCCACAACAAAGCCCGCCCCCAGGCCCAACAATTGCCTGGGAGCGGGCTGCCCATGGAGCGCAGAATGCCAGATGATCCAAGAATCCCTCTAGTAGGAGGCCAAAAAGTCGCGAGTGCGCTGCTGGGTGGGATGGTCGATCACCTGGGAGGCATTGCCTTGCTCGATGATGGTGCCACCATCCATAAACATCACGCGGTCGGCCACGTCGCGGGCAAAGGCCATCTCGTGGGTGACAATGGCCATGGTCATGGACTCGTTGGCCAGGTCGCGGATGACACGTAGCACGCCTTGGGTGAGCTCGGGGTCCAGTGCGCTAGTGGGCTCGTCAAAGAAGAGCACCTCAGGGTCCATGGCCAGGGCGCGGGCTATGGCCACGCGCTGCTGCTGGCCGCCGGAAAGCTCGCAGGGCACCATGGACTCTTTGCCGCCCAGATCCATGCGGTCTAGCAGCTTGCGGGCGCGAGCCTCGGCTTCTTTCTGTGAGCGCTTGAGCACGCGGATCTGCGGGTCACAGAGGTTCTCCAGCACCGTGTAGTGGGGAAACAAGTTGAAGTTCTGAAACACCAAGCCAAGGCGGTTACGCGCTTCGTGCTCCACAGCGGGGCCACCATAATGGGCCGCGCCATCCTCATTCTTAGCCACTACCAGCGAGCCATAGGCCAGTGTGCCTCCGTCCAGGCGCTCCAGCAAGGTGAGGCAGCGCAGCAGCGTGGACTTGCCGCCGCCAGAAGGCCCGATGATCGCCAGTACGTCGCCCTTGTCTATAGACAGGGATATATCTCGCAGCACCCGCGTATTGCCAAAGGACTTCTTGCCATGCTCCAGGCTCACTACTGGCAACGCGATCCCAGCAGTCTTAGAGGCCTGGGTATCTTGAGAAACTGCCGCGCTCATAAGGCTCCTAATCGTGGTAATAGTTCATGCGCTTCTCGACGCGAGTCAAGATGAGCTCGATGAATAGATTGATGCACCAATAGATAAGACCCGCAATGATGTAGGGGGTCATGGACACCTCGCGGGCTGCCAGCGCCTTGGCCGAGTTGAACATCTCCATGATGCCCAGCACGAAGGCCAGAGAAGTGTCTTTGACCAGGGTGATGATCTCGTTTCCCATGGCCGGCAAGATGCGCTTGATCACCTGGGGCAGCACGATGTGCATGAAGGTCTGCGACCGAGAATAGCCCAACACTTCCGCCGCCTCATACTGCCCGCGGGGAATCGACTGGATGCCCGAGCGGTAGATCTCTGCGAAGTAGGCGGCGTAGTTCAAGATGAAGCCGATGGCGCAGGCGAAAAACTTCCAGTCGGGTCCCATGTTGAGCCCAAAGAGGTAATAGGGGCAAAACATGATGGCCATAAGCTGCAGCATCAGCGGGGTGCCTCGCATAAGCGAGATGTAGAGGCGCACTACCAGAGCCAAAGGTTTGCAGCGGCTCATGCGCCCCAGGGCCACCAAAATGCCCAGAGGCAGGGCGCCTACCAGGGTCACCACAAAAATCTCGACAGTTAAGACGAGTCCCTCCAAAAGGATGCTCATCATGACGGCGAATTCCATAGGGCGCCTTTCTTAACGGAAAACGGGCCCCGACACGAGCGTCCGGAGCCCATGAGGCCATAGCTGTGAGCGAAGGCTTACTTCAGGGTCCAGTTGCCCTCGTAGTCCACGCCGTAGTCGGCGTACTTGTCGCAGATCTCTTTGGCGGTGCCATCGGCGGTGAGATCGCGCAAAGCCTGGGTGACCTTCTCGGCACGATCGGTGTCGCCAAGCTTGAAGCCCACGGCGTAGTGCTCGGTGGAGAGGGGGTCGGCCAGCTGGGCGAAGGCGTCGGGGTTGGCGGAGAGCTGGTAGGCGGCGATGGACAGGTCGCAGGCCACGGCGTCTACCAGGCCGCTCTCAAGCTGGGCGAAGGCGTTGTTGTAGTCGGAGAGCTGGTCGAGGGAGCCAAAGGTGGCGGCGAGATCGGCCTGATCGCCCTCGAGCACCTCCAGCGCGGCGGAGTCTACCTGGGTGGCGACGGTCTTGCCGGCGAGATCAGACAGGCTGTTGATGCCAGAGTCCTTCTTCACTACGACCACCTGCTCGTTGAGCATGTAGGGCTCGGAGAAGGTGTACTTGTCCTCGCGGCCCTCCATGGTGAAGCCATTCCAAATGCAATTGATGGAACCCTGATTCATCAGGGCGTCCTTGGCGTCCCAGTCGATGGCGTCGCACTCAAGCTCCCAGCCCAGCTTATCGCAGACGGCCTGGGCCAGATCCAGGTCGAGGCCGGTGGCCTGGCCGTCGTCGCCGATGAAGCCGTAGGGCGGATAGGAGTTGTCGTAGCCCACGATGAGCTTGGGCTTGTCTGAGGCCTGCGCCTCGGGAGCGGCGTTGTTGGACTGCGCGCAGGCAGCCAAGCCGAGAAGGGCGAAGCAGCAAGCCAACATCGCGAATACGCGCTTGAAAGTGGTGGTCATGGGGTCCTCCTCAAGGGGTGCGGATGTGATGCGGCTCCGACTTTGCCTGCAGGAAACTGCATGATCTGGCAACTGGCCGCGGGCTATTTCGTGGGGACACTTTACCACAATAAAGTGCTCCGAGAAGGACCCGCTCCAAAATGAGGAGCGAATGAGACGCATCGGAAATAATGCGGCCTAAAGGATCGTGCAATAGCGTCAAGGCCCGTGGCGCTATCGAGCCCAGGGCTGGCGGCGGGGATAGAGCCGGTGATTGAGACCGCTGGCTACAGCGCGGCGCTGGCTACAGCGCGATCTAGCTGAGGTTATAACGATTGCGCTGCGGTTAGATTTGGAGTGTAAGAAGGGGCTGGCCTGCCTGGACTAAGCTGTCAGGCGCACAAAGGAACTCGAGGGCGAGAGGGTCGGGCGCATTGCTTGCGGTAAGTATGAGGCAGTCGCATATATTTTGGGATGCCAGGAAGGCTCGGTCCATGGCGAGCACCGGTTGGCCGGCTTTGACTGGCGCGCCGCTGTCCACGAGGGCCCTGCATCCCTTGCCGCCCAGGGCCACGGTGTCGATGCCTGCGTGCATGAGGAGTTGGACGCCATTCTCGGCAGCGATCAATAGGGCGTGGTCCATGGCTTTGAGGATCACGCCGTTGCAGGGAGCTGCCAGGGTGTCTTGGGAGGGATAAAGTCCGCAACCGGGTCCCAGAAGGCCTTGGGCAAAGACGGGGTCGGGAACTTGGGCGAGGTCTATCAGCTGTCCTGCGGCTGGGGCGATCAGCACAAGAGGCGAGTGAGAGGAAGCGGGCGCAGAATAGACCATGAGACCCCCGGGATGTCGAGGCAGGCAACTAGTGTGAATAGTCTACTCGCCTTCAGCGGCTTCCTTGCCCCTCTGGGGCCAAGGTGCAAAAATGAAGATTTGACCGCGACGCTCACATTTTGCCTCCAGGAGGGTTCATGCAAGCCAAAAAGCCAGAAGGAACCGAGGATCTCTTTGGCGCCCGTATGCGCGCCTGGGAGGCCATGCAGGCTATCGCTCGCCGCATCTTCTCCCGCTATGGCTTCGACGCCATCGAGACGCCCACCATGGAACAGGTGGATGTGTTCGTGCACGGTATCGGCCAATCCACCGACGTGGTGCGCAAAGAGATGTTCAGGGTTTTCTCGGGTGCGAACTTTGCCAACGTGCTTGAGAGTGGTACCGAGAAAGGCCTCAAACCTTCCAAGCGGCTCGCCCTGCGTCCCGAGGGTACCGCTGGCTTTGTGCGTGCGGCCGTGGAGAATACCTTTGTGCCCCAGGGCGGCGCCCCGGTGAAGATGTGGTACGCGGCGCCCATGTTTCGCGGCGAGCGCGTGCAAAAGGGGCGTCTGCGCCAGTTCCACCAGATCGGCGCGGAGGTGCTGGGGGCCTCGGACTCTGCGTTGGATGCCGAGGTCATCATCATGCTTATGGATTTCTATGCCGCGTTGGGCCTGGATATGACCCGTGTGCGCCTGCGCATCAACTCCATGGGCGACCCCGCCTGCCGCCCGGCCTATCGCGAGCAGGTGCGCCAGTTTATCCTGGATCACGCAGACCAGATGTGCGACGAGTGCCTCATCAGGGCAGACATCAACCCTTTGCGCGCCTTCGACTGCAAGAACGACGCCTGCCGCGTCGTGATGGAGGACGCGCCCAAGATCGTCGACGCCCTGTGCGACGAGTGCGCGGCCCACTACGCCAAGGTCAAGCAGTATCTAGACGAGGCTGGCGTGGCCTACGAGGAAGACCCCACCCTGGTGCGCGGCCTGGATTATTACACTCGCACGGTCTTCGAGGTAGAGGCCCTAGGCGGGGTGGGAAGCCAGTCGGCCATCGGCGGCGGCGGCCGCTACGACGGCCTCATGGAGCTGGAGGGCGGAAAGCCTACCCCCGGCATCGGCTTTGCCGTGGGCTTCGAGCGTATCATGCTGGTGCTGGAAGACCAGGGCATCGATCTGGCAGGCCCGGCTCCTTCCTGCATCTATGTGGCCTGCGCAGACCCCTCCTGCCGCGATGCCGTCTTTGCCACCTGCCTCGAGCTTCGCCGAGCAGGCCTGCGCACAGAAGCAGACTACCAGGGCCGCTCCCTGAAGAGTCAGTTCAAACAGGCCGACAAACACTCCGCCTCCACCTGCGTGGTCATTGGCCCTGACGAGCTGGCGCAGGGCACGGTCACCGTGCGCGACATGAAGACCCACGAGCAGGAGCCGGTGGCCACAGGCGACCTGGCAAGCTACCTTCTGGCCCGCGTCGCCCCAGGCGAGACCCTATGATCTTCCATGCCATCGACCCCGCTACCGGAGCTGCCGCCGATCCTGCGCAAGCTCCGGCAGTGATGTTTCTGGCCCCGGAGTTTTGCGACTGGTGGGCCATGGCGCCTCTGGCCGCCCAGCTGCCCCAAGGCCATGTGGCCGTGCTGGCGACCTGGGATGGGCTAGGGGAGTGCGGCGACAAGACCTTCTCGGCAGTGGTGGACGAAGCGAAGGCAGTGGTAGCTTGGACCGAGAAACACGTGCCTTCTGGCTTGGCAGCCTTGGTGGGCTGCGGCTTGGGAGGCCAGGTGGCCATCGAGGCGCTCTGCGAGAGCCGAGGGTGCGCCCAGCGCCTCTTTGTGGCCGACGTGCTGTGCGAGCCTGTGCCGGGAGCCGCCGCTTCGGCCAGGCTCAACGGCTGGAGCTGGGGCCTTATGGGCGGCCCCAAGCAGGTGAGCCGCGGGCTTATCGGCCAGGTAGAGTCCAACAGCGGCCAGGGGGCCAAGCTGCTGGCCCCCATCCGCAAGCGCCGCCGTTACCTGGCGAGTTCCATGGACGGCTTTGGCATTCCTCGCGGCTACATCGACTCCTTTGCCCGCACTGTGGCCACTACCTCGCGCGATAATGTGGCGGCCATGTCAAGGGCGGTGGAGGAGTGGCGGATCCCCCAGGACATCGGCTGCATCAGCGCGCCTGCCGTGGTGGCTACCTGCACCCTTACTTCTGCTCCTTATCGCACCAGCGGCCAGGCGCTGGTGCGCGCCATCGGCGGCGCCCAGGCCCTGGCCTGCCACGACTTGTCGCGAAACGAGCTCTGCCTGCGCTTTCCGGCCCGCGCCATGGAGTCCATCGCAGGTCTTTTGGCCCAACCGTCACGCCCCTAGGAGCTGCCATGGCTCGCGCACCCTACCGCATTTTGGACGCAAGCCCTCATGGCCTAAGGATCGCCTGGCGCACTGAGGCTATCTCCGCTGAGGCTCTAAGCTCCCTGGGACTTTCGCGCGCAGGAGCCGCCGCCGTGTTGTCTTCTGGCCGTCTGACCCGAGAAGGCGTCGTCCTTGCGAGCGCCACTTCACTCACTCCCGGCGACGTGCTGGAACTGGCCTTCGAGCCTGTGGCGCCCGCGTCGCTGGATGCCTCCATCCCTGCTGCCACGCTTTTGTGGGTAGACCCCTTGGGCCTGGCTTTGGCTGCCGATAAGCCCGCCAACCTCTTGGTGCACGGCGACGGCACAGGGCAGATCACCCTTAGCCAACAGGTGGCTGCAGCTATGGTGCAACGGGGGATCGCAGGGGCTCCCCAGGCACTCCAACGGCTGGATAAAGACACCTCTGGGGTGGTGCTCTTCTCTCTGCACCCGGAGTTTCAACCGGCTTTTGACGGGCTGGTGGCCTCTCATGACCCATCGCGTCTCTCCAAACGTTACTTTGCCCTGGTTGAGGGCACGATGGCCCGGCCTGAGGCGGTGGATGTGCCCATCGGCCGCGACCGCCATAATGCCCGGCGCATGTACGCTGGCGCAGGTAAAGAGGCCCACAGCCTCTTTGAGCCGCTGGGCACGCTGACCCTTGCCAGCGGCGCTTGCGCCACCGCCGTGAGCGTGACGATCACCACCGGCCGGCGCCACCAAATCCGTGTGCACGCAGCTGCCCTGGGCCATCCTGTGGTGGGCGATCTTTTGTATGGAGCGGCGCCGGTCTCCGGCGGCCTGATGCTCCATAGCTGGCAGGAGACCCTGGTGCATCCTGTGAGCGGCCAGCGCTTCCAGGTGGAGGCGGCGGTTCCTTCTCGGTTCCCAGAAGAAGCGCGCCAGCTGGCAGAGAGTGCAAAAAAGTAGATAGGGCGCAGCGGGCGCGGCTGTGCGGAGGGCTCCTGGGACAGTGGCGGCTTTGTGTTTGGGACGGCAGTGATGAAGGCTCCGTGAAGATATCCTTTGGCTGCATATTATCCGAAAACGTACAGTATGATTTCGGACTGTTGTCCTGTAACCAAGTTCCTCTATTGAAGGAGTGCCTGTGTCGTCCCTTGTCGTATCCGATGCATCCATCGAGCGTTTTAGAGAGATTTACAACGCCGTGGACCGCATTTACGACCTCTATGCGCGCTCGTGCGGCCTGTCGCCCACCGAGTTTTGGTGCGTGGCCTGCATCGCCGGCGGCCGCTCAAGCCAAGCCGAGATAGCAGATGAGCTGGCTGCCAGCAGGCAGACGGTGAACTCGGCCTTCAAGGCGCTGGTGCGCCAAGGCCTTATCGAGCTTGCGCCTCATCCGCAAAACGGTCGGGTGAAGCAAGCGCGCCTCACGGCAGCAGGAGAGGCGTTTGTAGAAGCCCATCTGCATACGCTGGACGAGGCAGAAGAAACCGTGTGGAACGCCATACCCGAGCAAGATCGCATCACGGTGAACCGCGTGCTCGATCAGTTTAGGGTGGCCTTCGCTCCTGCCATAGGCGCCCTCACCCAATCCCAAGCCCCGGCCTCAAGAAAGGAGTAGCCCTCGTGAAGCTGATCTTCCACTTCCTCAAGCCTTATTGGCTCAAACTGTTGGTCATCTGCCTGCTTTTGGCCGTTGACGTGGTTGGTACGCTGGCCATCCCCACCATCGCCGCCAGGATCTTGAACCTGGGCACCGAGCAGGCCTCTTTCAACCTGCTGGTGGCTGCGGGCATGGAGATGGCCGGAGCAGCGCTGCTCACAGGCGTCGCCACTACCATCGCTACCGCTCTCTGCGCCCAGCTCTGCACCTCCATGGGCCGCGACATTCGCTGTGCGCTCTATGCCAAGTCGATGAAGCTCTCGATCTTTGACTTCCGCCATTTTGGCGTGGCCTCCATCACTACCCGCACGTCTTCCGATGTGACGACGGTGCAAACCCTTATGACCCAGGCCATCCTCATGATTGTGCCCGTGCCTCTCATGGCGGTGGCGGCGCTGGTGATGACCTTCTCGGTGGACACTCTGGCTGGATGGTTCTTGGTGGTCTCCATTATCGTGCTCATCGTAGTGGTGGCATTCATCTTGCGCTCGGTATCGCCGCTCTTCACCCGCCTGCAAAAGCAGCTGGACACCATGACTCAAGTGCTGCTGGAAAATCTTTCGGGCGTGCGCGTGGTGCGTGCCTTCAACCAGCAGAGGCATGAGAACCAGCGACTGGACACCTCCTTTGCCAACTACGCTCAGACCGCCATTAAGGCGAACAAGCTTTTTACCAACGTGGACGGTTTCCAGTATGTGGTGATGAACGTCTTTGTGATCGCGGTCTATTGGACCTCCGGCGCCCGCATCGCCGTGGGCGAGCTGGGCATTGGCGACATCACCGCGCTGGTGGAATACGCCATCATGGTGCTCATGTACATCTTGATGGCCCAGTTCGTCTTCATCATGGTGCCTCGCGCCTTGGAATGCGCCAACCGCATCCAGGAGGTGCTGGATTACTCGCCTGAGATCGACGACCTGCCCGGCGCGCTCACCCACTTGGAGCCAAATCCCGAGGTGCCCACCCTGCGCTTCTCCAAGGTGCGCTTCCGCTATAAGGACGCCCAGGAAGACGCCCTTACCAACCTCAACCTGGAGTGCTGGCCCAACACCACTACCGCCATCATCGGCGGTACGGGTTCTGGCAAGTCCACCATCGCCAGTCTCATCATGCGCTTCAACGAGGTGACTCAGGGCTCGCTGGAGATCGACGGGCAGGACGTGCGCCAAATGACCCAGCATACGCTGCGCGGCCGCATTGGCTATGTGCAGCAGAAGGCCTGGCTGGTCTCGGGCACCATCGCCCAGAACCTGCGCTGGGAAAACGAGCAGGCCACCGACGAAGAGCTTTGGCATGCCCTTAAGGTGGCTCAGGCGGCAGACTTCGTACGCAGCCTGCCTGAAGGTCTGGACGCCCCGGTAGCCCAAGGCGGCTCCAACTTCTCCGGCGGCCAGCGCCAGCGCTTGGCCATCGCCCGCGCCTTGGTGGCAAAGCCCGAGCTCTACGTCTTTGACGACTCCTTCTCGGCCTTGGACTTCAAGACCGATGCCGCTCTGCGCCGCGCTCTGGAGGCTGAGACCGCTGGAGCCGCGGTGCTCATCATTGCCCAGCGCGTCTCTACCATTCGCCATGCCGATCAGATCCTCGTCATCGACGAGGGACATCCCGTGGGTCTTGGTACCCACGAGCAGCTCATGGAAACCTGCGAGGTCTACCAAGAGATTGTGGCCTCTCAAACCAAACAGGAGGTGTAGGAATGAAACGTCAAGACTCTCGTATGGGCGTGGCTCTGCGCCTCTTTAGCCAGCTGGGACCCCAGCGCACTCGCCTCATGGTGGTCTTCATCTTGCGCGTGCTGTTCCTGGTGACCTACATCTGGGGGCCCTTCCAGAGCGCTCTGGTCATCAACGACCTTTGGCATGCAGTGCAGCCGGTCCTTGCCGGTGAAGGCCCCTTTGTGATCGCCTGGGATCCTCTGGGCGCTTCGCTCACCTTCCTTACCGTGCTCTACGTGCTGCAGGTGGTGTTCTATTGGGCATCGGTGCAGATCATGGCTTCGGTGGCAGAGACCTTGAACCTGCAGCTGCGCGAGTCCATCGCCACCAAGCTCAACCGTCTACCCCTGCGCTTCTTCGACGGCCATCAGCCCGGCGAGATCCTCACCCGGGTCACCGGCGACCTGGACAAGATCTCCGAAACCATGCAGACCGGCCTGCTCCAGCTCATCACCGCAGTGGGCACCATCGTGGGCGTGCTGGCCATCATGTTTTACTATTCGGCAGGCCTTACCCTGGTCTACCTGGCCTTTATGGCACTCTCCAGCATCATCTGCGGGCTCATCTCCAAACGCACCCTCTCTGCTGCCAGCGAGCGTCAGGAGACGCTGGGCGCCCTTACCGGCCAGGTGGAGGAGTACTACACCGGCCGCAACGTCATCCGCGCCTGCAACCAGGAGCAGACTAGCTGCGAGGCGGTGCGCAAGCTGGCAGACGCCAACCGCAAAGCCACCGAGAAGGCCGACTTTGCCATGTACGCCATGAACCCGGTCATGCGTACCATCCAGCGCGTCTCGCTGGCGGTCATCGCCGTGGCCTGCGGTGGCCTCATGCTCGCCGGCGTCATGTCGGTGGGTGTAGCCCAAGCCTTCTTCCAGTACATCAACATGGCAGCCGAGCCCTTTACCCAGGCGGCCTATATGGTGAACTCCCTCCAGAGCGCCCTGGCCTCTGCGCGTCGTACCTTCGAGCTTCTGGACGCTCCCGAAGAGGAATCCGATGTGGCCCACCCCATGGAGGTCCACGGAGCCACCGGCGCCGTCACCTTCGAGCACGTGCGCTTTGGCTATGATCCCCAGGCGCCTCTCATGCACGACGTCTCCTTTGGCGTGCTTCCGGGCCAAAAGGTGGCCGTGGTAGGGCCCACTGGCGCCGGCAAGACCACGCTCATCAACCTATTGATGCGCTTCTACGAGATCGACGGCGGCCTCATCACCCTGGATGGCGTCTCTACCAAGAACCTCACCCGAGACGGCCTGCGCGACAACTTTGGCATGGTGCTCCAGGATACCTGGCTCTTTGGCGGCTCCATTGCCGAGAATATCGCCTATGCCAAGCCGGGAGCCACCCGTGAAGAGATAGTCGAGGCGGCCAAGGCGGCCCGGGTCGACTACTTCATTCGCACCATGCCTCAGGGCTACGACACTCTGGTGGACAACGAGGGCTCCAACCTCTCCCAAGGCCAGCGCCAGCTCATCACCATCGCTCGCATCTTTTTGCGCAACCCACCGGTGATCATTCTGGATGAGGCGACCTCCAGCGTGGATACCCGCACCGAGGTGGAGATCGGCCGCGCCATGGACCGCCTCATGCATGGCCGCACCAGCTTTGTGATCGCCCACCGCCTCTCCACCATTCGCGATGCCGACCTCATCCTCTATATGGACCACGGCAACATCATCGAGCAAGGCACCCATGACTCACTGCTCGAAGCCGGAGGAGCCTATGCCGCGCTCTATAACTCTCAGTTTGCCTAGGGAGCCTTAGCGCAGGCCCAGGATGCTTGCTTGGCCAGGCCCGGGACGGCAGGCTTGAGACGCTTGAACGCTTGAAAAGCTGAGACCTTCAGTGAGTGGTCAAAAGTGCTTCAGTGAGCGTAATTTCACTCACTGAGCCTTCAGTGAGTGCTCATCCACTCACTGAAGGCTGTGAGTCTACTCACTAAAGCCGCGAGTCATTCAGACCGCAATCATTTTGACTGCCTCAAGTCCTGCTGGATCATCGACGCTCACGACTGTGCGTAATTGTATTTTTATAATCTCTTCGAGCGACCCCTTGGCCTTTGATTATGGCCTCAAGATTGCATACCTTTTCCCGTACGGCGAGTACATAGTTGCAAGAGTCGTGGGTGTCCAAGGTTACGCGTATCATAAAGGATACTGTGCCAAGAGACTGTGACGCCCGCCAGGACGGGTCGAGAGGAGCACCCATGCCTGATACCATGCGAGGGGTCTACACCAACCTCACTGAGATTCGCCGCAAGGTGTTTTGTGAGGTAGCCCGTGTGGCCTACATGCAAGGCGATGCCACTGCCGACTGGGCAGACCAGCTGCCCTATACCATCATCCCTGGCGAGCAGGCCACCTACCGCGAGTCCATCTTCTTGGAGCGCGCTATCGTGGGCGCCCGCATCAGGCTGGCCATGGGCCTCAACCTTCTGCCGGTAGATCAGCCCAGCTCCATCTCTGACGGCATCAAAGAGGCCGAGCGCCCTGAGAAATACTATGAGCCCCCTCTGATCAACATCATCAAGTTCGCCTGCCATGCCTGCCCCGAGAACTCCTACGTGGTCTCCAATCAATGCCAGGGTTGTTTGGCTCACCCCTGCCGTGAGATCTGCCCCAAGGGCGCCATTAGCTTCGTGAACCACCGCGCCTTCATCGATCAGGAGAAGTGCATCAAGTGCGGCCGTTGCGCCGAGGTGTGCCCTTACTCTGCCATCATTCACCGCGACCGCCCCTGCGCCGCCGCCTGTGGCATGCACTGCATCGGCTCCGACGAGCAAGGTCGTGCAGACATCGATTATGATCGCTGCGTTTCCTGCGGCCAATGCCTGGTGAACTGCCCCTTTGGCGCCATTGCCGATAAGAGCCAAATCTTCCAGGTCATCAGCGCCATCAAGAGCGGGGCAGAGGTCATCGCAGCTGTGGCCCCCGCCTTTGTTGGCCAGTATGGCGGCCGCGGCGATGTGGGCAAGCTGCGCGAGACCTTCAAGATCCTGGGATTCTCCGGTGTTGAGGAGGTGGCCATCGGCGCAGACCTCTGCACCATCCAAGAGGCTCAAGACTTCCTCGAAGAGGTCCCCGAGAAGCTCCCCTTCATGGGCACCTCGTGTTGCCCTGCTTGGGCCTCTATGGCCAAGAAGGAATTCCCGGACAACGCCGAGTGCATCTCCATGGCCCTCACGCCCATGACCCTTACCGCTCGCTGGCTGCGCGAGCAGCATCCCGACGCGAAGATCGTCTTTGTGGGGCCCTGCTCGGCGAAGAAGCTGGAGGCCATGCGCACCTCCGTACGCTCCGAGGTGGACTTTGTGCTCACCTTCGAAGAGGTGGCCGGCATGATGGAGGCTCTGGGTGTCGACTACACCAAGCTCGACAAGCCCAAGGATAACGATTTTGAGGCTGCGAGCGCCGACGGCCGTGGATTTGCAGTATCCGGCGGCGTTGCCAATGCAGTGGTCAACGCCGTGCACCGCATGCACCCGGACAGGGAGGTCAACATCACTGCCGCCGAGGGCCTGGATGACTGCCGCAAGATGATGCGTGACGCCATCAAGGGCAAATACCCCGGCTATCTTATCGAGGGCATGGCATGCCCCGGCGGCTGCGTGGCAGGCCCTGGCACGTTGCAGTCAATCAAGAAGTCCCAAGCCCAGGTAAAAGCCTATATGAAGCGCTCTCCCCGCAAGAATGCCACCGAGAACGCCTATCGCATGCAGATCCCCGAGCTTCTGGCCATGGGCCGAGACGAGCCCGACGATGCCCCTCGCATCCCTCAAAACACCGAGCGCGTTCCCGCTCCGGAGGAGCTGGTAGAGACCCGTTCCATCGAGACAGTGGACGAGCCTCACGATCAGTGAAGGCGGTTTTTGCAACAAGAGTGAAGACGGTGTACAACCATAAAGCTCACTAGAAGGTGCCGGATTGCTGGCACCTTCTTTTTTGAGGACGCAAGCTTGAGGACGCACGCTAGTGGCGATGTTTCAATAGCGGTCACTCAGTTTCCTGAGTGCCTTGCTTTCAGGAAAACACTTAGGAGCCGATGCCTATCGCGGTCCTGCGCAGTTAGGCATCCTATCGCCCATACTGTGCATCGACATTGAATTATGTAGAAGTAATAGATAAAACTATACAGTATTACTGATATCTAAGGCGAGAATTTGGCAACCGTAGCGAACATATGGCGCTGGACTGTAACCTAATAACGTGCAGTATTCTAAGAAACCGGTTGCGCTTTGTTAATGAGTGCCAAAAGGGCTATTGGCCACGTTGACGATGATAAAGTCCAGGTAGAAATATTGACATTCAAGATGGTGTCAATGTCAAATGATTAATTTGCAATTGTTAGACATGTGCCCGATTGATGTGAATCGGAAATTTGAATCGAATAAGGCTTAGTTTAGATTGCCATTATTTAACTATGTTTAATATGATATAGATCATCGCAGAGATGAAGGAGTTTCCAATGGCGGTTAGCGAGGCTCAAAAGCGTGCCACTGCAAAATATATAAAGCACAATGTAAAGCGTTACGTGGTTCAGCTTAATAAGAATACCGACGAGGACCTCGTGTGCTTTATGGAAAGTATTGATAACGTGAATGGGTTTTTAAAAGACTGTATACGCAAGGCCATGGAAGAGTCCAAGAAATAGGGTTGAGGATTGTGCTGCGAGCGGGGCTTTGCTGCGGGCGCCGCATTGGCAGGGATGGGATGTAGCTACGGGTGTCCCGGCGTGAGAGCCCCTAGTAGGGGATTCGCTGGTCAAGAGTGTTAGAGCTGCTCGAGGCAGAAGAGCAGGCTGGGGGCAATAAGGGGTATTAGGCCCTCTGAAAACCTTCTGCATTAGTTACATTAAAGCGTAGCTAATGCAGCAAATATCTGCATTAGCTACGATTATATGTTGCATATGAAGTACATTTTTAGAGGGATACTGAGGGTACTTTTGTGTCTCTGGAGCAGGTTTCTAGAGGGGATCCAATGGTGCTGCTGGACCCCTACAGCTCTTCAGGGGCGGCTTAGAGTTCCTTCGGACTCTCTTGCAGCTCGTTACTTCAACGTGGCGTACATCACAGCCTTGATGGTATGCATGCGGTTCTCGGCTTCTTGGAACACGCGAGACTGTGCAGACTCAAAGACCTCGTCGGTAACTTCCATCTCGGTTACGCCAAACTCCTGGGCGATCTGGGCGCCCACGGTGGTGTTCGTGTCGTGGAAGGAAGGCAAGCAGTGCATGAAGATGGCGCCGGGGTTTGCGGCGGCCATCACGTCGGCGGTGACGCGGTAGGGCTCCAGCAGTGCGATGCGGCTCTTCCAAAGCTCGGAGGGCTGTCCCATGCCTACCCACACGTCGGTGTACACGGCATCGACTCCTTGGATGCCGTTCTCAATGCTGTCGGTGATCTTGATGGTGGAGCCGTGCTCGGCAGCCAGGGCTTGGCAGCGGGCCAGCATCTGGGGATCGTAGGTGCGGTTGCCTTCTACCTGAGACTGGGGGCCCACTTGCACGAAGTTGATGCCCAGTTGGGCACAGATGACCAAAAGTGAGCCGGCAGTATTTCCTACCTGGCCAAAGAAAGCTAGGGTCTTGCCGCGCAGGTCATGGCCAAACTCCTCTTGCATAGTCATGATGTCGGCTAGGGCTTGGGTGGGGTGAAGCTGGGTGGTGAGGCCGTTCCATACAGGCACGCCAGCATTGGCAGCCAGCTCCTCCACGATGCTCTGGTCAAAGCCACGGTACTCGATGCCGTCATACATGCGACCCAGTACGCGGGCGGTATCTTCGATGGACTCCTTGGCGCCCATCTGGGAGCTGTCGGGAGCCAGGTAGGTGACGCCCATGCCCAGGTCCATGGCGCCTACTTCAAAGGCGCAGCGGGTGCGGGTGGAAGTCTTCTCAAAAAGCAGGACGATGTTCTTGCCCTCCAGGTAGCGATGAGGCACCCCGTTGCGCTTCATGGCTTTGAACTGGTG
The DNA here is from genome assembly GCF_023168405.1 of Leptogranulimonas caecicola. Classification (GTDB taxonomy): domain Bacteria; phylum Actinomycetota; class Coriobacteriia; order Coriobacteriales; family Atopobiaceae; genus Leptogranulimonas; species Leptogranulimonas caecicola. The sequence continues at coordinate 1,606,533 of NZ_AP025285.1, read as the reverse complement.
GGCAAGGTCAAGCAGGTAGTTGATCTCTTCGGGAGTGAAGTCCAACAGAGTGAGGAAACTTTTGCCAGAAAGACTCAGGGGCATGGCAGGTCCTTTCATGTGAGGTGTGATAGGGAAGGTGAGGAGGGGCAAGGCGGGAAACGAGATGCTTAGGCGGTGGGGCTTCTCCCAGCAGGGGCGCCAGGAGGTACAGGGCCCCTGCTGGGAGAAGCAAGTGTGGAGCCGCGGGCAGTCTCCATGGGCGCAATCGCGCGATGGGGGAGTGCTAGATGTCGGCACGCGCGAACGGCATGGACATGCAGCGGGGGCCGCCGCGGCCGCGGGAGAGCTCCTCGGAGGGAACAACACAAAGCTCGATGCCGGCCTTGTAGAGCAGGTCGTTGGTGACGGTGTTGCGCTCGTAGACGCAGACTTTGCCGGGGGCGAGGGCGAGGGTGTTGGAACCGTCGTTCCATTGCTCGCGGGAGGCCTCTACCGGGTCGCCGCCGCCGCACTCGAAGAGGGTGATCTCGGGCTCGCCGGTGGCAATCTCCAAGATCTCCTTGAGCGATCCGGTAAGCTCGTCGATGCCCACCTCGCCTGGGGTGTCGCCCTTGTGCAGACGGTAAGCGCGCAACTCGTCGTACATGCCGGGGTAGACGGTGAACTTGTCGTAGTCGATCTGGGTGCACACGGTGTCCAAGTGCATGGTCTCGTAGCCGTAGGGCACCTTGATGGCGAAGATCTGCTCGATGGTGGAAGGCACAGGACCCCAGAAGAGGTTCTGGGCCAGCTGGTCAATGGCCGCAGCCTCGGTGCGCTGGGAGATGCCCACTGCCAGCGTGGCGGCGTTGATGTTGAGCACGTCGCCGCCCTCGATGTGGGCTGCAGAGTGGTTGTCGTACCAGAAGGGCGTGCCGGCGAAGTCGTCGTGGTAGGTGAGGAAGGTCTTGTAGAAGGGCACCTCGCGATTGCGCTGGTTGTAATACATGCGATGGAGCGCGACGCCGTTGGAGATGGAGGCGATGGGGTCGCGGGAGAAGTAGCTGGAGGGCATGGAAAAGACCACAAAGTCGTCCAGGGCCACGCCGTCACCCTCCAGACGCGAGAGGGTGGTAGGGCCAGAGGCAAGCTCCAGGTCCTTGAGGCGCATCCCCGCCAGCGCCGCATCCACCAGTGCGCGGTTGTCGCGGATGGCGTCCAGCTTCTGGCGCACCAGCGGTGCCAGCTCAGGGTCGGGCACAGGGGCCTGGCTCATGTACTCGTCGAGGAAGGCGGTGCGGGCCTCGGGGTGCTGGTCCATGGCCTCGGCCAGCAGGTCTTCCATATAGAGCACCTCGGCGCCGTGTTCGCGCAGGAGGCGGGCAAACTCGTCGTGCTCCTTCTGGGCGTAGTCCAGATAGAAGGCGTCGTGGATCCAGCACTTCTCAAACTCGTCGGCTTTCATGTTGGCCAGCTCTTTGCCGGGACGGTGGAGCACCACGCGCTGCAAAGACCCAATCTCGCTGGTCACATGGATTGGCTTAGGGGACATGGCAAAACCTTTCTTCGATGTCGAAGGGATTGATGCGAAAAGGGCGATGCCGCCGGCAGGGAGGCCATGGGTTTCTCGGCATGTGCCGATAAAAACGCCCTCCCTGCCAGGGAATATGGGTAGCGGGCTAGGCCACCACGGGGAGCATGGCCGAGATGGCGGTGAAGACCATGCAGACAAGGGACATGGCCAAAAAGTACTTCCAGGAGACCTTCCACCACTTCTCCAGGCTGATCTTGCAGACGGCCAGGCCGGCCACCAGGATGGCGGAGGTGGGGGCCATGATAGTCATCATAGGCTCGGCCAGGCAGAGGGCGGTGACGGCGCCTTCGGGGTTCAGGCCCATGAGCTCGGTGAGGGGCCCAAAGATGGGCATGGTGAGGGCGGCCAGGCTGGATGAGCTGGGCACCAGGATGGTGAGCAGGTTTTCCAGCAGGTAGAGGATGGAGGTGAAGATGGCGCTGGGGACTCCTGCGAGGCCGTTGGCCATGTCGTTCAAGATGGTGTCGATGATCATGCCGTTGTTGGCGATGACCAGGACGCCGCGGGCAAGGCCGATGACGATGGCGGAGAAGGCGAAGTCCTTAAGGCCGGCCACGAACTCCTCGGCGATGCGCTTCTGGCCGAAGCCGGCGATGATGCCCGAGATGATGCCCATGGCCAAGAAGATGGCGGAGAGCTCGTTCATGTACCAACCCTGGCTCACCAGGCCCCAGACGATGAGGGCGATGCCGCCTATGAAGACTGCCAACACGGCTTTTTGCTGACCGGTGAAGGGGGTCTCCTCATCCACGGTCTTGATGTCTTGGCGCAGGACTTGATCCTCATGGTAGGTGAGGGACTTCTCGGGGTTCTTGCGGATGCGGGTGGCATAGAGCATCACGAAGGCAATGGTGAGGCCCACGATGACCACGAACATGATGGCTCGCAGCCACAGCTGAGGGTTGCCGGTGATCCCTAAGATGCCCTGGGAGATGAGGACGCTGAAGGGGTTGATGGTGGAAGCCACATAGCCAGCCTTGGCGCCCAAGAAGACGATCATGAAAGCTGTGATGGAATCGAAGCCCATGGTGATCATGATGGGCAGGAAGATGGCGAAGAAGGGCAAGGTCTCCTCGGCCATGCCAAAGGTCGAGCCGCCCAGGGCGAAGAGCAGCATGGCAACGGGGATCACCACGATGTCTTTAGACTTGAAGCGCCTGACCACTCGGCGCATGCCGGCGTCGATGGCTCCTGTGGCGGTGATGATTTGGAACGAGCCGCCCACCACAAACACAAAGGCAACCACTTCGATGGCTTCCTGGATGCCCAGAGTAGGTGCTTCGAGCACTGCGTTGACGCCCTGGCGAAGATCCACCTCATCGCCGGTCTCGGGATCCACGCTCACTTTGTCCACCTCATGATAGGTGCCTGCGACGGTCACTTCGCGGCCGTTGACCTCGGCGGTGTCAAACACGCCTGAGGGCACCACCCACGTGAGCGCTGCCACCAGAACCATCAGGGCAAAGATGATGGTGTAGGTGTGGGGTACCGCGAAGGCCTTCTTTGTTTTCTGACTCATGGGACTCCTCTCTTGCAAGCTTGGGCGAGGCTCTTGTGGGGCTTCACCTTGGCCTTTACCAATGAGGCCATCATGGGGTTCAGAGTTGCGAGGCGAGGGAGGAAGGGGCATCAGAGAGGGGATCTGTCCTTTAAATGGCGTAGCCTATGACGTAGACTGTCATAAATCTCAAAAAATATGACGCGCAATATCATATAGGCCTCCTATAGCTGGGAGAGCTGTTTCCAATGCGCTAGGGTGAGGCTGAAGCAAGGGAGAGATCATGAGCTATGTACAGGTAACCAACGAGATAGGCGCGCTCAGACGGGCGATCGTTCATCGCCCAGGGCGAGAAACCCAGCAGACGGCCCACGGAGACTTTTTCCAGGCGTTTCCTTTGCGCCCAGGCCGCAGCAGCTTTGACCTTGAGCAGGCCCAGCGGGAACACGATGCGTTGGTGGGCGTGCTCAAGGCTCATGATGTAGAGGTGATCGAGGTCTGCGACGCGCTGCAACAGACTCTGGAGGCTTCGCCTGAGGCCCGCCAGGAACTCGTGGACGCCTTTGTGGCCGACAGCCCCGTAGAGGGCGCCGAGCTCACCGGCGCCCTGCGCGACTATTTCTTGTCCCAAGGCAGCCCCGCACAACTGGTGCAATCCCTCTATGACGGGGTGCGCTACGGCCAGACCAACTTGGCGAGCCCTGCGTCCTTTCCCTTGGCGCAGCGCACCGACACCGCCTTCGACCCCGAACTTTTCCTCTCGCGCCCCATGAACACCAGCTTTTTTGTGCGTGATCCCGTTACGGCTATCGGCCGAGGGCTTACTTGCAACTCCATGTACTGGCGCGACCGTACCCGCGAGGTGGATCTCTACCAGATCCTCCTGCGCCATCTGCCGGCGTTTAGCTCCACGCCCCAATGGCTCGACCACAGCTGCTCGTTTCATATCGAGGGCGGCGACCTTATCAACCTTACCGACAAAAGCCTGGCCATAGGGCTTTCCAGCCGCACCGAGGGCCCCGCCATCGACGTGCTTGCCCGCCATTTGCTTTGGGGCTCTAGGGATGGTGCGCCATCCGGCGACGCAGCTCCTATGCCCGCCTCAGATATCAAGGACATCTACGTGATCCCCGTCCCCGGTACCGGGAACCGCCTGCATTTGGACACCTATCTAGCTCGCGTGGACTGCGACACCTTCCTGATGGATCGCAGCCTGGCCGAGCAAGGCCCCCTCCTGCGCCTCCATCGCGGACGCAAAAAAGGCGAGGTGCGCATCGAGGAGGAGCGCGGCGGCCTCAAGGCTATGCTCAAGCGCGCCCTTCACCAGGGTCCCCTAAAGTTCATCGAGGTAGACGGTACCGACAGCTCCTTGGCCGCCGAGCTGGCAGGCGAGGCCATCGGCGTTTTGTGCCTTGCTCCCGGGGTGCTCTGTGTAAGCCAGGGCAACCTGCGCGTCAACGACTTGCTGGAGAAAGCGGGCCTCGACATCATCGCTGTCCCCACCATCGAGCTCACCGACGGCTTTGGCGGCCCCGGCAGCCTTGCATTGCCGCTCTGGCGCGAGACTGTGGAGTGACCTCCATGTCTGTGGGCGAGAACATACGCCACCTGCGCCGGCAAAAGGGCCTCTCGCAAACGGCCTTTGCCCAATTGGTGGGGACAACTCAAGAAACCGTCTCCCGGTGGGAGCGCGACGCCATCTTCTTGCGCAAAGACTCCCTGGCTCGCATCGCTGCGGCGTGCGGAGTTACCGTCGAAGAGATCCTTGGAGGACCTCGCGCAATCTCTCAAGCGCTAGATGCCGATGAGGCAACTTGCGCTTCTGCCGAGAAGACCAAAGCTACGTTGCTGGCTGCCTGCCAATACCCCTGCTATCGCAACATCCGCTCTGGCAACGGCACCACGTTGGTACGCAAAGGCAGTGCCTATGCGCCTCCCGATATCGCCCAGCGCCACCCCAACGCCCTCTTTGTAGTGATGGATTCTGGCGCCATGAACAAGGTGTACCCCGCAGGCTCGCTGCTGCTGGTGGATCCTCAAGTGGCACCCTATAACGGCTGCTCTGTGGTGGTGCTTGTAGACGATGCCAACGTAGTGATACGCCGCTATATGGCCAATGGCAGCGTAGCCATGCTCTCTACCTGGTCTCACGAAAGGGGCACTCCCGATCTCATAGTGGAGCAGCGCTCTTTGCGCCTGTGTGGCGTGGTGGTGTGGTACCAGGCCGCACGCGACGTGGAAGGAGCCTGAGAAAGAGCCAGGAGAGCTCCCGGCGAAGTTAGGAAGGTGAGGGGCGAGATAGCTGTGAAGAACCAAGAAGGGCCAAGGCCAACGATCAATGGGCCAAGAAAAGAGGGGTGACAGACCCTCAGAAAACTATCTACGTTAGCTACAAATGAACATGGCTAATGTGAAAAAAGCGCACATTAGCCATGTCTTAGATTGATACAAGTGAAGTAAGTATTTTGAGGGGCTGCGATATGAACTCTGGCTGCTAAGGGTTTTTCAGATGATCTCTAAAGCTGTCCATGTGCTCCCTCTTCCTAAGAAGTACTAACTATGGGCTCTACCTGTGTGATCTGTGCCCCAGTCATTCCTTAGGGAGCGGTCCTCTTTTCTCCAGAGGTTGCAAACAGATCTAATTTGATGGGCATCCAGAGAGGAGAACTTTGTCTCCCGATTTCCAAGGAGCCGCATCATGCTCAAAGGTCGTTCTTCGGGTGTAAGTGTGCTTAAAAAATCGATGATCGCTCGAGTATTGGGGCAATACTTGAGAATCTCGGTGGCAGTGCGTTGGCGCGAAAGTACGGGGAGGCCGTCGACTACCCTCACATCTTCAGGCTTGATTGCATGCTTGAACAAGTGGATGCCTTTGTTGCGAGTCTGCTTGCGTTCGATGCTGGCAAAGGCATAGGGTTTGGGATCAAACTCGTCGAATCCGTAGAGCCAGGCAGCAGTTTCACGAGAGACCACGTAATCGGTGTTATCTAGCTTGCGCTTCCAAGCGGGAGTTTTGGGATCCAAAGAAAGCCATGCGGCATAGACAGGTTCCTCTCGCAGCGCTGGCGCCGTAGCGGCTCGGTAGACGCCGCGTGCAATGGGAACGATTTGCTGGTGGGCGGCAAGGCGAGTAAGAGTGGTGCGGTTAACACCGACTTCCTGGGCTTGTGCCGAAGTAAATAACCCCTTTTGGCGAGCACATAGGTCGCTGAGCTTATTGAGAGCATCCAGTGCCTTCATAGTGATCCTTCCTCGGTGCGAGCCATCGGCATCAATATAGGAAGGCCCAGGTATACTAGGCCTTCTTGCATCAATAAGTGCATCTTACTACAATTGCAACACATTAGGTAGCAAAAGTAGATAGTTTTTTGAGGGCATCAAAACGCATGTTCTAATCCGGGAATCCACTTTCATTCAGTAACCCGTTCTCATTTGCAGTTGTTCGCGTTCGTGCAGCGGTTCTCAACCGAGAAGCGCATCCCATGCCATCCCATATGTCCACAGAAAAGCGGCCCATGCCCCTAAAGACATGAACCGCTTGGTGTCAAGGGATCGTGCTAGGCGCTCAGCCCCTGCTTGCAGTGGCAGTGTTTCTCGGCAGGTCAACCGCAGCGGGCCGGGCGCAGTGCGTCTAGTCGATGCGCAGGCTTACATCCTTGAGCTGGGCCGCAGAGACCTCGGAGGGCGCGCCCTGCATGAGGTCGGAGCCGCTGGAGGTCTTGGGGAAGGCCATGACGTCGCGGATGGAGTCGGCGCCTACCAAAAGCATGCATACGCGGTCGAGGCCCAGGGCAAAGCCGCCCATGGGAGGCGCGCCAAAGGAGAGGGCCTCAAGCAGGAAGCCAAATTGCTCCTGGGCGCGCTCGGGGGTGAAGCCCAGGCGCTCGAGGACCTTCATCTGCAGGTCGGCGTTGTGGATACGCAGGCCGCCGCCGCCAGCCTCGAAGCCGTCCATGACAAAGTCATAGGTGTAGGAGCCTACGGCCAGAGGGTCGGTGTCGATGAGGGGGATGTCGGCCTCAACCGGCAGGGTGAAGGGATGGTGCTCCGCGGAGTAGCGGTTCGCCTTCTTGTCGTAGGCGAACATGGGGAAGTCCACTACCCAGAGGAAGTCGTGGCCCTCGCGGGGGATATCCAGCGCGTTGGCCATGTGGGTGCGCATGCCGCCCAGGATGGTGTCTGCCTCCAGGCGCTCGGTGGCGGCAAACATCACCAGGTCGCCAGGCTCTACCTGAGCGCGCTCGCGAAGGGCTGCCATCTCGTCGTCGGAGAAGAACTTGACGATGGGGGAGTTCACCGAGCCGTCCTCGCGGAAGGCGATCCAAGCCAGGCCCTTGGCGCCCAAGTCCTTTGCCACTTTCTCCAGCTTGTCGATCTGCGCGCGGGGCCATGCGCCAGCGCCCTTGGCGTTGATGCACTTGACTACCTGGCCGGGAGTGGTGGCGGCGCTGGCAAAGACCTTGAACTGGGAGGCGGTGAAGATGTCGCTCACGTCCACCAAGGTCATGCCGTAGCGGGTGTCGGGCTTATCGGAACCGTAGGTGTCCATGGCCTCCCAGTAGGGCATGCGGCGCAGGGGGCTGGGCATATCGACGCCCACGGCGGCAAAGGCGCGCTTGAGCACGTGTTCCACCATGGACATGACGTTGTCTTGGTCCACAAAGGCCATCTCGAGGTCTACCTGGGTGAACTCCGGCTGGCGGTCGGCGCGCAGGTCCTCGTCGCGGAAGCACTTGACCACCTGGTAGTAGCGGTCCACGCCGCTCACCATAAGCAGCTGCTTCAGCAGCTGGGGTGACTGGGGCAGAGCGTAGAAGTTGCCCGGCTGGGTACGGGAAGGCACGATGAAGTCGCGGGCGCCCTCGGGGGTAGACTTGGCCAACATAGGGGTCTCTACCTCGAGGAAGTCATTGTTGTGCAACGCCTCGCGGACGGCGAAGGTGAAATCGTTGCGCACCTTGAGGTTGTGCTGCATCTGGGGACGGCGCAAATCCAGGTAGCGGTAGCGAAGACGGGTGTCCTCGGCAGTGTCGATGTTGTCCTCAATCTGGAAAGGCGGCGTCTTGGAGGTGTTGAGCACCACGATCTCGTGTACTAGCACCTCGATCTCGCCGGTGGGCAGATTGGGGTTGGCGGTATCCTCCGGGCGATGACGCACGGTGCCGCTCACCATGATGGGCCACTCGGGGCGAATGTCCTCGGCCGTATGGAAGGCCTGGCCGCCGGAGTTGTCGGGGTCAAAGGTGAGCTGGGTGAGGCCGGTGTTGTCGCGCAGGTCCACAAAGATGAGGCCACCATGGTCGCGGCGGCGCCATACCCAGCCACAAAGCGTGACGTCCTGGCCAATGTCTTGGGCGCGGAGCTGGCCGCAGGTATGGGTTGCCATGGAGTAAGAAGACACGGTGAAATCCCTTCGTCTTGCCGCCCCCTGCAGGGTCGGGCGGTGAATGATAGACGGGGCGCTTCAGGCGTAGACGGCACCTGAGCGCACGCGGTTATCTATCATAGCAACGAGGCCGCGCTCTTGGGGCTGCTGCCCAGATTCGCCAACAGTTGGAAAGGAAGCGGAAACCCATGTACAACGCTGCGGTATTCGATTTGGACGGAACCATCCTGGATACGCTAGACGACCTCCAGCTGGCGCTCAACCACACCCTGGACGCCCATGGGTTCCCGCTCTATACGTTGGCCCAGGTGCGCGCCATGGTAGGAAACGGCCTGCGCAAGCTCATGCTGGACGCCTGCCCGGCCGGCACCCCGCAGCCAGAGGTGGACAGCGTCTTCGACGACTTTTGCGCCTACTATGCCATCCACTGCAATGACCACACCCATCCCTACCCGGGCATTCCTCAGATGATCGAGCATCTGCGCGCCGCCGGCGTGAAGTGCGCCGCCGTGTCTAACAAGGGCGACTTCGCCGTGCGCGAGCTCATGGAGCTCCATTTTCCCGGCGCCTTCGACTTTGTGCTGGGCCAGCGAGACGACATCCCCAGAAAGCCCGACGCCGCCATGGTCTACCTGGCCCTCGACTCCATGGGAGTCTCTCGCGACACGGCTTGCTACGTGGGCGACTCCGAGGTGGACATCCTCACCGCGAAAAACTCCCAAATCCCCTGTATCTCTGTGACCTGGGGCTTCAGGGATCCTGACTTCCTTGCCGAGAAGGGCGCCGCCCTCCTGGTAGATACGGTGCCTCAGCTTGAGGAGGCCATCTGTCAGGGATAGAACAGGGCTTATAGAACAAAAAGCGTGCTTTGATAAGGGGGTGTTGACCTGCGTCAGACCTACGTCAGATCTGCGCCAACACCCCTTATCCTGTAGGCCAAAAACCTGTAGACCAAATCTACCTTCATTATTTATAAGTACTCTTTGCGCTCAAAAGGGGGCAGTGTGAAAGTAGTACTGCTTTCACACTGCAAAACCCCGGCTAAATCATGGAAGGTCAAAAAGTAGACCTACCTGTGAGATGAGGACCCGGGGCAGATGAAGTTTGGACTGAGTGTCACTTCATGCCTGCTAAGCATCACTTTGCGCCTACTAAGTACTTAGTAGGTCGATTTTGCCCAAAATCTGCACCACTATTTATTTAAGTAATTAATTTCCCAAGCTCACAGAGTTGGTTTCATATTAAATTGTACTTAGTAGGCGCGTGCTGGAGGAGATGTACTTAGTAGGCGCCAGCGCTGTCGCTCCTCTGCATCTTGGTCCCGCAGACCCCACAGATCGCCTTCTTTCATCAAGCTCTCCTACCTTCAGGATATAGCGGCTCGATTTTGCAGCCTTTAGCTGGGGCACCGCTGCATTTGATAGCACACCCGCTGCCCGAGTCCCCGTGTTCAAATTTGCCTTCCGGATTTAAACACCCAAAAAAGGATGTTGACCTGCGTCAACGTCCCAATTCACAGCATGCTTTTTGTCCTGTAAGCCCGAAAGGCGGCAGGCCCAGGTGGCCCACCGCCTTTGAATACAGATAAAACAATCAGTCAAACCAGGACTCTGGCTATGTGGCCGGCGAGTCGAAGGCTGGGCTTACTCCTCTGATGCAGCCATCTCTGCCTCTACCTCGGAGCGAGGCTTGGTGCTGGCGTAGAAGGTGACTTGGTCTGCAACATCTTCGACAGTCTTGCCGTCAAGCCAGGGGAGGCTCAAAAACTCGCCGATGGTGGGGACGAGCTCAGAGCAGTCAGTGTAGTGGCCCTTGTGATTGAGGACTGAGGTGTCCTGGGCGCGCCAGTAGTGAGCGTTGACATCGGTGAGGTAGTACATGGCGTCATCTAGGCCCATGTAGACCGAGTGGTTGTGGCTCAGGTAGTTGGCGAGCCCGTCGTAGTTCAAATCGAGCGCTTCTTCTGCTCTTACACCCATGGCTGGTCCTTTCCTCGAAGGGGATAAAAAACGCGTTGCCAAACGTGCAGGGGTCGTGCGTAGATTCGATGCTAGCCTACCTCTGGTGTATCAGTGGCAGATTCTTGAAAGCTTGCAAAACCCAATCCGTGAACGATGCGCCATTGGCTGGAAGCGGTTTTGGAGCTTTTTCGCGCGCGTTTTGTGCTATGGGCTACTGGTTGCGCACTTGATAGGATGGCAGGGCTTCTCGGTCAGAGGGCGAAGGGGCAGGGCCCACATGCGCGCAGGGATTAGCGTCGGGTGCTCGCGGTGGTGTTGACGTTGACGAAGCAGTCGGGGAAGTCGGAGATGAGCTGCTCGATGTAGGTGGCGTAGTTGGAGAGGTATTCGTGGATGGCAGCGGCCACCTCGACGCGGTTCTCGCCGCCGTTCTCCAAAAAGCCCAGCACTTTGCGGAAGGGCTCGGTGGAGGGCTTGGTGTAGCCAAAAAGCACACCCATATTGCAGCAGCGCCTAAAGGAGCAGCCGGTTTTTTGCAGGGACTCCCAGACGTAGCCTTTGGCTGCGGCCTCGTAGGCGGTGCGGTGGAACTCCTCGTTGAGCTCGATGTATTTGGCCTCGTTGTAGGGGATGGCCAGCGACTCGTCCATGGCGTCTACCAAGCGGTGCAGCTCATCCAGCGTAGGCTGGGTGATCACGCGAGCCAGCTGGGTGACCACCAGAGGCTCCACGGCTACGCGCATGTAGAAGGATTGGCGCAGCTGGCTTACCGAGATGCGCGAGACATGGGTGGCGCTTTGGGGGGCCACCTCTACCAGAGAGCGGTCGCGCAGAAGGCCCATGGCCTCATGGACGGGGGTGCGGGAGACCTCTAGGATCTCTGCCACGGAAGACTCGCGGATCCAAGCTCCCGGAGGCATATAGAGCATGAGGATGTTGTAGGAAAGCACCCGGTAGGCATAGGCCGAGCCGGATTCTTTGTCTTTGCGAGGAAAGATCCGCATGCAGTCTGCCGCGCTTACTCCTGCGCGGCCAACAAGTTTAGTGCGAGGCTCTGGCATGCCACTCTCCTAAGGACTACGGCTCTCTATGAAACCCTAGAATATCAGTTTTCCTGAAGAGATGCCCCTGCCATTGGCGAGCTGTGGAGAGCTGCTGATGAGCGACTCCTCATTTTGGGAGAGCGACTGGGCGCGGGGATGGCGAGTTACCTGCCGAGAAGCGCCTCTACCCTCAATGCCAGGCCCCCTGCGTCGAAAGAAGGGACGTCTCCCTTAAAACATGCCGGCCTAAAAGTAAATAATGGTTTACTTCTCAAAAGTTAGCTGTATCATACAAATTGAGTTAGCGATGTATAACTTTGGAGATGACCAGCTATGAATACCGCAACTCTATCCTTCGCGTCGCGAGAGGCAGGCAGGCGCCGCATGGCTGAGGCGCCTGTCGCGAGCTCTGGGGGCGGTCCTGCTCTGCCTCTTTCGCTGGCCAATCCGGGATCTGTGCTCACGGTGCGCAAGGTGCGCAGAGGCGCGGCTGCCCAGCACTTGGCGAACCTAGGGTTTGTAGAGGGGGCGCAGGTGCGGGTGGTCAACCAAACCTCCGCAGGCACCATTGTGAGCATCAAGGGGTCGCAGCTAGGCCTGGATCGCGACACTGCCCGCCAGGTGATGTGCTGCTAGAAAGGCGCGTCAGTCAGCGCGGCTGCCTGGGTGATGGATGCGCCCAAAAGATATCGCAGCTGCCTGCCATAACAAATCAACCTGCAAAGAAGAAAGGAGCCTTCATGGCCCATCCTCTCACGTTGGCTCAGATCCCTGTGGGGCAGTCCTGCAAAGTGCTCAAGCTCACGGGCAGCGGCCAGCTCAAGCGCCGCATCATGGACATGGGTATCACCAAAGGAGCCCGGGTGGACGTCAAAAAGGTGGCGCCTTTGGGCGACCCTTTAGAGCTCACGGTGCGTGGCTACCAGCTGTCCATTAGAAAAGACGAGGCAGCACTGGTGGAGGTGGAGCCCACCGTCTGCTAGCAAGCTTTGTATTGGCAAGGGTTTGTCGGCAGCAGACCCTGGCTCCTGCATCTAAAGGCCTTTAAGGCAGAGGGTCGCCCGCCCTCAGCGCTACGAAAGGGAACACCTTGGACACAACTTTGAACATTGCCCTGGCGGGAAACCCCAACTGCGGCAAGACTACCCTGTTTAACGAGCTCACCGGCTCCAACGGTTACGTGGGCAACTGGCCCGGCGTCACGGTGGAGAAGCTGGAGGCGCCGCTGCGCGAAGACAGGCACGTGGTGCTCTGCGACCTGCCTGGCATCTACTCGCTCTCCCCCTACTCCCCGGAGGAGGTGGTGAGCCGCGACTATCTGTTGAGCGGGGAGCCTGCGGTGGTCATCGACGTGGTAGATGCCACCAACCTGGAGCGCAACCTCTACCTCACCACCCAGATCCTGGAGTGCGGCCTTCCCTGCGTGGTGGCCCTGAACATGGTGGATCTGGTGGAAAAGGCCGGCGACAAGATAGACGTCCAGGAGCTTTCGGCTCGCTTGGGCTGCCCGGTGGTGCCCATCAGCGCCCTGCGTCGGCGCAATTTGGACGAGCTTGTGGCCGCCGCTAAGCATGCTGCTGCCGAGAAGGGCCAGCCTCCGGTGGCAGATCTCTTCTCGGCGCCGGTGGCTGGTGCGGTGCAGGAGATCTCCCAGGTGATCGCTGGCTTTGTGCCTCGCAAGTCCCAGCTTGCTTGGTATGCGGTGAAGGCCTTCGAGGGAGAGCGGCAGGCGCTGGAGGCGTTGGGATTGCCTGCGGCCTCTGTGGCTGCGGTGGATGCGGCGCGCGCAGGCGTCGAGGCCCAGCTGGACGACGACGCCGAGTCTCTGGTGACCAACGACCGCTACGCCTGGATCGAGCGCCTTATGGACCAGTGCGTCACCAAGGCGCCGCAGGCGCTCACCACCTCGGAAAAGATCGACCGCGTAGTCACCAACTGCTGGCTGGGACTGCCCATCTTTGTGGCTGTGATGGTTCTGGTGTACTTCTTGGCGGTCTCCACGGTGGGCACCTGGGGCACCGACTGGGCAAACGACGGCCTCTTTGGCGACGGTTGGTTTGTTAACCCTGCCCAGGCTGCAGCCTATGAGGAGGCTCAAAAGGCCTATGCCGAGAAGGACTACGGCGCTGCCGTCGAGGGGTATCTGGCTGCCGCCGAGGAGGCCGGAGTGGACACTTCCGGTGTGGCTGAAGCCATCGAGCAGGGCGGCAGCGCTGCGGTGGAAGACTTCGCCTCGCGGGCAGCGGCGGCTGGCGTGGTGGCTCACGACGTGCCCCTGCATGACGAGGACGGCAACTTCTTGTCCACCGAGGGCGACGTGGTGTTGGCCAATGCTGCCGATGAGCCCCAGCTCAAAGCCGGGCAGGCGCTGGCCTATCATGAGCCGGTGGATTCGGCGGCATTTTTGGAGGCAGCCAATGCCCAAGAGCCCATCCCCGGCGAGTACGGCTGGTATGTGCCGGGCATCCCGACAGTGGTGGGGGAGTGGCTCGACAGCTTGGGAGCTTCCGACCTGGTGAAGTCTTTGGTGCTTGACGGCGTCGTGGGCGGCGTGGGCTCCATCTTGGGCTTCTTGCCTCAGATGATCGTGCTCTTCTTGCTGCTGTGCTTCTTGGAAGACTGCGGCTACATGAGCCGCGTGGCCTTTGTGATGGACCGTGCCTTCAGGCGCTTTGGGCTCTCTGGCAAGAGCTTCATCCCGCTTTTGGTGTCCTCTGGCTGCGGCGTGCCTGGCGTACTGGCCACCAAAACCATCGAGAACGACCGCGACCGCCGCATGACCGTCATGCTCACCACCATGATCCCCTGCGGCGCCAAGACCCCAATCATCGCGCTATTGATGGGCGTGCTTATCGGCGGCACCGAGGGTTGGTGGATCGCCCCCTTCTTCTACTTTTTGGGCCTGACCGCGGTGATTGTGAGCGCCATCATGCTCAAGAAGACCAAGCCCTTCGCCGGAGAGCCCGCCCCCTTTGTGATGGAGCTTCCGGCCTATCACCTGCCGGCCGCCAAAGCCTACTTCCTCCATGTGTGGGAGCGCGTCTCGGCATTCATCAAGAAGGCTGGCACCATCATCTTCGCTGCCAGCGTGGGCATTTGGTTCTTGTCCAACTTTGGGCTGGCCGGTTGGGAAGGCGGTTCGGGCGCCTTTGGATTCTTGCCCTCCATGGCCGATGCGCCCGAGAACTACATGGACTTCTCGGTGTTGGCGGGCGTGGGCTCGGCCATTGCCTGGATCTTTGCCCCGCTTGGCTTTGGCACCTGGCAGGCGGCGGCCTGCTCTCTGTCTGCCTTGATCGCCAAAGAGAACCTGGTGTCCACCTTTGGCGTGCTCTTTGGCCTGGGGGAGGTGGGCGAGGGGTCCACGCTGCTGTGGGCTACCTTCCAGCAGATGTTCACTGTGGCCGGCACCTTCTCGCTGGGCGCCATGCTGGCCTTTGTGGCCTTTAACATGCTGGACGCCCCCTGCTTCGCCGCCATAGGCACCATTAGGCGCCAGATGGCTGACCCCAAATGGTTCTGGGTTGCCATTGGCTACCAGTGCGGCTTCGGCTGGGTGGTAGGCCTCATCATCAACCAGCTCTGGGAGCTCTTTGCCCTGGGTCATTTTGGGGTTTGGACGGTGGTGGCGCTGGCAGCTTTGGCAGCTATCCTCTTCCAGCTCTTCCGCCCCACGCCCAAGTATGGGCAGGAAGCCTCGAGGGAGGTCAAAGAAGCTGCCTAGACGGCTGCGAGGGTTGCGGGCCTTGCGATCCCAGTCGCGTCACTTATTGCCATATATACAAACTGGCGTTCTCTCTGCGCAGGCGCTCCTGGCTTCCTCTCCGCCGGGAGCGCCTTTTGCATAAGGGGTCACTAAAAAGCGCCTGGTCGCAGCGAGCGTAGTTCTCGGCAACGAGAGAGGGCGCAGGCCAGGGCCAGCTGTTGGGCATCGGAGGGGTTTTGCCAGGAAAGCCCTGTGAGCCGGGCGGCGGCATTGAGCCTGTAGCGCAGGGTGTTGGGATGCTGGCCTAGGGCGACGGCGCAGGCCGCGATGTGTTGGCCATGCTCCCACCAGCTCAAAAGGGTGGGGGCCAAAGAGGTGCCGTGCTCGGCGTCGTGGTCGCGCAACGGATCCAAGATTTGATGCTCGAACCGCTCCATGGCCTCGTCTTGGGCCACCGGGAGAAGCGCTCGCAGTATCCCCAGGTCCTCATAGCAGGTCTCGCGGGCATCTTGAAGCATGGCAGCTCCTGCGCTGTCCCAGGCCTCGCGGACGGCCTCTCCTAACTCATTCAAATGCTTATGCATAGTACTGGCTCCCAATGCCAGTACCGCCAGCTCCTCCGGCAGCTCTGGCATCGATGCACAGTAATCCAACAGACGATGGGGATCCGGCGCGCTGTCTTGATCTGTGGCCACGAGCAGCGCTCCCTGATCGTAGGCAATCACGGTAGAACTAGGGCCTCCACCTGGTCCTTTGTGCCACCAGCGCTGGATGGACGCAAGCGCTTGCGGATCCAGCGGCCCATCGCAGCCCATCCACACCACGCTGCAGCTTTCTCCAAAGGAGGGGCAAAGAGTCAGGGCCAACCGACGGCGCTCTGAAGGGTCTGTAGCCATCAACAATGCATCTACGGCACGGCGAGAGAATCCCGCTTCTTCCATGGCGGCCGCAGCGGAAGCCACTTCATAGACTATGCAGTCAAAATACGCCTGATCACTTGTGGTAACAAACAATGGAAAGTCACGAGTATTGGCATAGCGCACAGCCTGTTCTGGCAGGGGCAGATGCAAGACGTTTTTAAACACCAGCCCGCTGGCATCTTTGGCTACCAAACGCTTGATGGCCTCGACTATGAGGTAGGGATCGTCTTTGGCGTAGAGAAACGTGCTCAATACCAGCTGCTCACTATGGAAGTTGTCCCGCTCGTAGCGCTCTTTGAGGCCTGCCATGAACTCATAGTCCAAGATGCCCACGTCATGGATGGGGCGCGCCAGTCCTCCCGAGCCTGCCACCAGCTTCACTTGACCCTTATGGGAAGCCAAAAAAACCGAGACGGTATAGCGCATAGCTGCATCCCTTTGCCAAATTATTAGACCTGCCGATAAAAACAACCACTGCAAATTGTAGTTCACGCCATAAAAACGCTCTCGACAGGAGAGCGGCGTTGTCGGCACTATGAGGCCAACGGTTCAGGCGCCCTGGCAAGCGGCGCCCCAAGGCGCGCTCTACTGCAACCCTGTACAAGAAAGGATCTCTCATGGCCAAGATGCTCGTGCTCTCTGCCCAAGACATCTCCCAGGTATTCACCATCTCAGACGCTCTCACGGCAGTCGAGGAGGCCTACGTCCAGAAAGCTCAGGGCTCTGCTGCGGCCTGGCCTATGGTCTATGCGGCTTTCGAGCCCGGTGAGGCCGACATGGACATTCGCTCCGGCGACCTGGCGGCTGCAGGACTCTTTGGCCTCAAGCTCACCGCCTGGTTCTCCCGCAATCCCGAGCGCAGCTTGCCTGAGATCTATGGCACCACGCTTTTGGCCAGCGATCGCACTGGCGAGCCTTTGGCGCTGCTCAATGCTTCAGCCATTACCGGCCTGCGCACTGGAGCTGCGGGGGCTCTGGGCGTCCGTACTCTGGCGCGTCCGGACTCCACCACGCTGTCGCTGGTGGGCATGGGCCATCAGTGCCCCTATCAGGTAGCTGCTGCATTGGCCGCGATGCCCCAGCTCAAGACGGTGCTTTTGTCGGATCCCCGCGCAGATGGCCCGCGCACCCATAGGGTTGAGGAGATCGAGGCCCAGGTGGCAGCTCTTCTCGGCAAGGCGGGAATCGAGCGCGACGTTGTGATGGAGGCAACAAGCGTAAAGGACGCCGTGCGACAGGCCGACGCGGTGATCTGCGTGACCCCGGCCACCACTCCGGTGCTCAAGGCCGAGTGGGTGCGTCCAGGCACGCACATCTCTGCGGTGGGCGCCGATATGGAAGGCAAGCAGGAGCTGCCCTGTGACCTGGTAGCCCAAGCGCGGCTGTTTGCCGACGACAGGGCGCAGTCGGTGGCTTCGGGCGAGTTCGAGGTGCCGGTGAAACAGGGCGCCATCAAGCCAGGTGCCATCGTGGCAGAGCTGGGCGAAGTGCTCGCCGGCGCTGCCCCTGGTCGTTCGAGCGACAAGGACATCACTGTCTTTGATACTTCTGGCATCGCCATCCAGGATTTGGCAGCCTCCAAAGTGGCCTACGACCGCGCGGTGGAAGCCAATATGGGCACCTGGGTGGAATTCTAGGCAGCGTTGTGCCGCAGTTCATGTTGGCTGAGGCTCGCAGGCGTTGCGTTGCAGCACCGGCGCGTAAAAATATGAATCAGGGAGAGGAACGCCATGCATATCAAGGACTTCGCAGTCGAGCAGTGGATGAATGCCTGGGAGACCAAATGTCGCTATAACGTGGCAGAGACCTGCTGCTACAGCTTGAGCTTGGAAGAACTTTTCGAACTGGCCGACGAGTCTCTGGAGGAGTTTGTGGCCAGCCGCTCCGGCCGTCGCCTCACCTACGGCGCCATCGAGGGCTCGCCGGAGTTCCTCGCCGGCGTCGCAAGCCTTTACCGCACGGTAGAACCCGAGCACATCGTGCCCACCCATGGAGCCGCCGGCGCCAACATGCTGGCACTCTCGACCCTCTGCGGCCCCGGAGATCATGTGGTGGCCGTCATGCCTACCTACCAGCAGCTTTACTCCATCCCGGCCATGTGCGGAGCCGAGGTCTCTGCCTTGCATCTTGACCGAGAAAAGCGCTACCACGTCGACCTGGAAGAGTTGCAGTCGCTGTGCCGCCCCAACACCAAGCTCATCTGCATCAACAACCCCAACAATCCCACAGGCGCGCTGCTCACCACCCAGGAGCTGCTGGATATTGTGGAAGTGGCGCGAGCTCAGGATGCGTGGCTTTTGTGCGACGAGGTCTATCGCCCGCTCAACTTCCAGGGAACCTGGCAGGAGTCGGTGTCCGACCTCTACGACAAGGCCATCGCCACCTCGTCCATGTCCAAGGCCTGGAGTCTGGCCGGCCTGCGTTTGGGTTGGGTGGCCTGCAAGGACGCCGAGCTGCGCCGGCGGCTGCTGTCCCACCGCGACTATGATTTGATCTCGTGCGGCATGATCGACGACGCTCTGGGCGCCTTCGCCCTGGCGCACAAGGACGCCATTCTGGCGCGCAGCCGCCGCATTGTGACTGCCAACCATCAAGTGCTTATGGATTGGGTGGCCTCCGAGCCTCACCTCTCGGTGGTGGAACCCGAGGGAGGCATCACCGCGCTGGTCTACTACGACTATCCTGTGGACTCCTACGAGTTCTGCACCCGCATGGTGCAGGAGACAGGCGCCCTGGTCACCCCTGGCGACTGCTTCGAAGAGCCCCGATCCATGCGTTTGGGTTACGCCTATTCCGACAACCCTGAGGCTCTTCGCGAAGGCCTTGGTGCTATCAGCGAATTTTGCCGCATCGTCGAGCGGGAGCAAGAGTAGCTCTAAGACCTGCGGAGCGGCAGCATCTCGAGGGCTCATCCTCAAGATGCTGCCGCTTTTTTGACTGCGGTGTCTTGGGCAGCCAAGCGTCGGCCGACGCGACCTTCAAGTCGCGCAGTCTCCCCACTCACGCCGCCCTGGCTGTGCGCTTAAAAAGCCACCTGCAAAAACATCTTGAAGCGCTCCGGCGCATAGACCGCATGAGGCACATTGGCGGGCATGATAATTGATTCACCTGCGGGAATGTCGTAATCAACCCCATCGATGGTAAGGCGGCCTAGGCCGTCCAGCACTGTTACCAAGGCATCGCCGCCGCTGGAATGGGTGCTGATCTCCTCGCCCTTGTCAAAGGCAAACAGTGTCATAGACACCGCATCGTTTTGCACCAACGTCTTGGAGACTACCTGGCCGTCCTGATAATCAACCAATTGCGCCAGGTTGAGCGGGGTGCTCTTCTCGATATTCTTATAACCAGCCATCAGAAATCCTTCCATATGTCCTCATGCGAGCTCTCGCAGACTCGCGTGTTCACAGCCTTGTTCCTACCTCTCATTACGGCCCTTATACTCCTGCCGAGAAAATACCCACAACTTAGTAGGAATTAAGAGGTGGAATGCAGGTTGGCAGAGAGGGAACAAACCTCCCGGCAATACACGGCTATGAAGGAGCGGCTATGGCAAGCTGGCAGGAGCGTTACGAGGCTTCTAAGTGGATCAACATCGTCTTTTGGGTATGGCTGGTGGCTGAGATAGCGCTCACCATCATGAGCTATGCAGGGATCATTCCTTTGGCAGATTATTGGGGCATCTGGTTTATCGGCAACGCTATCGTCGATACCGTGTTTGTAGTGCTTTTGGCCATGGCCGGCCAAAAGGGCATGGCCATTGCCTTTGCCGTCATCTCGGTCCTCATCCTTATGCCCTGGCCTCTTTAGGAGCTTTTCGCTAAGCCTTGTGGCCGATCGCTCCTCCTTAAGAGATGGGAGTTGGGGCTTGAAAGTCATATAGGAGAATCCATGCGATCAGAGCAGGACCTTGCTTCTACCCTCGCAGAGCTCACCGGGCGCGTTCAAGATGGGCAGGTAGACTTTGTGCCTCTCCAGCAGCTGCTGGCTCGTGGGCTGGGGGAGCCTGTCTACCTGGCTCCTGATTGCATCTACCTGCGAGGCATTGGTGCCGACGGCGGTTTTTTGTGGGCTGCCGACCCCAGGTTGGCAGCCCAAGTGCTGGCTGAATATGTACCGCCGGCACTCTTGGCGATCACAGGAAGAGAGGCGCAACAGGCCGCGCAGCAGGTGTACCCTGGCCGCTGCACGTTTATAGAGCACCTTATCTGCGCCTATCTTGAGCCCCATGCCCCTCATGTGAAGTCGCCGCTCTGCGTGCGGCCTCTCACGCCAGACTATGCTCAGACGGTGCTTTCCCACTATTCGCATCCGGAGTTTTTCACGTTGGAAGAGATCGTTCGCAGGCTGGCGGCAGGCACCGTCGACGGCGGCTTTCTGGGGGATGAGCTTGTAGGGTTTATCGGCCTTCATGATGAGGGGTCCATGGGCATGCTGGAGGTATTCCCGCAGTATCGCGGCAGGGGCTTTGGCCGCCAGCTCGAGGCGGCGAAAATCGGCGCACAGCTAGAGAGGGGATTGATCCCTTGGGCGCAGATCTTTCCTGACAACACGGCCTCCATCCACCTGCAAAAGGTATTGGGGTTGCGTTTTGGACACATGGTCCAAGGGTTTGTGCAGTGCATTAAATGATATGAACATCGAAACATAAACTTAATGGGTCATAGATGAAATACCTAAGGTTACGCGGGTAAGAGGGGGCTGAATCTGCCCACATCGTGTTGGTTAAGGATCTACAACCATGAAAGAGACGTTGCTTCAAGATTTTGAGTGGTACCTGCCCAATGACGCAAATTTTTGGAGTATCGTGGGGGAGCAAGCAGAAGACCTCAAGCGCCTAGGTTTCACCTTTGTGTGGCTGCCACCGGCGTACAAAGGGCAAGCCGGCGCCAGCGATGTGGGCTATGGCGTCTACGATCTTTTTGATTTGGGAGAGTTTGACCAAAAGGGCACGACGGCTACCAAGTACGGCACCTTGGACCAGTATTTAACAGCTATCAAAACGCTTCACGATCAGGGGCTAAAGGTCGTCGGCGACATCGTGCTCAACCACCGCATGGGGGCAGACGAAAAAGAGACTGTGCAGGTAAACGCCTGCAACCCTCAAAATCGCCTTCAAGATACCAGCGGCGAGTTTGAGGCAGACGTCTGGACCAAGTACACCTTTCCCGGGCGCAATGGGGCCCACGATGACTTTACCTGGGACGCCTCAGACTTTACCGGCACCGATCACGACGATCGCACCGGCAAAAACGAGATCCTCTCCTTTGAAGGTAAAAGCTGGAACGACAACGTAAGCAAAGAAGACGGCAACTTTGACTTCATCATGGGTGATGACGTGGACTTTTCCATGGATGAAGTGGTGGCTCAGCTTGCTACCTGGGGCCTTTGGTATACCAAGAAGGCCGAGCTTGACGGCTTTCGCGTGGACGCCGTCAAAAGCATCGATTCCAAATTCTTTGGGCCGTGGCTTCAAGAGATGTCGGAGGTGGGCAATCATCCCATCTTTGCGGTAGGGGAGTTTTGGAGCGGCGACAGCAACGATCTTAAAGGGTATCTGGCAGACAGCGGTCGCTGCATGAGGCTCTTTGACGTGCCGCTCCACTTCAAGCTGCAGCAGGCTTCTCAGCAGCCAGCCAACTACGACATGCATCAGCTTTTTGACAACACTATCACTAAAGACGATCCCGATCTCTCCTGTCCCTTTGTGGACAACCACGATACGCAGCCCGGGCAATCACTCCAAAGCTGGGTGGAGGATGGCTTTAAGTCTCGCGCTTATGCCACCATTTTGTTGAGAGACGCCCAAGCTCCCTTCGTGTTCTATGGCGATCTTTGGGGCATCCCTCACGATGGCAAGAACCCGGTGCCTTACCTGCGCGAGATGATCTGGATCCGCTCTCATCTGCTGGGCGACGAGCTGGTGGACATGAACGATTACGACCACCAAAAGATGTGCTGGTTGGTGCGCGGCGATCATCCGGTGTTTGTGATTTGGACCGGCGCTGACTGGAAGCAAAAGGACATCGTGGAGCCCACGTTGGCCGGCAAGACCTTTGTGGATGTGTGTGACCCTTCGCATCTGGTGCCTGTGTCAGAAAACGGCACTGCCAGCTTCACCTGCAGCCCCAACGGCCTGGGCATCTACATCACCTGCGAAGACTACGAGACCCTGAAGCAGGAGCTTTACTAACGGCATCCCTGTAGAGAGACGATGCTTTTTCGCCCCGCATAAGAAAAGCCCATTCCCCAACATCGTACTGGTAGCGGGGGATGGGCTTCTCGGCAGGATCAGGCTGCGAAATGGGCGCTGCTACTTGGCTTTGCCCTGGTTGGCGACGGCGTTGATCTTGGCGGCGATGGTCTCGGGATCGCCGATGTACTCCTTGGAAAGCACGTTGAAGTCTTTATCAAAGGTGTACACCAGGGGCACGCCGGTGGGAATGTTGACTTCCAAAATTTCGTCGGGAGTGAGCTTGTCAAACTCCATGACCAGAGAGCGCAGCGAGTTGCCGTGGGCGGCGATGAGCACACGCTGACCATCGCGCATTTGCGGCTCTACCACCTGCTGGAACCAGGGCCATACGCGAGCGATGGTGTCTTCGAGGCACTCGGCGTAGGGGATCTCGTTGGCCGGGATGTTGCGGTAGGCCGGCTGGCTGTGGGCGTCGCGCGGATCGCCCGGCTCCAGCGCAGGGGGACGCACGTCAAAGGAGCGGCGCCAGATCTTTACCTGCTCCTCGCCATACTTGGCGGAGGTATCGGCCTTGTTGAGGCCCTGAAGCGCGCCGTAGTGGCGCTCGTTGAGCTTCCAGGTCTTTTCCACCGGCAGCCAGTCGCGATCCAAGGCATCCAGCACCAGGTTGAGGGTGTGAATGGCGCGCTTGAGGTAGCTGGTGTAGCAAATATCAAAGTCGTAGCCGGCGTCTTTCAGGGCTACGCCGCCGTTGTAGGCTTCGTCGCGGCCCTTCTCGGTAAGGTCGACGTCAGACCAGCCGGTAAACAGATTGGCCTTGTTCCACTGGCTCTCGCCGTGCCTGATGAGCACCAACTGCATGGTTTCTGGGGTCATGGAGATTCCTTTCTTGGGACTTGCAGATCGATGATTCACTTACTAGGATGGGAATAAGTAAACCAAGGATAACTTAACCGTTGCCCACACTATCCGATCCATGCCCGCGAAGCTTCGGCTTTGCTAGCTTCACTGACTGCCTATCTACCCAAGGAGCCTCCATGGTTGACGTCATCATTATTTTTCTGGTTGTTGTGGCGGTGGTCCTTGTCGTCCGCACCCACCTCAAGTCAACGGCCCAAGGCAAGTGTTCCGGATGCCCCTCAGAAGGCGCCTGCAGCTCTCTTTCGCATTCCACAACCGCCGGTGCCTCTTGCTGCCCTGCTGCCGAGAAGACCCTCCATTCTATGGATGAGTCGGTGAAGCGCGCAGTGGCTTTCAGCGCCCAGAAGCACTGACCACGGCGCTCAATAGGGCACTGTTCGCCAGTGGCAGCTTCTGGGGCCGCACCCAGGAAACGGTCGCAACTCCAAGCGGTGGGGTTTCTCGGCAGCAGGGGTGCTGCTACCGCCTGGCCATCGGAAGCCAGAGGCGAAACAGCGGCGAAACACGTCTGTGCGAAGGTTGAGCTAACTATGGACGTATTCCCTTCGCACAAACGAGGTGGACATGAGTAATAGCAGCAAGGATATCGACTACGTACTTCGAACGGTAGAAGAGCGCGACGTGCGTTTTGTGCGCCTATGGTTTACCGACGTGCTGGGTAACATCAAGGCTTTCGCTATCTCGCCAGAGGATCTGGAGGAGGCCTTCGAGGAGGGCATTGGATTCGACGGGTCTTCGGTAGATGGCTTTTCCAGCATCCTTGAGTCCGACATGCTGGCTTTCCCAGATGCCTCCACGTTCCAGTTCTTGCCCTGGCGCCCCTCCACCAATGCGGTGGCACGCATCTTCTGCGACATTCTGACCCCGGACCGCCAGTCGTTCGAGGGCGATCCGCGCGCCTGCCTCATGCGGGTCTTCCGCCTGGCAAACGACCGCGGCTTTGTTCCCAATATTGGGCCTGAGCTGGAGTTTATCTACTCGGAGACCGGCGCGGTGCCCGTGCCGTTGGACAATGCCGGCTACTTTGACTATGCCCCCACCAACTCCTCCCGCGAGCTGCGTCGCGACACGGTGCTGTCGCTGGAGCGCCTCTCTATCCCGGTGGAGTACTCCTATCACGCCATGGGGCCCTCCCAAAACGGGCTGTCCTTGCGCTATTCCGAGGCCGTCACCGCCGCAGACAACATCATGACTGCCCGCTTCGCCATCAAGCAGGTGGCTCAAAACTACGGCTTCTATGCCTCCTTCATGCCCAAGCCTCTGCAGGGCCGTCCCGGATCCGGCATGTTCTTGCAGGAGTCGCTCTTCGACTCCGATGGCGAGAACGTCTTCTGGGGCGCCACCGACACCCTCTATCACCTGAGCGACATCGCCCACTGCTACATCGCGGGCCTCATCAAGTACGCCCCTGAGTACATGCTGCTCACCAACCCCACGGTGAACTCCTACAAGCGCCTGGTGCCTGGCGGAGAAGCGCCCACCTTTGCCACCTGGGGCCGTCGCAATCGCAACGCCTTGGTGCGCGTGCCCATGCACAAGCCGGGCAAGCATCAGTCCACCCGCCTGGAGCTGCGCGTGCCCGATCCTTCGGCCAACCCTTACCATGCCATCGCCGCCAGCGTGCTGGCAGGCCTCAAGGGTATCGAGGAAGGGCTGGAGCTTCCGCCTGAGTACACGGCAGACCTGGGCTCCTCGCCGGCAGAGCTGGCAGCTGCCGGCTTCGAGCGCCTGCCCCGCAACCTGGGAGAGGCCATCGAGAGCTTCCGCCACTCCACGCTCATGCGCGAGATGCTGGGCGACCGCACCTTCGACTTCTTGGTGGCCGAGAAGAGCCGCGAGTGGGATTCCTACAACGCTTCTGTCACCGATTGGGAGATCAAGAAGTATTACGGCGGCTATTAAGCGGCAGCGCCTCGCAAGCGCTTTATACGCCTCGCAAGCGCTTTATAGATTGCCTGGTAAAGCCCTCGCGCAGTGTCGCTGCACGAGGGCTTTTTGACGCTCTTGAAGACCTTTAGGTACAAATCTGCTCTAGGCCGGCAAGGAAAGGTCTGCGGCCCTGCGTGCGCGTAGGTGCAGGAGACTTCAGGCGTGAAATATGCCACTTGAAGCGACGGCAGGGTTTCTCGGCAAAGGAAACAAGAAAAAGTAATGGGCCAGTTGGTCTAGATGTTGATAGGTACCCAGTAGCCTATGGCGCGCTTTGACTGGGAAACTCAGAAGGCTGAAACACAATGTAAAAACAACCTGAATAAATACCCAAAAAAGCCTGAAGAATATGCAACAGGATATTTCTAATTTGGGGAGTACAATAGACCAAACAAGATAAAGAAATTAGAAACAAACTCCCACTATATATCTAGGAATATAGAAGTCACCATGCGCTGGCAGCGACGATCACCTCACAACTTCATAGGCTTGTTAGGTCAGCTTTTGCTCCAAGGGGGAGTGCTAGATTGTCCACCAGAACGTCCCAACGCACGTTCAGAAATCTGATTGTGATTGGTGTGGCTGTAGCCCTTATGTGCGGTGCGGCTATTGCGGGCTGCAAGCCTCGCAGCATGAGGGAGGCCCAAACGGTCTACGGGCTAGTGAATCCTGGAACGCTGACTGTGGCCTGCGACTTCGCCTCTCCGCCTATGAATTTCTACGACAACTCGGGAGCCCCTCGCGGCTTTGAGTACGAGCTTTTGCAGACGGTGGCCGATCGCTTGGGACTCAAGGTGAAGTACATCGAAGACACCTCGGTTAAAGACATCCCAGCGGCGCTCAATGAGCACAAGGCGGACATGGGCGCCTCGGCCATTGTGGTATCAGATGTGGGCACGGTCTCCGACGGCGTCATCATCGGCCGCCCCTACATGGCGGTGGGCCGCGACCTTATCATTGCGCGCGATGCTGAGCGCACAGACCTGGACGATTACAACGACCCTTCGGTCACCATCGCGGTAGATGCTGAGTCTGCCAGCGAAAACTGGGTGCGCAACCGCCTGCCCAAGGCCCAGATCGCCCAGGTAAAAACCGCCGATGAGGGCCTGGTGGGCGTCACCGAGGGCACCTATTCCGCCGCTGTCTACGACGACGTCACCGCCTCGTACCTGTTGAGCGGCACCTACACCAACCTCATGGTTGCCAACCATGTGCACAACGCCGGCCAATACTGCTTTGTCTATCCCGAGGGCTCCGCCACCTTGCGCGACGACATCGATCAGGTGATGCAAGACCTGGAGAGCGAGGGCTATATCGATTCTCTCGAAACCAAGTGGTTCGGGTCGGTCCTCGACTAGCCTCTGCCGCCTCTATCTCGCCCCCTATCCCATAGCCGAGCTGCTCTTTTAAGGCAGCTCGGCTTTTGCGTTTGATACATTCTGGCGATCTTGCAAGGGTTTTCTTACCTACCGTTTGCCGATAAGAGCAGCCACCTTATGCCAGGCTCCTCGGTATCCCTTTGTGCGTCGGAGCTGGAAAAATATGCAAAACAAACCTGAATAACACTCAGAAGATGCATAAATATTTGGTTTCAGGCCCGTGGGGAAGGCACTTTTTTGAAGCAAATGGGTGCAGGGGTGTTAGTATCATCCCCATATTCTGACGACGCCCTACTTTATGCGCACGTCAAAAGGGTGCCGCACGCAAGGCACCCTTTTGTGGTTGATAGAAGGGAACATCATGAACCACACAAGGAGCGGCTTGGGGTTCCAAAGCCGGCTGATGTGTCTGGTAGTAGCCCTGATGGTCGCTCTGGGCACGCTGGGCATTCTTGTCCCTACCAGCGCTCAGGCCCTCACTGTGAACAAGGCCACTGCCTCGCCTAATGAGGACGGCGGATCAGGGGTCATTGGCGGCATCGATACCCGTCTCACCTGGGAAGCCACGGTGGACGAGGGCGAGACCATCTCGGGTGTGACCCTCAAGCTGCCCCAAGACGGCTCCTTCGACGGATCCAGCACCCGCGTGACCGTGCTTGACGGGCTCAAGCGCAAACCCGTGGATGCCCAAGTGGCGGTCCAAGGCACTGCCTTGCAAGTGGCCTTCTCTGAGGATGCCGTAGGCGGCGACCTGCTGCGCATCGAGGTCACCAATATGAAGTTTCCTCCTGAGGGCGGCGATGTGCAGGTGACCGGTACGGCCACCGTCAACGGCCAAGAGGAAGATCTCACCCCTTCTCCGGCCATCGCCATCATCGCCAACACTCCGCTTCAGGCAGCGGTGATGTGGCTGGACGAGCAGCCTTGGGTGGCTGCCTGGAACTCCAATCAGTTCTTGGGCATGTTCTTTAAACCTCAGCTGTTGCTCACTTCTTTTGCCTCACTCTTCCCGGGCTGGCTGGTGTGCTTGGCCATCGTGGTCATCGCGTATCCCTTTGCCATCTTGCTGGGCCTCGTCTTCGCCTTCATGAAGATGGCCAAGCATCGCGGAGTGCGCGCCATCGCGGTGACCTACATCAACATCTTGCGTGGCACCCCGCTGTTCTTGCAGATCTACATCATGTTCTTTGGCCTGCCCATGCTGGGCATCAACATCGACAACAATGTGTTGGGCGTCATTGTGATGGCGGTGAACTCCTCGGCCTACCTGGCAGAGATTTTCCGCGCCGGCATAGAGTCCATCCCCCGCGGCCAATATGAGGCAGCAGAGTCTTTGGGCATGAACTACATGCAAACCATGACCTGTGTCATCCTGCCCCAAACCGTCCGTCGCGTGCTGCCTACCGTGACCAGCGACTTTATCACTGGCTACAAAGACACCTCGCTGCTTTCCTCGGTAGGCGTCATGGAGCTCATGATGTTCTCCAAGAACCTCACCACGGTGACGGGCAACATCACTCCTTACATCGCCGCGGCCATTTACTACCTCATTGTCACACTGCCCCTCATTCGCATCGTGTCCAAGGTGGAGGCTCGCTTGGCCCGCTCCGAGTCTGGCGGCGGCCCGCGCCCCAAGGCCGGCGCCCCTAAGGCAACCGGCGTAGAAGACCGCGATGCCGAGGTAGTGCCTGGCACTGCCCAATGCGCCGCTACGCCCCAAGACAAGGCGTTGGTGCTCGCGGGGATGCCAATGGTGGAGGACGCCTGCCAAGTAGCCGTCGCCGCCCCTGCGGCAGAGGAGGTCCCTGCCTGGCGCCTTCTGGCCTCATCCGTCTTTGGAACCGTTCCCTTTGGCGCTGCTTCTTCGAAGGGGGAGAGCCATGAAGTCTAAAAAGACCGCCGTACCCGAGGTCGCCCCAGCCCTCGATGGCGATGTGGCCGCCAAGCTGGCCTATGAGCACGACAAGAACCTCACCACTCACCACTTTGTGGAGGGCGAGCATCCCATGGTGCGCATCGAGCACCTCAACAAAGCCTTCGACGACAATGTGGTGCTAAGAGACGTGAACCTCAACGTCTGGCCGGGTGAGGTGGTGGTGGTTCTCGGCCCCTCCGGATCGGGAAAGTCCACCATGCTGCGCTGCATCAATCGCCTGGAAACGCCTACCGCCGGACACATCCTCTTCAAGGACCAGGCCATCACGGCTGCCCACAAGAAGGACTTGTGCGACCTGCGCAGGCACCTGGGGATGGTGTTTCAGAACTTCAACCTGTTCCCCCATCTGTCGGCCAAGGAGAACGTCATGATCGGCCAGACCAAGGTGCTGGGGCGCACTAAAGAAGAAGCCGAGAAGGAAGCTCTCGCGCAGCTGGCCGCGGTAGGGCTGGCCGATCGCGCAGACTACATGCCGGCGCAGCTCTCCGGCGGCCAGCAGCAGCGTGTGGCCATTGCCCGTGCGGTGGCCATGCATCCAGAGGTGCTGCTCTTTGACGAGCCCACCAGCGCTCTCGATCCCGAGCTGGTGCGCGGCGTGCTGGACGTCATGCGCGATCTGGCTGAGAACTCGGGCATGACCATGATCGTGGTGACCCACGAGATGGGTTTTGCCCGCGATGTGGCCGACCGCGTGGTCTTCATGGAGGACGGCGTGGTGGTTGAGGAGGGCTTGCCAAACGAGGTCTTTGACCATCCCAAAAATGAACGTACTGCGGCGTTCCTAGGAAATATCACTGAGGTCTAAAAAACAGGGACTATACTCACAAAGGTGTCAATTTAGGCGTGTGACCTGGGATAGCGTCATTATCTTTTCAGCTTCTCCCAAGCTGTGGGATTCCTGAGGAAATCCTGTGGTAAACTAGCTGACATATTATGCCAACAAAGGGCTGCACTAATCGGTAAGCGGTCATGCCGGCTTACCCAACGCGGCCCATAGACCTCAAGTGCCCAGAGCCTGCTTTGCCGGCTCTTGAAGGAGGCCGGCTTGCAGCACCACAAAAACGTCTTGCTCGTGTCCAGAACCACCCGTCTGCATGAGCGCATGCGCGAGCTTTCTCATTCTTTAGACATCTCTATCCTGCTGTCCACTCCTGACACCTTTGATCAGGCAGTGACTTCGGGTCATGAGTTCGACCTGGTAGTCTTCGATCTCTCGGGCGTCACTCCAGAAGTGCAAACCCGCGTCAACGCCTATGTAGTGGGTAACTCCGGCATTCCCCGTCTGCTGGTGGTAGACGAGGATATGCTACTCAACCTTCGCATGCCCGTGCAGGGCCGCAGCGACTTCATCCTGCCTGGCGCGTCCGAGGTGGAGTTCGAGGTGCGTATGTCCCAGCTCCTCTGGCCGGGCGAAGAGACGGTGCCCTCAGACTTTGTGACCATCGACAACATGACCATCAACCTGGCCACCTATCAGGTGACCATCGATGGCAACCCCGTCGACCTCACTCTCATGGAGTACTCGCTGCTGTCCTTCTTGGCCACGCACCCTTCACGCGCCTACTCCCGCGAGGCGCTGCTCCACCGCGTCTGGGGCTTCGAGTACTGCGGCGGCACCCGTACGGTGGACGTGCACATCCGTCGCGTGCGCTCCAAAGTGGGCCCCCAGGTAGCCTCCCATATCGTCACCGTGCGCGGCGTGGGCTATCTCTTCAAGCTCTAAGAGCCCAGGTAGGAAGGGCGGGTTTCTCGGTAAGTAACGCCCCGTCTCGACGTATAAGCTCAGGATCATCAAGGGTTTCTTGGCCTCTACCTGGCCGAGAAACCCCTTCTTTATGGCTTGGTGCCTGCAGGAATCCCTCAGTCATTTGCAATTCTTACCAATTCTTACGAAGAAATGGCTTAGCTGAAAGCCGACGGTAAATGGGGTACATTCCTTACACCCGTCAACGCAGAGGAAAGGTTTGCCCATGGCCCCTGAAGATCAAAATTCCCTGCACCCAGAAGATCCTTCTCAAAATCCCACGTCCGAGTCTGAGGTCTCGGATGCTGAGTATGTAGCCGTCCAGTTTGCTATGCCTGTGCCAGAGCCTTCCGCATCTCAGCCAGAAGCGCCAGAGGCGCCTGTGCCCCCTGTGCAGGACCCCTACGCGCCGCAGCCCGTAGCCGCACAGCCTACTGAGGCGCGGCCTTCGCACCCGGCATCTCCTGAGCCTGCGCTCCATTTGGGTCACGGGGCAGAGACCGATTCGCTGCTTGAGCCCACCCCTCGCCACGAGAGGCCGCAACCCCCTGCGGGCCTGGCGGGCACCCAGCGCCAGCCGCAGGTTTCCACTACGCAGCTGCCGCCCATAAGCCCCAGCCTTACGCAGCGCCAGCCTCAGGCTCCAGTGCCGCCGGTGCCTCCGGTGGAGCCGCCACAGAATCCTGGCAGCCCCCAAGACTTTGCGGGCGAGCCTGCGCCTCAGCCGGCTCCCAAAAAGCGCTCGGGCTTTCTGCCTGGTCTTTTGGGCGGCCTGTTGGGCGCTTTGCTCGTCGCCGGCCTTTGGTTTGGCGTGACCCGCTTGGTGCCCGCCACCTCTCAGACCACCTCTCCTTCCCAGGCTGGTCCTACGGTAAACATCTCCGCCAACCAAGAGAACGCCTCTACTGCCGAGGTGGTGGCAGCCAAGTGCCTGCCCTCGGTCGCTTCCATCAATGTGACTACTTCCCAGGGCGAAGGTGTGGGCAGCGGCGTGGTCTATGACACCCAGGGCAACATCCTCACCAACTACCACGTGGTAGAAGACGCCCAGTCGCTGGTGGTAAACCTCAATGGCAAGAGCTATGAGGGCACCGTGGTGGGTTCTGACCCTTCCAGCGACTTGGCCGTGGTGCATGTGGACCTCAATGGCGACTCTGTCACCCCCATGGAGATCGCCGACTCCTCCAAGCTGGTGGTGGGCCAGTGGGTCATGAGCCTGGGCAGCCCCTTTGGCCTTGACCAGTCGGTGTCCACCGGCATTGTGAGCTCGCTCTACCGCTCCACCATCATGGAAGGCTCTGCCGGCAACACCATCTACACCAACCTGGTGCAGACCGATGCCGCCATCAACCCCGGCAACTCCGGCGGCGCCCTGGTGAACGCTCAAGGCCAGCTCATCGGCATCAACTCCATCATTCAGAGCGCTTCTGGCTCCAGCTCGGGCGTAGGATTCGCCATCCCCTCCAACTACGTCAAGAAGGCAGCAGACGCCATTATTGCCGGCAAGCCCGTCGAGCACGCCTACCTGGGCGCCAACGTGCGCACCGTCACTCCGCAGGTGGCCGCTCAGGCGCACCTGGCAGTAAAGCAGGGCGCTTACGTTGACTCCGTGGTGCAGGGCATGCCCGCCGCTCAGGCAGGCCTCCAGGAGGGCGACATCATCACTGCTATCGATGGCGAGGCCGTGACCTCGGGCGACAACCTTATCCTGGCCGTCCGCAGCAAGGAGGTGGGCGACAAAGTCACCCTTACCTACTATCGCGGCTCCACCGAGTCCACCGTCGACGTCACCTTGGGCTCCGATGCCGAGGCTCAGGCCTCCCAGGCCCAGCGCCGCCAGTCTGCCTATGAGCAGGGCGACAGCGACGAAGACACCCAGGCGCTTCCCAACCGCACTCGTTAACTCCATGAAGGAGGGCGGGTTTCTCGGCTGCACTCTTCTCCTTTGCTCCCCCTTTTGCCGCCCGATGCTTCCTTGGCCCTTGCAGGCCCAGGGAGGGTCGGGCGGTTTTTCCTGCCGAGAAACCCTGGCATTGCCGCCAGGGGGATGTGGCGCCTTGGCTTCGTGTCCAGAAATGCCCCCATGAAAGGAAGCCAAAGCTTACTTCTCAAAATACCTACTAAAGAGTGGGAATATAATGGTTCGCGTTGGGAAGCCTAGTGAATGCACGGGAGAGGCCTAAAGAACGCGACACGCTTTAGGAGGCGTTATGGATAGCAAGCACACTTCTGCTCAAGTGCCTGTGGCGCCAGAGGCTCAGTCTGGCGCGCAAAAGCCTGCCGAGCGCACGGTGGCTCGGCTGGCGGTGGAGGGCATGACCTGCGCCAGCTGCTCTTCCATCATCGAGAAGATGGTGGGGCGCATGCCCGGTGTCGACAACATCGCGGTGAATCTGGCGGCCAACACGGCCACAGTAGCCTTCGACCCGGCCCAAGAAGACCTGGAAAAGATCTGCACCACCATCGATGACCTGGGCTTTGTGGCCAATGTCATCCCCGAGGAGAATCGTGCGAAGTTCGACGAGGAGCGCCGCGCCAAAGAGCGTGCCTCCGAGCAGCGCGACCTCATGACCTTTGTGGCGGCGCTGGTTCTCACCATCATTATCGTGATCATTTCCATGACGCCTCTGGGCATGGATCTGGCCATGGGGATCTCCATGGGCCTCTTTGGCGCCCATGACCATGCCCAGGCCATGTTGGTCATGAACGTCATCGACTTCATCCTTTGCATCCCGGTGCAGTTTATATGCGGCGCGCGCTACTACCGTGGCATGTGGGGAGCCCTCAAAGCCCGCGCCGGCAACATGGACACGCTGGTGGCGGTGGGTACCACGGTAGCCTTTGCCTATGCGACCTACCTCACCTTTGGGCCGCGTGCGCTCTCGGGCCAGATGGCTCCCTTCGAGACCAGCGCCATGCTCATCACCTTCATGCTGCTGGGCAAGATGCTGGAGCATCGCGCCAAGGGCCGTGCGGGCCAGGCGGTGGAGGAGCTCATGGGCCTCACGCCGCGCGAGGCCCATATCCGCCGCGGTGCAGATGTCATCGACGTCCCCGTGGAGTCTCTGGTGGTGGGCGACGTCGTGGTGGTGCGCCCCGGCGAGCGCATCCCGGCAGACGGCCAGGTGGTCTCGGGTTCCTCCTCGGTAGATGAGTCCATGCTTACCGGCGAGCCCCTCTATCAGGAGAAAGTCCAGGGCGACACAGTCACCGGCGGCACGGTCAACGGCACCGGCGTGCTGGACTTCCGCGTCACCGCGGCAGGCTCTGACACCACGCTGGCAGGCATCGTGCGCATGGTGGAGGCTGCCCAAGGTTCCAAGCCTCCCGTGCAGCGTCTGGCCGATAAGATCAGCGCCGTCTTTGTGCCAGCCGTCCTATCCATCGCAGCGGTCACCTTTGTGGTGTGGATCTGCGTGCTGGCCTCCCAAGGCCCTCTCAACGGCACTGCGGTCGAGCGCGCCCTCATGGTGGGGGTCTCGGTGATCGTGGTGGCGTGCCCCTGCGCCCTGGGTCTGGCAGTGCCCACTGCCATCATGGTAGGCACCGGCCGCGGCGCCGAGGAAGGCCTGCTCATCAAGGACGGCGAGGCGCTGGAAGGGGCAGGCTCCGTCACTGACGTGGTCTTTGACAAGACCGGCACTCTCACCCAGGGAATGCCTGAGCTGGTCTCGGTAGTCTGCGACCCTGAGGTCTCTCAGGACAAGGCCATGGCCTTGGCTGCCGGCTTGGAGAAGGACAGCGAGCACCCCTTGGCCAAAGCCGTGCTGCTTTGGGCTGCCGAGAGGGATGTGGCCCCAGTGGCAGTGACCTCTTTTGAGGCCCTTGCGGGGCAAGGCATTGCGGCTCAAGGTCCCGATCCTCTCTCCGGCAGGCAGGTGGAGGTGGCCTTTGGCAACCAGCGGCTGCTGGAGTCGCTGGTTGCGCCTATGCCCCAGTGGGCCGTTCAGGATGAAAGCCATGCAGGCACTACGCGCATGTATCTGGTGGCAAACGGCCGCCTTCTCGCGGTGGTGGATGCCCGCGACACGCCAAAGCCCACCGCCCGCGACGGCGTGGCGGCACTTCAGGCTTTGGGTGTGCGTGTGTCCATGCTCTCTGGCGACAACCACAGTGCGGCTCAAGCGGTAGCCGTCGAGGTGGGCATCAAGCCCGAGGATGTCATCGCCGAGGTCTTGCCCCAGGACAAGGCCGACGAGATCCAGCGCCTCAAGGATGAGGGCCGCAAGGTGGCCATGGTAGGCGACGGCATCAACGACACTCCGGCGCTGGCCACCGCAGATGTGGGCATCGCCATGGGAGCCGGCTCTGACGCTGCTCTTGAGGTGGGTCAGGTAGTGCTCATGCACGACGACGTGCGCGACGTCTCCCGCGCCGTCTCCCTCTCCCGTGCCACCATGCGCAAGATCCATCAGAACTTTGCCTGGGCGCTGGGCTACAACTGCCTGCTCATCCCGCTCGCCTGCGCTGGCATCCTGGCCCCTGAGGTCTCCGGCGCCTGCATGGCGCTCTCCTCGGTGTCGGTGGTCACCAACTCGCTGTTGCTCAAGCGCTGGCGCGCCTAGGGCGGCCCGCCTCGAGTCGGCAGCCGGGAGAGTCCGGGTACAGTAGGGCTAGGACACACGAGCAGGGGAGTGACTATGGATAAAGATTCGGCGCGCGCACGGGCACAGGAGCTTCGCGAGCTACTTAATTACAACGCTTATCGCTACTATGCGCTGGATGATCCAGAAGTCACAGACGCCCAGTTCGACCAGTGGCTGGTGGAGCTCCAGGACATCGAGGCCCAATACCCGGATTTGGTGGTGCCCGAGAGCTATACCCAGCGGGTGGGCGGCTACGTAAGCCCGCAGTTTGCCGAGGTCACCCATGCAAGGCCCATGTACTCCATCGATGACGCCATGAATCTGGAGGAGCTGGACGCCTGGTTGGCCAAGACCGACGAAGCGCTGGGGTCGACGCCGGAGCATCCGGTGGCCTATACCTGCGAGCTCAAGATCGACGGGCTGGGCGTGGCGGTCACCTACCGCAACGGCGAGTTCGTGCGGGCGGCCACCCGCGGCAACGGCACGGTGGGCGAGGACGTGACCCTCAACGTGCGCACCATCAAAGACGTGCCGGTGGAGCTCGATGCCAAAGGTCTGGATGCGCTAAGTGACGCTTCGGGACCGCAGGGCCAGTCGCTTCTGGAAGTGCGTGGTGAGGTCTACATGCCCAAGAGCGAGTTCGTGCGCCTCAACAGCGAGCGCGATCTGGCAGGACTGGCGGTCTTTGCCAACCCTCGCAACGCGGCGGCAGGGTCGCTTCGCCAAAAAGACCCCCGCATCACCCGCGGGCGCAAGCTGGCCACCTTCATCTATGCGGTGGCCGACCCCTCCATGGTGCACGTCACCACTCAGCAGCAATTCTTGGAATGGCTCGCCAGCTGCGGCTTTGTGGTGAACGGCCACTTCCGCCGCTGCGACAGCGCCGCCGAGGTCCACGAGTTTTGCGCCCAGGCGTTAGTCCAGCGCAACGACCTCAACTACGACATCGACGGCGTGGTGGTCAAGGTGGACTCCTTTGCCAGCCAAGAGGCCCTGGGCTTCACCAGCCGCGCGCCCCGGTGGGCCATCGCCTTCAAGTTCCCGCCAGAGGAAAAAGAGACGGTGCTGCGCGACATCCGCATCCAGGTGGGGCGCACCGGCGTGCTCACACCGGTGGCCGAGTTTGACCCCGTAGTGGTGGCTGGATCCACCATCGCCCGCGCCACGCTCCACAACATGGACGAGATAGAGCGACGCAACGTGCGCGTGGGCGACACCATCATCGTGCACAAGGCTGGCGACGTAATCCCCGAGGTTGTGGGCCCTGTCCTTGCCAAGCGCCCCTCAGACTCGGCGCCCTTCCACATGCCTGCTCTCTGCCCCTCTTGCGGAAGCCCTGTAGTGCACGAGGAGGGCGAAGTGGCCTACCGCTGCATCTCCATCGACTGTCCCGCCCAGTCCTTGGAGCGCTTGGAGCACTGGCAGAGCCGCAAGGCCATGGACATCGACGGCATGGGTCCCGAGATGATCGGACGCCTGGTGGCCGCTGGTTATCTACGCGATGTGGCAGACATCTACGACAATCTCGATGCCGAGAAGATCGCCGCCTTGCCTACCAGTCGCACCTACCAAACCACCACCAAGACCCATCAGGCGGGCGACCCCATCTTGGTGGGTGTGAAGACGGCAAAAAAGCTTATGGACCAGATCGAGAAGTCCAAAGACCGTCCCTTCTCGCGCGTGATCTTTGGTCTGGGAATCCAACACGTGGGTTCCTCGGTAGCCGATGCGCTTACTGCCGCCTTCCCCAGCTTGCAAGTGCTGGCGAGCGCCACAGAGGAACAGCTGGCCGCTGTGGACGGCGTAGGGCCAGTGGTGGCCTCTACCATCGCGGAGTTCTTCTCCATCCCCGAGAACTTGGAGGTGCTGCACCGCCTAGAGGCTGCAGGCCTGCGCCTAGCCGACGAGGCCCCCGCCACTCCCAAGCTACCTCAAACTCTGGCAGGCCTCACCTTTGTGCTCACTGGATCGCTGGACTCCCTTACCCGCGAAGAAGCCGGAGAGGCCTTGAAGGCCTGGGGCGCCAAGGTGTCTGGCAGCGTCTCCAAAAAGACCAGCTACCTGGTGGCAGGCGCCAAAGCAGGTTCCAAGCTCACCAAAGCCCAGTCGCTGGGAGTGCCGGTGCTCGACGAGGAAGCGCTGCTGCATATTATTCAAACTGGAGAGAAACCGGAGGTCTGATAATGGAGAGTTCCAATTCGTCCGCTACCCAACGCCGTGCCCGCGCCGTGAAAATCCTAGGTCGCATTGC
The DNA here is from genome assembly GCF_023168405.1 of Leptogranulimonas caecicola. Lineage (GTDB taxonomy): Bacteria > Actinomycetota > Coriobacteriia > Coriobacteriales > Atopobiaceae > Leptogranulimonas > Leptogranulimonas caecicola. The sequence continues at coordinate 1,569,525 of NZ_AP025285.1, read as the reverse complement.
CTCGGGTTTATCGGTACTTATGTATGTGTCTTATATCGCTCAGATCTCCAATAATCTGGCGGGAAACTACGGCTCGCCCATTCAGCCCTTTGTGGCCATGGTGAACTGCATCTTTTGGACCGCCTACGGGTTTTTGGAAACGCCGCGGGATACCCCTATCATTGTGGCTAATATTCCGGGCATCATCTTGGGCTGCATCGCCTTTTTGACGGCGCTGCACTAGCGCGGGCGACGTGCGCTTTGGGGTGGGCCCAGTCAATGAGAAGGGGCGCTCCCCATGGCGCAGGATACGCAGAAGAAAAAAATGCAGGATGTGGCGTTGCAGGGAGTGGCGAGCCGGCAGGATGAGGCAAGCCAGTCTCGCGCGGCTGCGACAGGGCCTGCGGAAGCTAATGGTTTGGCGACAGAGCCTGAGATCTGCGCCCAGCTGCCCGAGAAGCCTTGGATCCGTGTGCTGGCTGCCATCGCCACGGTGCTGGCCGTGATGATGTATGTCTCCTACATCCCGCAGATCACCAACAACCTGGCGGGCGATTATGGCTCGCCGGTGCAGCCCTTTGTGGCCTTTGTGGCCTGCACCATTTGGGCGGTCTACGGCTATTGCAAGCGGGACCGCGACTGGGCTCTGGTGGCGGCCAACAGCCCAGGCATCTTCTTTGGCCTGGTCACCTTTTTGACGGCGCTGCACTAGGCGTTGCTGGCTGGCTGTCTTGTGAGCGGAATTACCTGCCATCTGGGTGTGTGCGCCACTTAGCACTCTTGCGTATGGGCGTACTCGCGCTACTGGCCGCGCGCTACTAAGTACTTCTACTTAGTAGCGATCTTCTATGACCTGGGGTTTTCCTTTTAAGTAAGTACTTTCGGGTGGCAATCGGGTCATTTTGGGGCCAAAAAGTACTTAGTAGCAAGCGCCTCGAGACTGTGGGTGCAGCAAGCGCACCAAGACTGTAAGCGCAGCAACCGCAGCAAGCATGGCAAGCGGCACACGACTGTAATGCAACAATCGGCGTGGGACTGCGAGGGGCGCTCCACCAGACGGCAAATGGCAGCCGCACCAGACCCTCCGCACACATTTTGGGCTTCTCACAGTTACATCACCACTTGGTAACAGCCTGCAGCTCGAAACAAGACCGCTAAATTAGCCTTCTAGGCTTGCCCTTAAGAGCCCATGGGACACGTGTGTCCAGGCGCAACCGACGGCTATTGAGCTGTATCGCTTGGGCGCTCTGCCCCTTCCATAGATGGAGCAGTCGAGGGAGTTCTTATGACACAAGCTGAGCAGCCACGCACCCTCTGGTCGCCGCAGTTCGAGCACGATGCCTGCGGCATCGGCGCCCTGGCGCATCTCAAGGGCAAGAAGAGCCACCAGATGGTAGACGATGCCTTATCAGTACTGGTAAATCTGGAGCATCGTGGCGGCGTGGGCTTGGAGCGCTCCTGCGGCGACGGCGCGGGCATCCTCATGCAGGTGCCGCATAGGTTCTTCCGCAAAGAGGCTCAAAAAGAGGGTTGCTTGCTGCCCGACGAAGGCGACTATGGCGTGGCCATGCTCTTCTTCCCCCAGGACGATTTTGGGGTTCAAGCGGCCATCCGCATCTTCGAGGAGGGTTGCGCGGCCCACGGTCTGCCGCTGCTCTTTTGGCGCAAGGTGCCGGTGGACGCCCATGACCTGGGGGCTTCGGCGCGCGACACCATGCCTACCATCTACCAGGCCTTCATTGGGCGTCCCGAGTCTGTGGCAGCAGGCGACGACTTCGAGCGCGCCCTCTATGTGTGCCGGCGCACCATCGAGAAGACCGCCGAGAAGACCCACGCCCTCAGAGGCCGCATCTTTTATGTGTGCTCCATGAGCGCCAGGACCATCGTGTACAAGGGCATGCTGCTGGCCACCCAGATGCGCCGCTTCTTCACCGACCTCAACGATGCCGCAGTAGAAAGCGCCCTCTGCCTGGTGCACTCCCGCTATTCCACCAACACCACCCCCAGCTGGGAGCGGGCGCACCCCAACCGCTACATCATCCACAACGGCGAGATCAACACCCTCAAGGGCAACGTCAACGCCCTGCGCGCCCGTGAGCCCGAGCTCTATTCGCCGGTGCTGGGCGACAGGCTCGAAGACGTGTTGCCGGTGATCAACCGAGAGGGCTCGGACTCGGCCATTTTGGACAACGTGCTGGAGTTCTTGGTGATGAACGGCCGTTCTATGAGCCGCGCCGCCTCCCTACTCATCCCCGAGCCCTGGGACAAGAACAAGCACCTCACCCCTGAGCGCCGCGCCTTCGACCAGTATCAGTCCATGCTTATGGAACCCTGGGACGGCCCGGCCGCCATCGCCTACTCAGACGGCCGCACCCTGGGCGCCTCGCTGGACCGCAACGGCCTTCGACCAGCCCGCTACTACATCACCCACGACCAGCGCCTGCTGCTTTCCAGCGAGGTAGGCACCTTAGACATCGATCCCACAGACATCCTGGAGGCCGGCTGCTTGGGTCCTGGCGAGATGCTGCTGGTGCAGCCCGACGAAGGCCGCGTCCTCTGGAACGACGAGATCCGCAACGATCTGGCGGCTCAAAAGCCCTTCCGCCGCTGGATTGGAGACGAGACCCTCACCCTGGAAGACCTGGCAGTGCCAGAAGATTCTCAAGCTGCCGAGAAACCCGCACCCTTCGATGGCGCACCCTTTGCCTTTGCTATGGCTCAGCTGGGCCATAGCTACGATGATGTGGATGAGGCGCTGCGTCCTATGGCAGAACAGGCCAAGGTGCCGCTGGCTTCCATGGGCTTCGATATTCCTCTCGCCTGCCTCTCTGACAAGCCCCGGCCTTTCTACGACTACTTCTACCAGCTCTTTGCCCAGGTCACCAATCCCCCCATCGATGCGCTGCGCGAGAGTCTGGTGACTTCCACTTCGCTCTACCTGGGAAACCACGGCAACTTCCTGGAGGACGCCCGCGATAACTGCCGCCTCATCGCACTGGATGGGCCCATCTTGAGCGAAGAGGACTTCGCAAAGCTCTCCAGCTTGGATCGCACGGGTTTCTCGGCACGTACGTTTGCGTGCACCATAGCCGCAGGCGCTCCTGCGGGGGCTTTAGAGGCGGCCTTGGACCGTCTCTGCCAAGAGGCAGAGGAGGCCATAGCCCAGGACGTCAACATCATAATTTTGAGCGATCGGGCAGGCGCGGACGAGATCCCGGTGCCTTCGCTGTTGGCGCTGGGCGCAGTGCACCACCACCTCATGCGGCGCGGTTTGCGCATGAAGGCCGATATCGTGGTGGACACCGGGGATGCCCTGTGCGCCCATGACTTTGCGGCGCTGGTGGGCTTCTCGGCATCGGGGATCCACCCCTGGGGCGCCCATGATGCCATCCGGCATCTGGCGGCTACCGGGGAGCTGGCGGTCTCGGCGGAGCTGGGCATCCAGAACTTCGACAAGGCGGTCACGGCGGGCATCGTGTCCATCATGTCCAAGATGGGCATCTCCACCATGCAGGGCTATCATGCCGCGCAGATCTTCGAGGCGGTGGGCCTGGCGCCCGAAGTGGTGGACCACTGCTTCACCGATACCCCCTCGCGCGTGGGCGGCCTCACCTTCGACGACATCCAGCGCGAGCTTTCCGAGCGCTACCACGAGGCCAAGCTCATCGCCCAAAGCCCTTCGCCTGAGCAGCTGCCTAGCTCAGGCATGACCAAGTGGCGCCCTTTCAACGGCGTCTTTGCGGGAGAAGAGCACCTCATCGACCCCCAGACCATCTATCTGTTGCAGCGGGCCTGCCGCGAGAACAGCCAGGAGCTCTGGGACGAGTATGTGGCCCATGTGCACAGGGCCGGCCGCCCTATGATGCTGCGCGACCTTTTGGGCTTCAAGCCGTTGCCCTCTGGTCCTGTGCCGCTGGAAGAGGTGGAGAGCGCCGCGAGCATTTGCCGCCGCTTCAACACCGGCGCCATGAGCTACGGCTCCATCTCCAAAGAGGCTCACGAGTGCCTGGCCATCGCCATGAATCGCCTGGGCGGCCGGTCTAACACCGGCGAGGGCGGCGAGGATCCTGCCCGCGAGACGCCGTTGGCTCCCGGCAGCGCCCCCTGGTGGAAGCCCGGCGACACCGCCAAGAGCGCCATCAAGCAGGTGGCCTCGGGACGCTTCGGCGTCACCAGCCGCTATCTGGGCAGCGCCACGGAGATCCAAATCAAGATGGCCCAAGGCGCCAAGCCCGGCGAGGGCGGCCACCTGCCAGGCAAGAAGGTCTATCCCTGGATCGCCGAGGTGCGCCGCTCCACCCCGGGCGTGGGCCTCATCAGCCCGCCGCCCCACCACGACATCTACTCCATCGAGGACCTGGCCGAGCTCATCTTCGATCTCAAGAACGCCAATCCGGGCGCGCGCGTCTCGGTGAAGCTGGTGGCAGAAGCCGGCGTAGGCACCATCGCCACCGGTGTGGCCAAGGGCGGTGCCGACAAGATCCTCATCTCCGGATCCAACGGCGGCACCGGCGCCGCACCTCGCGATTCCATCTACCATGCCGGCTTACCTCTGGAGTTGGGACTGGCAGAGGCCCAGCAAACGCTGCTGCAAAACGGCCTGCGCTCCCGCGTGGTCATGGAGGCCGACGGCAAGCTCATGTGCGGCCGCGACGTGGCTATCGCTGCCCTTCTGGGGGCCGAGGAGTTTGGCTTTGCCACCATGCCCCTCATCGCCATGGGCTGCCTCATGCAGCGCGACTGCCAAAAGGACACCTGTCCGGCGGGCATCGCCACCCAAAACAAGAGCCTGCGCTGCCAGTTTCATGCCAGCCCCGACCACGTGGTGAACTTCATGATGTTTGTGGCCGAGGAGTTGCGCCGCCTCATGGCAGACCTGGGCTTTAGAAAGGTGGATGACATGGTGGGCCATCCCGAGTGCCTGGTGCAGCTGGAAGAAGCCGACGGCTGGAAGGCCTCCACGCTGGATCTCTCTGCAGTGCTTGCCAACGGCGCCAACGCCTACGGCCTGGATATCCCGGGGGCCGCCGGCCGCCGCTTCCTGGATGAGATGGCCTTTGACCTGGCGCTGGAAAAGACGCTGGATGCCACGCTCTTCATCCCCTATACCGCGGCGGCCCGCCAGCACTTGGAGCCCATCGCCTTCCACGCAGACCTGGCCAACGTCAACCGCTGCGTGGGCACCATGCTGGGCGCGGCAGTGACCGCCCAGCATCCCGAGGGGCTGCCAGACGACACCATCAAGATCCAGTGCACCGGCTCCGGCGGCCAGTCTTTTGGCGCGTTCTTGCCTGCAGGCGTAAGCCTCACTATCACCGGCGACGCCAACGACTACTTTGGCAAGGGTTTGTCGGGAGGCATTTTGGCGGTGCATCCCAGCTCCAAGGCCACCTACAAGTTCAACGAGAATCTGTCCATCGGCAACGTGGCCTTCTACGGCGCCACGGCGGGCAAAGGCTTCATCAACGGGTTGGCTGGCCAGCGCTTTGGCGTGAGAAACTCTGGAGCCACGCTGGTGTGCGAGGGAGTGGGAAACCACGGCTGCGAATATATGACCGGCGGCGTCGCCCTTATCCTGGGCGAGGTGGGCGTGAACTTCGCCGCGGGCATGAGCGGAGGCGTGGCCTATGTGTTCGACGAGTTGAACACCTTGGACGGCCGGGTGAACCACGAGCTGGTAGACGTGCTTCCGGCAGACGAGAAGGACCTGGCCATCATTCGCGAGCTTATTCAGGAGCACGTGGGGCATACCCTGAGCCCCTTGGGCATCAAGCTGCTCTATCGCTTCGAGGTGCTAGGGCCCAAGTTCAAAAAGGTGCTCCCTCGCGACTATGCGCGAGTGACGGCACTGATGGATTCGGCGATGGCCGAGGGCGCAACCCGCTCCGAGGCCGAGACCATGGCCTTCGACGCCATGCGCATGGGGAGGTAGACCATGGGAAAAGTTGGCGGCTTCTTAGAGTTCGACCGCACCACGCATGGCGAGCGGCCAGTGGCGGAGCGCCTGAAAGACTTTGGCGACATCGCGCTTCCGCTTCCCGACGAGGAACAGCGCTTTCAAGCCTGCCGCTGCATGAACTGCGGCGTGGCCTTTTGCCAGACCGGCGCCTCCTTTGGAGGCGCCAGGACGAGTGGCTGTCCGCTGCACAACCTCATCCCCGAGTGGAACGATCTTGTCTGGCGCGGCCTCTGGGACCAGGCGGCTGCCCGCATGCGCATCACCAACCCCTTCCCGGAGTTTACCGGACGGGTATGCCCGGCCCTCTGCGAGGCGGCCTGCAACCTGGGCCGCGATCGCGGAGCCACCACCATCAAAGACGACGAGCGCGCCATCTCCGACCACGAATGGGCTTCAGGCGGCCCGGCTCCGCTCTTCTCGGCTGCCGATAAACCCGCAGCCTCTGGGGCCGCCACCTCTGGGGAGGCTCCGACTTCTGTGGCGGTGGTGGGCTCTGGGCCTTCTGGCTTGGCCGTTGCCTGGGAGCTTCGCCGTCGGGGCTTTGCGGTGCGCGTCTTCGAGAAGTCCGACGCAGCCGGCGGCCTTCTGCGCTATGGCATCCCTGCCATGAAGCTGCCCAAGGATGTGGTGGAGCGCCGCATCCAGTGGATGCGCGACCAGGGGATAGCGTTCGAGCTCGACTATGACGCAGCCGCAGAGGAAAGCGTTTCTCGGCTGTGCGGCGATTTCGACGCCGTGGTGCTTGCGGCAGGGGCAGGGGAGCCTCGGCGCTTGAGGGTGCCCGGCGCCCAGTTGGATGGCGTGGTATTGGCCGTGGACTACCTCACTGCGTCCACCAAGGCAGTGGAGGGAGCCGGAGGGGATCGTGCGGCCTATGACCCAGCCATCAGCGCCGAGGGCAAGGACGTGGTGGTCATAGGCGGCGGTGACACCGGCACCGACTGCGTGGCTACCGCGTTGCGCCAAGGCGCGCGCTCGGTGCGCCAGCTGGAGTTCATGCCTCAGCCGCCTGAGCATCGTCTGCCCTCCAACCCTTGGCCCGAGTGGCCCATCGAGCTCAAGGTGGACTACGGCCAGCAGGAAGCCATTCAGGTGGAGGGCGAAGATCCGCGCACCTTTGGCGCCGACACCCTGGAGCTTCTGGGTGACGAAACCGGAGCGGTGCAATCCTTGCGCTTTGCTCGCTTGGACTGGTCTGGCGGCGCTCCAGTGCGCATCGAGGGTTCTGAAGAAGAAATCCCTGCCCAGCTAGTGCTTGTCGCCATGGGCTTCACCGGCCCTGCTCCGGAGCTCTTGGAAGCCTTTGGCGTGGCCGTGCAGGAGCAGCGCCCGCTGCCCGCCACGGCGCCTCAAAACCATCGCGCCCTGCGCACCCCTGACGCACCGGGCTTCTCGACTCCCGTGTATGTGGCGGGCGACACCCGCTCCGGCGCCTCGCTGGTGGTGAGCGCCATCGCCGACGGCCTCCTGTGCGCCAGAGAGGTAGCCGCTGGGCTGGACCGTTAATCTGGGGTAGCTTACCGGGTACCTCGCTGCTGGCTGGCTGCCTCGCGCCATCTGGGGCGGCCGCTGCTTGCGAGTCCACGGCCTGCTGGCTGCCCCGTATTGTCGGGGTGGCCGTTCGTATTGCGTACTAGCTACCCTGGCAACAACGGGGGTGTTGCGGAAAATCCGACTTCATCCCCCCGATGTTGTTGGGCAAAACCCGCAAATCTCGCAAAAGCCCAACAGCACAGAAGGATCTTGCCGGATACCCTCTCAAGCACTGTTGCTCCGCCCGCAGACCTGGCTTCCCAAGGGAAGCCAGGTCTGCGAACTTATTTGCTGCGGGAAAGCGGTAACCGTTCTTGGAGCTCAGGGGCTCTGCCAAGTAGTACAGGTTGGCAGGTATCTCTGCCAACCAGCATAGAATGGAAGACCATGGAGTCTTACAGCCTTCCAATCTAGGTAGATTGGCGCTGGGGTTTGTAAAACCCCAGCGCCAAATTGGTGTTTGTGGCAGAAGGACATCAAATTGTTGCTGCCATCCTGCACAGACTGGCAGCCTCCACTGCCAACTAGCACAGATTGCCAGCCGTTACCGAAGCAGGCATCCCCCAAGGATCGCCTGCGAGTTTCAGGAATAAAAATACATACTAAGCATCAACGCAAGCAATAAATAAACAGATATGAATATCAATAGTCATTTCTAGACTTCATATCTACTGCTATCGCAAACAACCTGGTAATAGGTTGCATAACAGCCTATTGATTTCTGAAAAATAGGCACCCTTTTACATACCTAAAAGTACATTGAAAATAGAATATAGGGGCGTATATTCACTAATACGTGATAAAGTGCGCCAACGCTCACTCGACTCGGTTTGGGGCATCTGTTCGAGAGGTGGGAGTCATGAAAGGCCACATATCTAAGAAACGCACCTTCGCCTTCCTGCTTTCGCTCTTACTGACAGTGCAGATGACGCTGCCAGCAGGTTGCCTGGAAGCCATTGCGCAATCCGTCGTGGGGGAGGGCATAGATTCTGAGCTAATCGCGGTTCAGGATGAGTCTGCGCTCGACCCACAGGTCTCAGACGATCAAGCGGCGCAACTTGACGGTTCGGCTGCCGAGAAGCCCGAATCCCCAGCTGCTGATCTCGAGGTGTCGAAGGAGGCACCTTCTCAAGCTGAGGGAGATCTCAAGCAAGAGGCTCCTCAACCGGGTGTTGAAGCTGCCTCACAGCCTGCGAAGGCAGCGGCTCGAGCAGCCGACACCACAGTGGGGAGCATGGTTATTTCCGGCGGCGTGGCCGGTACCGACTATACCGTCAGCGGCGCCACCGTTGTGGTCAACACCTCAACGCCGTTGACGTTCAAGGGCACCCTGACCAACAGTACGGTGCAGATTAAGCAGGGCGCATCGGCCAACATCACCCTTGCCGGTGTCACCATCACGTCCAACACCAACAGCTCGCCCATCAACCTCATGGGCAGCGGCACCACCCTCAAGCTCTTTTTGGCCGACGGCACTACCAACAATCTCCAGTGCACGGTGGCAGCCGCGGGCATACACTGCGGCAAAGATTCTACGCTTTACATTGATGACGCTGTAGCCAACTGGAGCGGCTCCATCCATGTGGAGGTGCTTAACGGTGTAGTGGACACTGCTGCTACCTTGGACAACGGCACAGCGGTTTCGAAGGGCGACCCGGTCACATGTCTCGCCTCCTCGAATCCCGGAAAACTTGTGGTGAAGGGCGGGCCTGATGCTTCCGGCATAGGATCTGGCCCCAACGAGATCGCCGGGCACATGTATTTCGATGGTGGCGACATTACCTCTTACGCATGGGGCGGCCATAGCAGCAATGGTGGTTACAGCAGCGGAAACAACAGTTCTGGGTCCGGTATCGGCGGAGGTGCCAAAGGCGGAGGCACCAGTATGTGGTTCAATGGTGCTCGGATCCACTCCTATGGCTCCTATCACGGTGCTGGTGTAGGCGGCGGATGGTCCGGCAGCAACGGTAGCGGCAACCAGACCGGATTCACTGCCACAGGCAACAACCTGTGCAGCAATATCTATATTAATGCCGGCTATCTCTATTCCGAGGGCTACGAGCATGGCAATGGATTCGGTGGCGGATGCGGTTCCCCTCCCACCAACCGCATCGTCCGAGTGACCGGAGGCACGCTTCATCCAGTGTCTAAAAGTTCCAGGAAAGATATCGGCGGAGAAGGCGCGTACACCATCGTCACCGGCGGTTCGGCCTTCGTCTCTTCAAAGGACAAGTTTCAGGGCATTGGAGATACTGCTTACAACACCCAGGGTGTGACTACGTGGGATGACGTCACGGCCCTTGGCGGCTTTTTGCCTGCCACCGACAAAGTCTTTATGCTCACGGTGGATCTTTCCACCTCCTCAGAGAAGCTCAGCAACGAGAAGCTAGAAGACTTCAAGCTGTTCATCGGCGGCGAGGATGCCCATTACGGAGCTCCCACCGAGTTTGAAAACGGTAAGCTCTATCTCTGGCTTCCCGAATGGGTAGCCAAGCCCAATGCAGAAAAAGAAGTACGTATCGAGATGTCTGTGCGGCAGGCCGACGGCACTGTGAAGAAAATCGACCCCCTCTTCATAGCCAAGCCCTCGGCTTCCGATGCTACTCAGACAGTGAAGCGCTACATCGAGTTCGACTTCCCTTCAGACTACGCCAAGACGTTGGAGAAGGACTATGATGGACTGCCCTTCCCAGCCCTCACCGTGGATGCCACGCATCCCATCAATATCGAGCGCACTGTAGGTAACAGCGTTGTCAAAGAGACGCTCAACCAGCCAGAAGAAGTCAAGTTCAAGTATCAGATGCTCGCTCAAAATGAGGCGGGTGAATGGGTGCCTACCGGCAGTGAGTCCGAAGAGGGCAGTGCCACGCTGCCTGCCGATACTGGCCGCTTCCAAGTGACCATGACTTCCTACCAGTACGCCAAAGACCCCAGCTACGCTGCCAGCTACTGGGGCCATCAGGCCAAGGGTGTGGCGACCATCAACGCCGTGCCCGCCGTCCTTACCATGGAAGCCGCCCCTGAGTGGGGTAATCTGGCCGACGACGGCACCTGGACCCCCATCACCCAGGAGAACGCCGACGCCGGTATGGCCGGCAACCGCCTGAAGCTCCAGTTCAACATTCGCAGCGCCAATACCACGGCTCTCACTTGCGCTGCACCCACCGGCTCCTTCCAGGTCTCTATTGACGGAAAAGAGGTGGGTAAGCCTATTGCGCTCACCAAAGAAGCGGTGGAGGCCTCCAAAGGCTCGACTATCGCCAACCCCGACCTCTCCGTGACCTCCACCACCGGCGGCACCGAGACCCGTCACGCCACACAGGTGACCTACTACTTCGATCCCACCAACAACGACGCTCTGCTCAAGGCTCTCGAAGACGCCTCCAAGGGCGGCGAGCACAAGGTGAACATCGAGTACAAGGCCGACAAGAACTACATCCAGGGCGTCGACAAAAACCCCGACAACGCCAAGGAAGACGACACCTTCATCGTGCCGGTGCCTCCCACCACCGACGTCAAGCCTGATCCCGACAAGGGCCCCAACGTCGACATCGAAGACGTCGATCCTGATCCCGACGATCCTGACAACCCCGACAACCCGGACAATCCCGATGACAAGGGCACCAAGGTGGTCCACAAATCGGTGACCTTGCGCTACAGCGAGTACTCGTCTAAGACCCTGGGCCTCACGTTCGAGTCCACCTCATCCATGCCTATGACCTGCAGCACCGCCAATGGCGCAGTGGCCGAGCTTGTGGCAGACAGCGAAGGCAATGTGCTCGACGCATCAGGCAAAGTGAACATCAAGGTCAACAGCTGCGGCACCACCCGCATCGTTATGGAGCAGGCGCCCAATGCGCTCTACACCGGCACCAAGGTCATCTTGGACGTCCGTGTCATCCCTGACGAGTCCTTAAAGCCCCAGGTGCAAATTCGCCTGGTCACCAACAACCTCACCCATCCTGGCGAGCCTGCGCGTCCCGGCGACGAGATCGAGTATCTGGTCACCGGTCTCAACCTGGTCAAAGGTTCTGCCTGGCAAACCGCCAAGCTCTTGGACACCATGGATCCTCGCTTGGAGCTGATCGAAGACAGCGTGAGCATTACCGACAATTACGCTACTCCCGACGTCTCCACTCGTCTGGGCACCGATGAGTTCTATGCAGCTGCTGCCAATGCGGGCTTCAAATGGAGCGATTTCGATTGGGATGCGCTGGCGGCAGAGGAAGGCTCAGGAGACGGCCAGTACATCTTCGACAAGGCAGCCTCCAAGGTCACCAGTTCCGTGGGCACCGTGTACGGTGGCCAGTCGGTAACCATGCGCTTCAAAGCCAAGCTGGCGTCCGGCACCGCCAACCGTCCGCAAAACCCCGACGATCCCAAGGATATCGAACCTGGTCCTGGTGGCGAGGGCACCTACGGCGTCAAAGAGAATCCAGCCCCTGGTGAGACTCCCAAAGATCCCACACCTCTCGACCCCAAGGATCCCAAAGACATCTTGGTCATAGGCGACGGCGCAGAGGGAGACCCTGACAACCCAGACGATCCCGATGACCCCAACAATCCCGATAACCCCAGCTATGATCCCAATCCCACAGATCCCGGCGTCGTCCCGCCGCTGCCCATCATCCCCAAGGATCCTGTGATGGACCCCGATCCTGACGATCCCGATGCCAAGCCTGACGTCACGGTGGAAAAGACTGCTGAGAACCTCACCCATCCTGAGGCCAAGCATGCCATGGTGGGGGACGAGATCGCCTACGCCATCACCCTGAGCAACCGGGGCAAAGACACCGCCTGGTATTCGCCGGCCATCTGCGACCCTCTGCCTCAAGGCTTGGAGCTCATTCCCGGCACCCTCAAGCTCACGGGCGTCGACGGCGCCACCCAAGAGGTGAGCGACAGCGTCTACAGCGAGAAGTCGCGCGTCATCGCCCTCTACGTGGACGACCTTTACGGCGGCGAGCAGGTGACCTTGACCTTCAAGTGCCGGGTAACCCCTGACGCCCAAGGCACCCAGGGCACCAATGTGGCCTATAGCACCGGCCAAACCCCCAGCGACCGTTGGAAAGAGGAGCATCCAGATCCGGATCCCGACAACCCGGATAACCCTGACAACCCTGACAATCCCGACAACCCGGATAACCCTGACAACCCTGATAATCCTGACAATCCGGATAACCCAGACAACCCGGACAATCCCGACAACCCGGACAATCCCGACAATCCCAAGCCTAGGCCTAAGCCCGGCGACCCCTTCGTGCCAGACCCCAAGCCCGGCGACGACCCCACAGATCCTGATTACGATCCTTGGAAGGACACCGATTGGGACAACTTCCCTGATGGCGGCACTCCCGCGCCCAAGCCTTCGGACCCCGCGCCTACGGGCACTGAGTCGGGCATCATTCCTGCCGACCCTGCCGATGAAGGTCTCGCCATGGACCTTACCGGAGAGAACCTCACTCGCGATATCTCCCATACCATGGTGGGCGACACCATTCGCTACACCGCCACCTTCACCAATACCCAGGATCACACACAGCTCTATGACACGGTGCTGCGCAACCTGGTGCCCGAAGGGCTCGAGGTGGTTCCCGGCTCCATCCATGTAGAGGTTCCCAATATCCAGACGCCCTCAACCTTCCGTCTGCGCCTGGCAGCTCCCATGAGCGGCGTCGAGACCTTCTCGGCAGCAGAGGAAGACCAAGTCCAGGCATTGCGCCAGGCTCCTTTGGCTCTGGCTGCAGAAGATGAGGCTGCCTCTCTGGACGTCCAAGATGCCGAGAATTCCCAGCCCTCGCAGGACGACTACCTCACCTTCCCTGTGGCCGATGAGGCATATAACGCCACGAGCCGCACCATCGGCGTGCATTCAGGCCATATGCCCGCGGGGACCTCGGTGCGCCTGGTCTACGACGCTACGGTTGGCCCCAAGGCGGCCGGCAAGACCATCGTCGACCATGCTTGGGGCCATGGCTACAAGCCCAGTGCCTACGACGTGGACGGCGAGCAGCCCACCATCGGCAAGAGCTTCGCGCCTGCGGGTGGCCTGGAGGCCTTCCTGGCCAGCGAAGGCCTGGCTACCCTCCCGGCGCGCCACGAGATCCCTGTGAGCGAGATCGTCGATCCTGAAGATGGCGAGGTCCAGCTGGTGAAGACTGCGCAAAACCTCACTACTTCCTCGGGGGAGACCTATGTGGGCGACAGGATCCTCTACACGCTCACGCTTGTCAATGGCACTGCCGGCTCCATGGTCTTCGACTCCATCATCGAGGACACGCTGCCCGCAGGGCTTACCCTCGACGAGTCCACCGTCTCCTTGAAGACTGCCGCCGGACGCACAGTGAGTTGCAGCAATGTCTATGACGCGGCAAGCCGCCGCCTCTCTGTGGCAGCCGGCGACATCGCCGGCGGCGCCTCTGCCGTGCTCACCTTCGAGGCGACGGTCAACGAGCAGGCGCTCTCCGGCGATGTGGGCAACGTGGCCCGTGCCTTCGGCACCAAGCCCTCGCAGCTTCCTGACGAGGGACATACCCCTCTGACGCCTGGCACGCGCTATGACCCGCCCCAGGGCTGGGACTCGTTCCTGGCTCAACAGGACGGCCTCCTCTCCGTCTCCAGCGGCGAGCCTGTCTATCCGTCGCCTGAGGCGGGAGTGGCCAACCGTACCAAGGTGACGGTGCTGCCCGCGCGCGGGAGCCGCATCATGCCCAAGACCGGCGATGTCGCGACACTGGCGCCGCTGATGTCGCTCTTGGGGGGCGCCTCTGTCGCCCTTACCGCAGCCGTGCGCCGCAAGCGCTTCTAGCATTCAGGAAGTAAAGCGCCAAGGCCGCAAGCGCGACCGATAGTCTCGCAAAGTCCAGCATCCCTCATCAGGGGTGCTGGACTTTTTTGGAATCGTGAATGAGGTTGCCCAATAACCCTTTATGCATGCACTATATATAAATATAAAATATAGATATACAAAAATATAAAACTATAGCAATTAACCTCGGCAACCAGTGGCATAAATTAGTGGATTCTGTGACGTGAAAATATGGGTTATCAGAGTATACTCAGAGATAACTCTACTTTTGGACCCCCTAGGCGATCAGGGTGCAAGACCTGTCGTCGCCCTCTGAGCCCTACGTTTCTTATGAGAGGCAGAAGTATGAACGTATCAATGATCAAGAAACGCATTTTTGCCTTCGCGCTCACATTCCTGCTGGCTACTCAGATGTTCGCTCCGGGTGCCGCAATGCAGGTGCTGGCCGATGAGCTAGGGGCGCCCTCTTTGGACTCTGTTGCTTTGGCCACCTCGGAGTCTGAGGCAGCCCTCTTGGCCCCAGAGGCATCGGCAGACCCCGCACCTTCTGAGGAAGCCGCTCCAGAGGAGAGCCAACCAGAGGCCCCAGACGCCCTCCCTGCCGAGAAGGACGCGCCCTCCTCGCAAGAGGCAGCTCCTGTTGCTGCGGTGAGCGTGGAGCTAGTGACGCCTTCTGTGAACGACACTGCCGATGTAGTGCTCAAGAAGGCCGCTGCAGCTGCGGGTGTGGAGACCGACTACGGTGGGCTCACCGTCTCTGGTGGCACGGCTGGCACCGACTATGCGTTGGAGACCGTTGCTTATACTCGCATTGGTCGCGGCAGCAACGAGGATTTGCAATACCAAGACGGCCGTCGCTTTCCTACGGGGAGCACCAACACCCAAAACATATCCATGCTGGTGATCAAGCAAAACGGCACCTATACCATCCGTAATACCGCCGGCGCCGGCACTGCCGTGTCCACAGGTATCCGAGTGGCCCCTGGCGTCCATGCCAACATCGTCTTCGCTGGCGTGAACATCAAAAGCAAGTTCCCCATGGACATCGCAACCAACTCCCATGTTTCTGGCAACGGCACCTCTGAGGTGTCAGAGGCAGATGTGGCCAACAAAACCACTGTGCATATCACTCTTGCGGATGGTACTGCCAACACTCTTTACAACAGCAACTTCGCCACGAAAGACACGGGCAGCAACGATACCTCGGCTGCACAATTTCCCGGCCTTCGCTGCGGCGAGGGCTCGGTCCTGGTGATCGACGACGCGGTGACCAATGTGGACACCTCCGGAAACCCCATCACTCCCGAGCAGGGCATGATTCCTGCGGGAGTCAGCTATGTCTCCAAAGAAGGCACAGTGAAGACCTCGACGGGGAAGGGCTCCGACCTGGCTTCCAGCCTCTCTAACCTCGAGAGCGCCAACCCTGGTTCTCTGGCGGTCTACAGCGGCGTCCGCTCTGCTGCCATTGGCGGCGGTCCCATCGAGAATTCTGGCGACATGACCTTCAATGGCGGCAACATCCGAGCCTATGCCCAAGACCCCGGCGCCATTGGCGGCAACCCCAGCGGCAACGGCTCTGGGTGCGGCATCGGCGGCGGCCATGCAGGCGGCGGTACCGCTACCACCTTCAATGGCGGCACTGTGGATGCCAGCGCCTCCTACCACGGCGCTGCCATCGGCGGCGGCTGCACCTATACCGGCGGCATGTCACGCCACACTACCACCTATCCTTTGCGGGATGCCCTCATCTCTCGCACTGCAAATCACACCATTGCGGGCGACATCACCATCAACGGCGGCTATATCAAGGCCCAAGGCTACTTTCACTCCAACGCCTTTGGCCAAGGTTGCGGTGGCACCAACACGGGCCATACCATCCTTATTACAGGCGGTACTCTGGAGCCTGGTTTTGGCGGCAACCCTTCATTTTTGGAGATTGGCGGAAATCAGGGCTATGTAGTCATCACCGGCGGTTCGGTGAAATGCACTCCCGGCCGTTTCCAGGGCAACGACAACGATGGCTTGGCCTACGGCGACCTGGAGCACAAGACCAAGGTGTCCATGATGACGGTGAACGTGGCGCCTAAGATCGAGTCGATGGCCAGCGAGGCTGGAGTGACCCCCAATCTCAATGCCCATCTTGAGTCGTGGGAGCTCTTGCTTGACAAGTTCCCCACTACCCCGCCTTATGGAGCCCCGGCATCTTTCCTTCAGGGCAAGCTCTATCTATGGCTGCCGGCCGGCACGAACCGAGATCATCAGATCGATGCTAATTTCCACTATTATGTGGGCGACAAGCTCCTCTCCTCTAACACCACGTTGCCTTCCGGTTCTTCAGGCTCCGGCGACACTGTGGCCAAGGAATGGGAGCACTTCACGCTGGACGAGACGTTCATCAAGCAAAACTGGAGCAAGTACTACGACGGCGAAGCGCTGACCCCTGTGGACGTGCAAGCCAATCCTATCAGGGTGGAGAATCCTGCCGGCGGAAGCCTCAACGACAACGGGGCCATCAAGTACAACTTCCAACAGGTGAACGAGGACGGCGAGGCTTTGAGTGCTGCGGTAACCGGCAGCCATACCCCGTCTGACGCCGGCCTCTACGAGATCGAGGTGCGCTCCGATCAATATCACAACAACACGACATTCGCCCAAACCTATTGGGGGCATAGCGCCACAGGACAAGCCGTCATCTACCCCGTATGCTCGGCTACTACTGCTGAGGTAAAGCAAGGCGTCACACTCACGTACACCGACCAAGACGGCAATCAGCAGAGCAAGACTTACACCGCCCCCACCTGGGCGCAGGACGACAATGCGGGCAATTTCAACGCCGCTACCAACAATCACTTGGTAGTGCCGGTGGATATTACCAGCGGACTGCTGCCAGATGGCTCCGGCGCCATGAGCTCTGCCAAGTGCAAGGCTCCCACCGGCCGCCTGCAGCTTTATATCGATGGGCGCAAGGTAAGCGAAGCCCACGGCGGCGTCATAGAGCTCACCCGCCAAGACATGGAAGATGCCAAGACCGCCAACCAGTGGATCGAGAAGGACGACGCGGGCCGCGAGCATTCCATGGCGTACTTCAACCTCACCCGCTCGCAGCTAGAGGCTTTTGGCCTTGCCGATAAAAGCGGCCAAGGCAACGAGCATACCGTGTTGGTGGAGTATACCAGCGCCAAGGAGGGCGCCGCGCCACGCGACACCCAGGAAGACGAGCCTGCAGGTCCAAGCGACCTCAAGAAAGACGGCCCAGGCGAGCCCTTTACGCCTGCTCACAACGATTCAGCCTATGTGAACTACTACGAATCCGACACCGGCGAGTCTGTGGTTCAAATCGACCTTGCGGTCCCTGACTTCAAGCTCTTCAACGAGGATGGCACCGGCTACGTGCCCAATGGCGAGGGCTTGGAAGACAGCCAGCAAACAGCCAACGATGCCAAGCTCAAGCTCGACGAGACCCACGAACGCGATCGTGCGCTTGCGGAAGGGGAGGACGAGTCAAAGCGCAACATTCGCGACGACATCGAGGTCAAGAGCTTCCGCGACGAGGTAGACGATGACGGCAATGTCACCGTCCACCACGACGATTGGTTCCCGCTCTATGTGCAAACAAACTCCATCGGCGACATCGAGTTCACCAGCTCCAATCCCACGGTGATTTCCATTGAGCCCAACGGCTACACCACCGACCGCACCTATGTGGAGAACAAGACAGACTACGGTGTGGCGGCCAAGGCCAAGGTTCTCTCGGCAGGCAAAACCACCATCACTGCCACGCTCAAGGGCACTGGCGCGTTCTCGGGCGCCACCAAGTCCTTCGACGTTTATGTATTCCCCGACCTCGCAAAGAAGCCCGAGCTTTCCATTACGCAAACCACCTATGACACCACCCGAGAAGACGGCACCATCCGCCCCGGCGATGTGCTGCGCACGGTGGTCAAGGTCACCAATACCACGCCAGACTCTGCATGCATCGACCCGGTGGTCACCATCTCGGTGCCTGCTGACGCCATCTTCAAGAAGCTGGTGGCCGTCGATCCTCTGGGCAACGAAATCGACCTCACCGACCAAGTGAAAGACAAGATCAAAGACGGCGTGGTCACCGTAGACTCGCTCACCACCATCTTTGGTGAGGAGACCTATACCCTGAAGATGGATGTGGAGGTAAAGACCAGCGTCGTCGACTCTGCCAACCCCGACCGCACGCCGCAGCTTACCAGCGAGTCTTCTGCCAAGGGCATCTACGGCGTGAACAAGGACCAGTTCGACTGGGACAACCGCCTCGACAAAGACGGCAACCCGGTAGATAAGGTCACCGCCGCCGCAGATCCCACCACTCCCGATCCCAATCCTGCAGATCCTAAAGACCCGGTCAAGGAGGTGGAGGATATTCTCGGCGGCGATCTGATTGACCCCACGCCCGACCCGGACAACCCGCCCACAGACCCAGTGAAGCCCGGCGTGCCGGTGGACAAGGTCACGCCTGACTCTCCGCTGGACGATGCCAAGAAG
The DNA here is from genome assembly GCF_023168405.1 of Leptogranulimonas caecicola. Lineage (GTDB taxonomy): Bacteria > Actinomycetota > Coriobacteriia > Coriobacteriales > Atopobiaceae > Leptogranulimonas > Leptogranulimonas caecicola. The sequence continues at coordinate 1,550,731 of NZ_AP025285.1, read as the reverse complement.
CCGCTGCCCTCAGACCCTTCCAACCCTGATGCGGATCCCAAGCCTGACCCTGACAACCCCAGCCCTATCAAGCCGGGCGACCGCATCGTGAAGATCGGCGACACAGACGATCCCAAGACCCCAGAGGACATCGCCAAAGAGGTCGAGGAGCAGATCAAGAAGAAGCGCGAAGAGGATCCCGAGGCAGACCATGTGGACATCCCCGTGGTCATCGAGCGCGACGATCCTGACAATCCCGATGGCGATCCTGAGCGCATCGAGGTCATCGTCACTGTGCCCATCCCCAAGGACGACCCTTCGGACGACCCCGCCAAAGATCCCGACGACCGCGACGACCACGATCTCGTGGTAGTTCCCACCGATCCCGATCCCGACCAAGGCGATATCTCCATCACCAAGACCTGGTCCAATGCCACTCCGGGCGCCGAGAAGCGCGCCAACCAAGAGATCGTGCAGGTGGGCGACCAGCTGCTCTACACCATCACGCTCGCCAACAGCAAGGTGGGCTCGGCCTATTACGGCGCCAAGGTGGCAGACGAGCTGCCCGCCGGCATGGAATACATCCCCGGCTCCATCGAGGTCACCACCAACCTGGGCGCCAAGCTGACCCAGGATGACTTCACCGCAGACTACAATGCCGCCAGCCGCAAGCTCTATATCGCCGTAGGCCACATCTATGGCGGCGAGTCTGCCATCGCCACTTTCAAGGTGAAAGTCACTTCCGAGCGCCTCAACTACAACGAGCCTCAGACGTTGCCCAACGTGGCGCGCGCCTTTGGCACCAAGCCCACCGACACTGTCAAAGACCCCGAGCCCGATCCGGACGACCCAGACCATACCCCCGAACTTCCCAAAGAGATCAAGATTCCCGACGGCACCCCTGGTCCCTTTGGCGACGAGAACCCGCCTGCCGACGACCCGGCAGACAAAGACCGCGATCCCGAGAAGCCTGCCGACATCACCCTGGTGTACACCGTCAAGGTGAAGAAAGTAGCCGACGATGCCGAGAAGACCGCGGTCTCCCGCGACGAGCTTCTGGCTACCTTGAGGGATTTGGCCAAGGCTGACGGCCATGACCTGTCCGCTAAGCCCGATACCCTGCACTTCCATGCCAAGGAGTCCGAGCTCAAGCAGGCTGCCGCCGACGCGAGCGACCTGGCAGGCGAGGTCACAGGCGACGAATCCACCGCGCTCACTGCAACCGGCGAGTCTACCCTCACCACCACCTTTGTGCGGCCCAGCGGCGCCAAGGTCACCGCGGTGCTCCATCACATCGTGTGGGATGAGGAGGGCGGCGAGCCTGAGGACAAGCCGGATGCCTTCAGCGCCGACATCCAGGTTTCTGAGAACATCAGCAAGGGCACCATCACCCAAGAGCAGCTCTTCGAGCGTGCGCTCAATCTGGCCCAGTCCAAGGGCGGCCTCAACATCCCTGTGGGCATGAAGCGCCAAAACTTCAAGCTCATGCGCCAGAGCGCCGACGGCCAGTGGGTGGAGGTGGGCGCCGACGAGCCCATCGACCTGTCCCAGGTGGGCACCTACAAGTTCGAGGCCAACTATGAGCGCGAGGCCTCGGACGGCGTGCGCGCTATGGCAGGCCCCCTGTCGCTCACCTACGGACTCTTCAAGTCCGGTCCCCAGAGCGAGAGCGGCCCCGGCACCTCTGGCCCGGTGGCTCCCTCTGACCCCGATCCTGCCAAGGTGCAGGTCTCCAAAGAGTCTGCCAACACCACGCCCCATGAGGACGGCCAGGTGCATGTGGGCGACTTGCTGGCTTACGAGATCACCGTCACCAACGAGGACGACCCCTCCACCTGCTGCTATGACTTGGTCATCTCCGACGAGCTTCCTGAGGGCCTCGAGGTGGTCTCCGGTTCTCTCAAGATGATCCTGCCGGGCGGCGCCGAGAAGGAAGTGCAGGATACTGTCTACGACCCGTTCTCCCATTCGCTGTCGGTCTACGGCGGCTATCTCAAGGGAGGCGAGACCATCAAGCTGCGTTTCGACGCGCAGGTCACTGAGGAGGCCGAGGGCAAAGACATTGGCAACCATGCGGTGGCTTCCTATGTGAACCCCTCCGACTCCACCACGGCCACCATCTTTGGCACCGAGCCTCGCCCTGAGCCTGGAGAGCCTGCCAAGACCAGCGATTTCGCCAACTCGCTGTCTACCGATCCCACGCCGGCTGCCTATCCCAACGACGCCACCGGCCCGGTGCTTCCTGCAGAGGCTCCAGTGGATGCAGCCAATACGCTCAAGCCCGCACCAGCGCTCCTGCGGCGCATCCTTCCCAAGACCGGCGACAGTGCCTCTGCCGCCGGCTGGCTGGGGGCTCTGGCTGCTGCGGCGGTAGGCGCCACGGCGCTGGTGTGGCGCAAACGTCGCCACGAGGCCTAGGTTCTAGGTTGAGGCGGCACGGGTTTCTCGGCAACGGGAGCCGCTGGCGATGACGCCTTGAAGCCCTTTCGCGATGCCCTCCCTTCTCATCTTTTGGATGCAGAAGAGGGGGCATTGTTATTAGTACAAAGATAAATGACCGCTGATAAAAGGACATATTTGCGAGCGAAGAGAGGGACTTTGGGCATTTCATCGGAAATTTGGAGCAAATCAAGGATCGAGGGGGTAGCCCGCGGCTGCGGCCCGTCATAATGACCATAGATGTGTGGGTCGCCACAGGAAGGGGACCCTTGACGACACCTTGACCAATGGAGGTTAGACATGCTCGTCAACGCAAAGCAAATGCTCGACAATGCCGTGGCCGGTCACTATGCCGTAGGCGCTTTCAACACTAACGACCTTGAGTGGTGCCATGCCATCATGACGGCTGCCGAGGAGACCCAGTCCCCCCTCATCATTCAGTGCTCCATGAGCGCCGGCAAGTACCAGACCGGCTACAAGACCGTGTCTGCCTTGGTCCACGCCATGTATGACGCTCTCGACCTCACTGTGCCCGTGGCCCTGCACCTGGATCACGGCTCTTACGACGCCTGCCTGGAGTGCATCGACGCCGGCTTCACCTCCGTCATGTACGACGGCTCCCATGAGGAGAACTTCGACGTCAACATGAAGAACACTGCTGAGCTGGTGAAGATCTGCCACTCCAAGGGCATCTCCATCGAGGCTGAGGTGGGCTCCATCGGCGGCACCGAGGACGGCATCACCGGCACTGGCGAGTGCGCCGATCCTGCCGAGTGCAAGGCCATCGCAGAGCTGGGCGTCGATATGCTGGCCGCCGGCATCGGCAATATCCACGGCCTCTATCCTGCCAACTGGACCGGCCTGCAGTTCGACGTGCTCAAGGCCATCAAGGCCGAGGTGGGCGATCTGCCTCTGGTACTTCACGGCGGCACCGGCATCCCCGCCGACCAGATCGCCAAGGCCATCGACCTGGGCGTTGCCAAGATCAACGTCAATACTGAGCTCCAGGTAGTCTTTGCCGACGCCACCGAGGCCTACATCGCCGACGGCGGCCTCAAGAAGGAGAAGGGCTTCGACCCCCGCAAGCTCCTGAAGCCCGGCGCCGAGGCCATCAAGGCCAAGACCGCCGAGAAGATCCAGGAGTTTGGCTCTGCCAACAAGGGCTGGAACTAACCTCTCGCTCACGGCTTTGCTTGCTGCTTTTGCGCTGCTGGCGAGGCCCAAAAGGCATCGTATCGCCTTTCACTGACATATCAGGAAGGTGCAATCTCAAATCCCCTTCCTTCAATGCCGAGAAAAGGCCCCGCTCCGGTGGGGTCTTTTCTTTTTTCAGGGGACTTTTTGTTTACCCAGCTCAAGGGGGTTGTTTTTATCGGCAGGTCCCATTTGCGATGCAGTTTGGAACTGATTTTGCGCCGCTGGCCGCATTTAGGGTCTATGGAGGTGCTGCTCAGTTACGCTTATGAGCAGATAGGCCCTCTAGAATAGAGAATCCCATGGGATGACACCCGTCTCTTGGGAACACTCAAGCCCCATTCCCCGGCGGCGATTCTCTACTTCTGAGCCTCGCGTCTAGCCGGAACACTATATATGCAACCAAGAGAGGCGCCATGACGCTAAAAACCAAACTCTGTGGTCTCGCTGGAGCCACGTTGCTGGCACTGTCTTTGGGAGCTGTGGCTCCCGCTCCTGTCTATGCAGACACCGCTTCTGATTTGCAGGCCAAGCTCGATGCGGCCAACGCTCGCTTGGACGACCTCTACGATCAAGCCGGCTCGGTAAGCGAGCAGCTCAACGGCACCAAGGTCAAGCTGGCAGAGACCCAAGCCCAAATCGACGAGTCCAACCAAAAGATCAGCGATACCCAGGCAGACATCGAGGCCAAAACCGCCGAGCTGGCCGAGCGCCGCTCCAACCTTGGCCGCACCGTCGCCCTGGACTACAAAGCTGGCGGCCTTGACTTCCTCTCCATCATTCTCAACGCCAACAGCTTTGATGACTTTATTTCTCGCGTCTATTACGCCGACAAGGTCTCGCAACAGCAGGCAGACACCATTCAGCAGACCAAGGACTTGCAGACGTCGCTGGAGAACCAAAAGGTGACGCTGGAAGCCACCAAGACCCAGCTGGAGAACCAGAAGACCGAGCAAACCCAGCTATTGGCCGATCAGGAAAGCCAGCAAGCTTCTTTGAACTCTGCCGTCGCTGACGCGGAGGCCTATGTGAACGGCTTGGATGCCGACGTCAAGGCCAAGCTCGCAGAGGAGCAAGAAGCGGCCAGAGCCCAAGCCGAGCAAGAGGCTGCCTCTGCCCGCAACGAGGTGGCTGCCACGGTGAACAACGCCCTGAGCAATACCTCCAACAACGGTGGGGGAGCCTCTAGCAACGGCAGCAACAGTGGCGGTGCTTCCAACAATGGTGGCGGTGCTTCTAACAACGGCGGAGGCACGAGCGGTGGAAACTCCAGCGCTTCCGGCGGCGGCTCCTCCTCCGGCACCACTTCGCGCCCTCAGGGTAGCTCCTCTGCCCGCCAAGCCGTGCTGGACGCCGCTTATTCCATGATTGGTAGCCGTTATGCCTATGGTGCCTGCGATCCTGTGGGCCGCCGCTTTGACTGCTCTGGCTTTACCATGTACTGCTTTGCTCAGGCTGGCATCAGCCTGCCCCACTACTCCGAGAGCCAGGCAGACCGCACTCCCAAGAAGCCCGTGAGCCAGCTGCTTCCCGGCGACTTGGTGTGGCACAGCGGCCATGTGGGCATCTATGCCGGCAACAATATGATCATCGATGCCGGTAACGAGCGCGTAGGCGTTTCTTTGCGCCCGCTCTACGGTGGCCTTGGCCAGTGGCGCGGAGGTTGGCCTGCCTAAGGCTGTGTGCGGCGTGATTGCGCTTCACCGGAATGCCTGGCGACTCGTTTAACGTGCCTGGTTGGTATGGGATAGGAGTACCTCAGCTTGGCGGGTATGGGGTAGGATTGCCTCAGAAAACAATCTACGTTAGTTACATTTAGTGTAACCGATAAAGAAAAGCTACCTTAGCTACATATATGTAGCTAAGGTAGCTTATTTTTAGAGGGACGTAGCTAGTTGATCTGAGACCTGAAGTGCCTGACCTGAAGTGCCTGTTGCGCCTGTTCTTGCAGACAACAGCTTGCAGCAGCAAACCTGTAGCCAGCTTAGCGGCAGCTGGGAATCTCTTCCACAGGATTGCCGTTAGCGTCTACCAAAAGGTCTGCCAACGTCTTGGAGTCCAAGAAACGCGCAGTCACCTCTCCCAGCTCGCGCCAGAGGGGCAGGGTGGGGCATTCGTCGGCGCGGGGACAGAGCGTATCGGTGGTGCAATCCAGGCAGCTCACAGGTGTGAGGGGGCCATTCTCGGCAACGCGTAAAATAGCTCCAACGGTGTAGTGCTCCGGGGATTCGGCCAAGCGATAGCCGCCGCCCTTGCCGCGCTGGCTCTTCACATAGCCCGCTTTGATGAGCAGAGACATGACCTGCTCCAGGTACTTGCGGGAGATATTTTGGCGCTGGGCGATGTCACCCAGAGAGACCCAGCCGTCTCGGCGGCCAATGTCGAGCATGACGCGCAGGGCATAGCGGCCCTTGGTAGAAATGGCTCCGGTCATGCTAACGACCGTCCTGGGGGCTGGCTGCCGTTGCCGGGGCGGGGGAGTTAGCAGCAGCATCGTCGCCCTCGGTGGAGGAAGGCTCGGTGGCGCCGGAGAGCATCTCGTCCAAAGTGCGCCAGGCCAGCTCGGCGCATTTGACGCGGGCGGGCATATGGGAGATGGATTCCAGGCAGATGGCTTCGTCCAGCTCCTCGCGCTCGGCGTCGCTCAGAGTCTCGCCGCGCACCATGCGGCCAAAGAGGTTGCAAAGCTGTTTGGCTTCGGCAGGGGTGCGGCCAATGACCAGGTCGCTCATCATGTCGGCAGAGCCTTGGCTTACCGCGCAACCCACGCCGGTCCAGGAGGCGTCCTCGATGGCGCCGTCGTCTCCCAGCTTCACATGGAGGGTGAGGTCATCGCCGCAGCTGGGGTTGATGCCCTCATGGGAGCAGGTGGCGCCCTCCAGCTCGTAGTTGTAATCCGGATGGCTCACGTGCTCCAGCAGGGCGGGTGTGTAAAGATCAGCGGCTCCCATTGAAGATCCCCCAAACAAAGTCAAGGCCATCGACAAGGGCGTCGATGTCGGATTTATCGTTGTAGAATGCAACCGAAGCGCGGTTGGTGTTGTCCACTCCCAGGCGCAGCAGCAAAGGCTGGGCGCAGTGGTGGCCAGCGCGGATGCATACATGCTTGGTATCCAGCAGACTAGAGACATCATGCGGGTGGATGCCGTCCAGGTTGAACGCCACCACACCGTGGCGCTTGACCGGGTTGGTGGGGCCATAGATGGTGACGTAGGGCAGGCTGGCGAGCCGATTGTAGAGATAGGTGACCAGGGCCTGCTCGCGGGCCTGGATGGCGTCCATGCCCACGGCGTCCACATAGTCCAGGGCGACCCCTGTGGCGTGGATGCCGGCGGCGTCTTGGGTGCCGGCCTCGAACTTCTCGGGGACGGGGGCCCAGACGGCCTCGGTTTCGGTCACTGAGTCGATCATCTCGCCGCCGGTAAGGAAGGGCGGCATGGCTTCGAGCAGGTCCATCTTGGCCCAAAGCACGCCGATGCCCATGGGGCCAAAGACCTTGTGGGCCGAGAAGGCCAACACGTCGCAACCCAGCTCTTTGACGTCGATTCTCATGTGAGGCGCAGACTGGGCGGCGTCCACGATGCAGACGGCGCCCTGCTCATGGGCGCGCTCAGCGATCTTTTTCACTGGGTTCTCGATGCCTAGCACGTTGGAGACATGGGCCACCGAGACGATGCGGGCGCGGGGGCCGATCTTCTCGGCAATCTCTTGGTCGGATAGGTGCCCCTCCTGGTCGGGATACATGTAGACCAGCTTGGCGTGGGCTGCTCGGCAGATCTGCTGCCAGGGGATGAGGTTGGAGTGGTGCTCCATGACGGTGATGACCACCTCGTCGCCAGGGCGAAGCAGCAGGTCGCCCAAGGAGCGGGCTGTCAAGTTGAGCGACTCGGTGGTGTTGCGAGTGAAGATAATTTCTCGAGGGTCATCGGCGCCAATGAAGCGGGCCACCTTGGCGCGGGCGGCATCGATGGCTTCTGTGGCCTCGACTGACAGCTCGTAGAGGCCACGCAGCGGGTTGGCGTTGGTGCTCTCGTAGAACTTCTCCTGGGCTTCTAGGACGCAGGCAGGGCGTTGGGCGGTGGCTGCGGAGTCTAAGAAGAAGGTGCCGGGCTTTGCGGCAAAGAGCGGGAAGTCGGCCTTATAGGGGTTGATCTGGATGTTCGCCGCCTCTTCTGCCGATAAGTGCGGAGAGGCCGTAAGCTGGGCCGTCTCTGCCAAGTCACCCGGGCCGCGGGAGCCCACTGAAGAGTCGCAGGCGGTGGCATAGGTCAAGGCATCCTGCGCAGGGGCGGCGTTTTGGGTGCGGGGTCCCATCTGCGTAGAGGTAGGCTCCGCGGGGCTGGGAGCGGCCGGGGCCACTTGAGTGGAGTTGCTGGCAGCATCCGAGGAGGTGGCGGGGGCTTGGATAGAAGAGGAATCAGAAGTCATAGAGCGCCTCCTTAAAGGCAAGAGGGGAGAAGAGCGACCGTGGGGCGGCGTGGGCGCTTTGCGAGGAGCGCGAAGCCGAGCGCCTTAGAACTCGCGGGCAAGCTGAGCGGCCGCTCGGGCGTTTTCCGCCCCTTCGTCACCCAGGTTGTCCTGGGCCCATGCGATGACGGCCTCGGAGGCTTGGGGCGGCAGGGCGGCTGCAGCGGCGTCCACGATGGCCTCGGCCATAAGGTCGTTGGCATCTGCGGCGGACAAGCCGCGGCAGGCGAGGTAGAAGGCCTGTTCAGCCGAGAGCGAGCCAATGGTGGCGCCGTGGTTGCCAGCCACATCGTCCTCGGAGCACAGGATGGTGGGCAGCGTCTTGTTGACCACCTGGTCGCCGGCCAGCAGCACGGTCTCTGTCTCTGTGCCCTCGGCGCCCTTGCAGCCTCGGGAGAGGTCGATGGTGGCCCTCAGCGTTTTGTGGGCGTTGCCCAAAAGCACGCCGTTGGCGCCGATGAGCGTCGAGGTGCGACGCCCGTGATGGAGCACCTGGTACGCCATGTCCACCGTCTGGTTGGCGCGGCCCACATAGGAAAGGGTGGCGTTGAGAGAGGCGTTTTGACCCACCAGGTCCACAAACACGCCGGTAGCCGAAGACTGGCTGCCCAAGATGTAGTGATGGATGTCCAGCGTGGCGTCCTCGCCGAGAAGAGCCCCCACCCCGTCGATGTGCTGTTGGTTGTCTCCCTGGGCGATGAGCAGGTACACCGTGGCTTTGGCGCCAGGCTCTGCCACGATGCGAAGCGCTTGGCCGGAGGTGCCCTTGTCGGTTTCTTTGCCTAAGGCCAGCGCCACGATCTGGCAGGAGCTGTCCTCCTCCAAGACCACCGTGGTCTGGACGCGGTCGCCCTGGGCGGCTTCGCAAAGGATGGTGACCGGCTCATCCAGGGTCTCCCCGGCGCCCACGCGCACCACCTGGCGGGCGGTGGCGTCGCCGTCGATCCAGCCGGTGGCTTGGGTGCCCACGCCCAAAAGCAGGCCTTGGGCCTCAGGAGGCACTTGGGTGTCTGCCAGCTGGGCGAGCTGATGGCCGTCCATGGAGGCCAGGGCGTCAGAGAGAGGCACCTCCAGGGTGCCGGAGTTGATCTTGAGCCAGTTCCAGGTTTGGGCCGGGGCCGGATCCACCGAGGTAAGCTGGGCTACAGTTGCGTCTGCCATTAGCCGATGGCTCCTTCCATCTCAAGCTTGATGAGGTTGTTCATCTCGACGGCGTACTCCAGGGGGAGCTCTTTGGAGATGGGCTCGGCAAAGCCGTTCACCACCATGGTGCGGGCCTCGTCCTCAGGGATGCCGCGGCTCATGAGGTAGAGGATGGTGTCGTCGGAGATGCGGCCGATGGTGGCCTCGTGGCCCACCTGGGCCGAAGAGTTGCGCACGTCCATGGCCGGGATGGTGTCGGAGACCGAGCGGTCATCCAGCATGAGCGATTGGCAGGAGACCGAGGCTCGTGCGTCGTCTGCTCGAGGGGTCACTACTACCGAGCTGCGGAACGTAGAAACGCCGCCGCCCTTAGAGATGGACTTGGTAGAGACCGAGGCGCGTGTATGAGGCGCCGCCATGTGCACCTTGCAGCCGGTATCTAAGTCTTGGCCTGCGCCGGCAAAGGTGATGCCGGTGAACTCGCAGGAAGCGCGCTCTCCTACCAAAAGGCTGGAGGGGTAGAGGTAGCTCACGTGGCTGCCGAAGGAACCCGAAACCCACTCGATGGAGCCGTTGGCCTCAACCCGCGCACGCTTGGTGTTGAGGTTGTACATGTTCTTGGACCAGTTCTCGATGGTGGAGTAGCGCAGGTGCGCCCCTTCGCCCACAAAGAGTTCCACGCAGCCGGCGTGGAGGTTGGCCACGTTGTACTTAGGCGCCGAGCAGCCCTCAATAAAGTGCAGGTCTGCCCCGGGCTCCACGATGATCAGCGTGTGCTCGAACTGGCCCGCGCCAGCGGCATTCAAGCGGAAGTAGCTCTGGAGCGGGAAGCTCACCTCGACCCCGGCCGGCACATAGACAAAGGAGCCGCCGGACCACACCGCGCCATGGAGCGCGGCAAACTTGTGGTCGGTGGGCGGCACCAGCTTCATGAAGTGCTGGCGGATCATCTTTTCGTAGGGGCCGTGGAGGGCCTCCTCGATACCCGAGTAGACCACCCCCAGCTCTGCCACCTCTTCGCGCATGTTGTGGTAGACCAGCTCGGAGTCATATTGGGCGCCCACACCGGCCAAGCTGGTGCGCTCGGCCTCGGGAATGCCCAGGCGCTCGAAGGTGTCCTTGATGTCCTCGGGCACCTCGTCCCAGGAGTCTGCCTGTTTGGCGCCGCTGGTCACATAAGTGGAGATGTTCGCCATGTCCAGCCCGGCGATGGAGGGTCCCCAATTGGCGGGCATAGGAGTGCTCTCATAGATTTGCAGGGAGCGAAGGCGCAGGTCGAGCATCCACTGGGGCTCGTCCTTCTTGCGGCTGATCTCCTCCACGATCTGCGGCGAAAGGCCATCCGAGAAACGCTCGTAGCCCTCTTCGCTCTTCACAAAGTCGTAGAGGCTGCGATCCACATCGGCAACTTGGGACCGCGTGCGTTGCGCCCCCTCCGTCAACCTGGGATCTGCCTGAGTGATGTCTGCCATGGACTCTAGGCCTCCTCTTTGCCGGTGGTATGCGAAGGAGCCATCTCGTCCTTGCCGAGAAGGGCGGCCTTCTCGGCAGCTTGCTGTGCCTGAGCCTCATAGCCCTCGAAGCCGTGGGAATCGATGTAGGGGATGAGGTCGGCACCGCCGGTGGCGACGATGGTGCCGTCGACCATGACGTGGGTCTCGTCCACCTGGAGGCGCTCCAGGATGCGTGTGTTGTGGGTGATGACGATGAGGGAGCCGTCGCAGCTCTCGCGATAGGCCTGGATGCCGCGAGACACCACGCCCAGGGCGTCCACGTCCAGGCCGGAGTCGGTCTCGTCCAGGACGGCGAGCTTGGGCTGGAGCAGCAGCAACTGCAGCATCTCCACCTTTTTCTTCTCGCCGCCCGAGAAGCCCACCCCCAGCTCACGGGTGAGATAGGAGGGATCCATGTCCAGGGTCTGGGCGAGCTCGGTCACGCGCTTGCGGAACTGGCGCGCGGTCATCTTGAGCTCCGGGCGCTTTTGGCAGATGGTGCGCAGGAAGCTGTAGAGGGGCACGCCCGGGATCTCAACCGGGGCCTGGAAAGAGAGGAACAAGCCGGCAAGGGAACGTTTATCGGTAGGTTCGTCTGTAAGGTCTTGGCCATCGAAGGTGATGGTGCCCTGAGTGACCTGGTAGACCGGGTCGCCCATGATGACATGGCCCAAAGTGGACTTGCCTGCGCCGTTGGGGCCCATGAGCACGTGACATGTGCCGGGATCCACAGTGAGGTTCACTTGATGCAGGATGGGCTTCTCGTCCACAGAGGCCGAGAGGTTGGATACAGAGAGCAGCGGTTCTGCCATGAGTGCTCCTAGGGCTCGGGGCAACCGATATGGGCTGCCAAACAAGGGCGTTTCGCCGGCGTGCGATGAGGAGCGCCGGGGTGAGGTGGTGGGACTCGACGTGGTGTCCCAATGCCACCGGAATAAAATACCCCTTTTGGAGTAGGAATATATGAGAATCTGCGGGAATATGAGAATCTGCGGGAAACCTTATATCTGTCGTGAAACCTAGGAAGAGCTTGGTGAGATGAGCGGTGCCAAGCAGGCGGTGAGTCATTCTTGGGGGATCAATAGGGTGCTGCATCCCTCTGAAAAGTTACTACGTTAGTATCATCTGCTTAAGAGCGTAGCTAATGTAGCTATTTTTCTGAGGGCCTAAAACCCTTCGATTTAGGACCAATACAGAGATGCAGAGCCTTCGATTCCACACCATCCAAACCCTTTTAACCAACATCGCCTAAACACGTTCATGCAAGCTCTCGCCAAAACGCACGCGCCCTGTCAAATGGCTGATCAATCCACATTTTCCTATCTCGGCGCCCCGTCTGTCTCTTGCACATCCATAGATGCTTAAGTACAGTGAGTTGAGCTGTCCGCCAATAACTCCAGCGCTCCCTGCAAGCGCCAAGAGCCCCAAGGACACGCTCGATGAAGCTCAACAAGACGGAGTGATGCGCAATGTGTGCTGGGTGGGTGTTCGAACCTTAGGTGACCTGTCCCTAAGTGCGCTTTGTCCATCTTTCAAATCACATTTGCAATTAACACCTTGGAGCTTCCCATGAACCACGTAGCGAGGCGCGTTGCCTCATCATTCACTCAGAGATTCACCTCAAAAGCCGACCTTCAGCTCTTTCTCGCCCGACTCTTCGCCCGCATGGGCGTCGAGTGCAGCTACTTCGTGGGTGTCTTTGGCACTGCGACCTATGCGTTGGGGTCGGACGCCTTTGGCATCTCCTTCATGATGCTCACAGGCAACCTCTTCATTGTGTTGGGTACTGCCTGCGCAGGACCTCTGGTAGACCGCATAGGACCCAGGAAAACGCTCCTGGGCACCCTTATCCTCACCGCTGCGGTCTTTATCACCTACAGCCTTTTTGCCGGCAGCTTTGGCGTGCTCCTGGCGTTTTTTGCCTTCTGGAGCATGCTGGTGGGTTTTGCCAACACGTCGTTCTCGTCATTGCCGCCCTACGTGGTGCCAACAAACCGCCTGCAAGACGCCAACGGCCTTCTTTATCTTGGTACCAACGTTGCCATTATCGCCGGCCCCATGGTGGGGGCTGCCATTACTCGGGTGCTGCCTTTGTCGGCAGTCTTTTTGGTATCGGCCGCGTTCTTTGCCGCCGGTGCGGCGGTGGTCTTTGGCATCCAACAGCGCTATACGCCTTCGGCTCAGATGATTTCGGGCGCGGCTCCGGCGGCGGAGCCTGCTCACGCCCAAAAGCCGGGTCTCAAGGCCAAACTGGCTACTTTGGCGGCGGGCTTCTCAATCACCTTTAAAGACCGTTTCCTGGCGATCCTCTTTTGTTTGGGCTTCTTTGGCTACTTCGCTTTTGGAGCCTTCGATTCGCTGGAGTCCATCTTCTATCGCGACATCCTGCGGGTGCCCGTTGAGTTTCTGGGCTGGCTCACAGCGGCTATGGGAGTGGGATGCGTGCTTGGCTCGGCCGTGATGGTGCGCTTGCCCAAAGATCGCATCACCATCAAGAGCTGTGCGATCATGCTCACGGTGGTAGGGGTGGGCACTGTGATCTATGTGGGCACGTCGCTGTGGCAGTTTGCAGCCATCGGCCAGCTGGTCACCGGCTTCGGCTTTGGCATGCTGGCGCCTACTCGCGACCTGTTGGTGCAGCGCCGCACGCCCTTGGCCTATACGGGCCGAGTGATGTCGGTGATGTCTCTAGGCCTCCAGTTTGCCGGTGTCATCCCGCTGTTCTTCGCACCTTTCCTTGCTGATCTTTGGGGCGTTCAGGCAGTACTCATTGGGGCCTCTATCGTGAGTGCTTGCGTGGGCCTGCTCTTTGTGGGCATCGCTCCGGCGACTCCGGCAAAACCGCTGGAAGTAGAGGAGACGCAGGCGCAGGCGGCTGCACAGGAGCGCGCCCGTGGCTAATAGGCCTATGGCGACCAGACGGTGAGAAGGCTGACAGCTAGTGTAGACTAGGGTGCGCCACCCTCTGAATAGATACTGCATTAGCTACATTATTTTGTAGTTAATACAGAAAACTGCTACGTTAGCTACGTATTATTGACACTAATGAAGCACTAATTCAGAGGGATCGAGAGACCCTTTCCCACCCCCTCCACCTCCCAGCCAGGGATTCTCTACGTTCCTGCTTAGAGAGCCCTCTCGGCTCCATGCAGAGGGAGGCTTTTTCGGTTCCAACAAAGATGACGTGAGGGCTTCAAAAAAGATCTGCACATTTAAAAGGACCCGCGCATCCCTTGATGCACGGGTCCCCATAAAGCGTCTTCGATGATGCAAACCCCTGCTTTAGGGAGTTCTTATCGGCAGAGACTTAGCGCAGTACGTTGAAGCCGTTGCGGCCAGCGTAGACGGCGGAGTCGCCCAGCTCGTCCTCGATGCGGAGCAGCTGGTTGTACTTGGCCACGCGGTCGGTACGGGCGGGAGCGCCGGTCTTGATCTGGCCAGCGTTGGTAGCAACCACGAGGTCAGCGATGGTGGTGTCCTCGGTCTCGCCGGAGCGGTGAGACACGATGCAGGCGTACTTGTTGCGCTGGGCCAGCTCAATGGCGTCCAGGGACTCGGAGAGGGAGCCGATCTGGTTCACCTTGACCAGCAGGGCGTTGGCGGCATCCATGTCGATGCCCTTCTGCAGGCGCTTGACGTTGGTGACAAAGAGGTCGTCGCCCACGAGCTGGACCTTGTCGCCCAGGCGAGCGGTGAGCTTCTGCCAGCCCTCCCAGTCTTCCTCGTCCAGACCGTCCTCGATGGAGACAATGGGGAACTCCTCGACGAGCTCAGCCCAGTAGTCGATCATCTCGTCAGAGGTGAGCACGCGGCCCTCGCCCTTGAGGTTGTAGGTCTTGGTGTCGGCATCGTAGAGCTCGGAGGTGGCGGGGTCCATGGCGATCATGAAGTCCTCGCCGGGCACAAAGCCGGCCTTCTTGATGGCCTCGACGATGTACTCCAGGGGCTCCTTGTTGTTCTTGAGGTCGGGAGCGAAGCCGCCCTCGTCGCCCACGCCGGTGCTGTGGCCGGAGTTCTTGAGGACGTTCTTGAGGGTGTGGTACACCTGGGTGCTCCAGCGGAGGCACTCAGAGAAGGTGGGGGCGCCCACGGGCACGATCATGAACTCCTGGAAGTCCACGTTGTTGTCGGCGTGCACGCCACCATTGAGGATGTTCATCATGGGGGTGGGGAGCACGTGGGCGTTCACGCCGCCCAGGTACTGGTAGAGGGGCAGGCCCACGGACTCGGCGGCAGCGCGGGCGCAGGCCAGAGAGCAGCCCAGGATGGCGTTGGCGCCCAGGGTACCCTTGTTGTCGGTAGGATCGGCAGCGATAAGCGCGGCATCCACGGCGCGCTGGTTGCAGGCGTCCAGGCCAATGAGGGCGTCGGCGCACTCATTGTTCACATGCTCAACGGCGGCCAGAACGCCCTTGCCCATGTAGCGGTCCTTGTCGCCGTCGCGAAGCTCGACAGCCTCGAAGGCACCGGTGGAAGCGCCGGAAGGAACGATGGCGCGGCCGGTGGAGCCGTCGATCAGCGTGACCTCAACCTCGACGGTGGGGTTGCCGCGCGAATCGAGGACCTCGCGACCATAGACATCAATAATTTCACTCATTTGTGAAGCTCCTTTCATGAGCTCTCCCTGACGTTGGCCCCACAGCGGGCCACACGCCCAGTGATCATGTCTTAGACAATAGCCCCCTTGGAGCCCCTCGCCACCCATCTCCCAACCCAACGGACCCATTCCCCCGATAAAGTTCACAACGCGTCCCCTAGCAGGCCCCTCTAGCTGCAAAGTTGCACAGCATCTAAAAGTCATTTTTGTCAAAAGGCACGTCGATGCTCAGAAATGGCCCTCGACAAGGTGAGAGTTTTTATCGGTATTTATAGATGTGGCATCTTCACAGTTAGGTGAACAAAGCCCGCTCTGGGCCAGGGGGTGCGAAGGCCTCCACTAGACTGTCTTTGTGCAATCGCGAAAAGGGCCCTAAGGCCCTGTGAGACGGGGCCTTAGGGCCCCGCATCGGAGAAGGAAAGGACGGAGCATGGCATTAAGCCAAGAAGATGTTCGCGGCATCGCCGACTACGCCCGGATCGCGCTCTCGAGCGAGGAGCTCGCGGCAATGACCAGCTACATGAACGACGCGGTGGCAATGCTCGAGCCCATCAAAGAGCTTGCCGAGAAGGCCGAGCCTACGTCGCATCCCATCGGCGGCCTTGTGAACGTAATGCGGCCTGACGAGGTGGCTGCCAGCCTTGAGCTGGAAGACGCCCTTTATAATGCAGCGGCCACGCAGGGGCGCTACTTCCGCGTGCCGCAGATCTTGTCAGCCGGCGACGAGGATGCAGGTGATCGCTAATGGCAAATCTGGATACGCTCTCGGCTCAAGAGATCGCTCGCGGCGTGGCGGAGGGGTCCTTCTCGGCTAAAGAAGTGGCCCAGGCCGCCCTGGACGCCTGCGTGCAGCGCGACCGCGAGGTGGACGCCTTCTTGGAGATCACCTACGACTTGGCGTTGGAGCGGGCAGAGGCGGTGGATGCTGCTCGAGCCAAAGGGGAGCCTCTGGGCCCTCTGGCTGGCGTGCCTGTGGCCTTCAAGGACAACATGAACATGGAGGGCTCGCACACCACCTGCGCCAGCCGAATGCTGGAGTCCTACGACTCGCCTTATACCGCTACCTGCGTGAGCCGCATGCTGGCCGCAGGGGCCATCCCTCTGGGCAAGACCAACATGGACGAGTTCGCCTTTGGCTCCTCCACCGAGTCCAGCTGCTTCCAACAGACCCACAACCCCTGGGACCTGTCGCGGGTGCCGGGCGGCTCTTCGGGTGGATCGGCTGCCGCGGTGTCTGCCGGCGAGGTGACGCTGGCGTTGGGCTCTGACACCGGCGGCTCCATCCGCCAGCCGGCATCGTTCTGCGGCGTCGTGGGCATGAAGCCCACCTACGGCGCGGTGAGCCGCTACGGCGTGGTGGCCTTTGGCTCCTCGCTGGACCAGGTGGGACCCTTCGGCCGCACGGTGGCAGACGTGGCGCTGGCCATGAATGCCCTCACCGCCGGCGGCCGCGATCCCATGGACTCCACCAGCCAAGACGTGAACCTGGACTTCTTGGAGCACTTAGACGATCCTGTCGAGGGCCGTTGCGTAGGCTACGTGCCTGCGCTTATCGAGGCTGCCGGCATCACCCACGAGGTGCGCGAGGCCATGCAGGCCGCCATGGACGCCTTCGAGGCGGCCGGCGCCACGCTCAAAGAGGTGGAGCTGCCCCATATCGACGCGGCTATCTCGGCCTACTACGTCATTGGCCCCTGCGAGGCCTTCTCCAACCTGGCGCGCTTCGACGGCGTGCGCTACGGCTATCAGGAGCCCAACTGCGCTACCTTGGCGTCCCAGTCATCGCTTTCCCGCGCCCACGGCTTTGGGGCCGAGGCCAAGCGTCGCCAGCTTTTGGGCGCCTACCTGCTTTCCAGCGGCATCTATGACGAGTACTACGTTCATGCTCTGGAGGCCCGCACCCTCATCACCCAGGATTACAAGAAGGCGTTCGACCAGGTGGACGCGCTGCTTATGCCCGCGGCTCCCCGCACCGCCTTCCACTTTGGCGAGATGAGCGATCCCACGCAGATGTACCTCTCCGACATGTTCACCATCTCCTCCAACATCGCCGGCAACGGCTCCATCTCGGTGCCGGTGGGGCTAGGGCATGACTCTGGCATGCCGGTCTCGGCCCAGCTGCAGACGCCGGCATTCCACGACCGCACCCTCATTACCTTTGCCCACGCCCTCGAGAAAGCCGCAGGCGCGCTGCCGGTGGCACCTCGCTTCGCCGGAAAGGGAGGCTACCTGGCATGAAGTCGCTGCAAGAAGTATTAGAGAGCTGGGAGGCCGTCATTGGCCTGGAGATCCATACCGAGCTCACCACCCTTGAGACCAAAATGTTCTGCTCCTGCCGCTTGAGCCACGACGACGAGCCCAACACCAATGTGTGCCCCGTGTGCCTGGGCATGCCCGGCGCCCTGCCTGTGCCCAACCGCCAGGCCATCCGCTCCATCGTCAAGGCGGGTCTCGCCACCAACTGCGAGATCCAAAAGCGCTCCATGTTCTACCGCAAGCACTACTTCTATCCGGACATGGCCAAAAACTTCCAAACCACCCAGGGCCCTGTGGCCTTCTGCATGCACGGTCACCTGGATCTTACCGTGGAAGGGGAGGGCGCCAAGGAGCGCCCGGCCAACTCCAAGAACGTCACCTGGTCTGCCGATAAGAGCTCCTACTCCACCCACGTGCGCATCCTGCGCATCCATATGGAGGAGGACGCTGCCAAGATGATCCATGTGGGCGGCGAGGAAGGCCGCATCACCAGCGCCACCGAGTCCCTTATCGACTACAACCGCTGCGGCACCCCGCTCATCGAGCTGGTCACCGAGCCTGACCTGCGCACCCCCGAGGAGGCCCGCCTCTTCATGGAGAAGCTGCGCCGCACCTTCCTGGCCCTGGGCATCTCCGACTGCTCTATGGAAAACGGCTCCATGCGCTGCGACGGCAACGTGAGCCTTCGCCGCCGTGGCGACACTGCTCTGGGCACTAAGACCGAGCTCAAGAACCTCAATTCCTTCAAGAGCCTTCACGACGGCCTGGAGTATGAGATCCGCCGCCAGGCCGAGGTGCTGGAGATGGGCGGCGAGGTCTTCCAAGAGACCCGCCACTGGGAGCCTTCCCGCCGCCGCACGGTGGTCATGCGCGTCAAGGAGACCGCCGACGACTACCGTCTTTTCCCCGATCCCGACCTGGCGCCTTTCGACCTCTCCGACGAGTTCATCGACGAGTGCCGCGCCGAGCTCCCCGAACTCCCCGAGGCCAAGGCCGCCCGCTACGTCTCCCAGTATGGGCTCAAAGCCGCCGATGCCGCCCAGCTTGCCGGCTCTCCCGAGGCCGCCAGCTTCTTTGAGGCCTCCGTTGCCGAGAAACCCGTGGCTTCAAAGCCTGCTCTCGCAGTCCAGGTTGCCAATCTCCTGGTAAACGACGTGGCCGGCTATCTCAAGAGCGCAGGCTCCACCTTTGCCGACACTGCCCTCACTCCTGCCCAGGTGGTCTCGCTGGCAGGCCTTCTGTCTGAAGGCGGCATCTCGGCCAAACAGGGGCGCGAGGTGGTGGAGCTCATGGCTGCCAGCGGCAAAGATGCCGTGGCTATCGTGGACGAGCGCGGTATGCGCCAGGTGACCGACGACTCCGCCCTCCAGCCTATCGTGGACGAGGTGATCGCTGCATGCCCTGACCAGGTCCAGCAGTTCCGCGACGGCAACAGCCGTGTGGTGGGCTTTTTGGTGGGCCAGTGCATGAAGCGCGCCAAGGGCAGCGGCAACCCCAAACGCTTCAACGAGCTGCTGGTGGCTTCCATGGCGGCAGCTTCTGAGAAGGAGCCTGCCCAGGCTGTGCCCGCAGGAGAAGCTGAACCAAAACCTTCGGCTCCCGTCAAAGCTCCCGCTAAGCCAGCCGCTTCCGCTAAGCCGGTTAAGCCTGCGGCCAAGAAGGCTGCCTCTGAAAAGCCTGCCAAGTCCGCGGACGGCCCGGCGACCACTCAACCCCCAACCGCCAAACCCGGTCAAGCTGCTAAAACAGCGGCTGCTAAACCCGCCAAACCCGCCAAACCTGCCAAACCTGCAGCTTCTCGTCAAAAGGCAGCCAAGCCTGCAGCTAAACCTAAAGCTGAGGAGCCCAGCTCAAAGACGGCAAAGTCGTCTACTGCAAAACAGACCGCTGCCCGACCTGCGGCAGCCAAAAAGACGGCTGCAGCCAAGACCGTTTCTCCAAGCAAACCTGCTATCACGACAAAAGCCGCATCTACTTCTACGAAGCCAAAATCCAAGGCAAAGAGTACCGCTAAGGTTTCTGAGCCAAAATCGACAGGTGCAAAGAAGCCTGCCGCAAAGACTCCTAGGACAAAGAAGACTGCTGCTTCCGAGCCTGATACTTCTAAGGAGTAGAACCCCTAAGGGGCTTTACTGAGCACTCGTGTCATGAAAAAGCTGGCTTGGGCAACCAAGCCAGCTTTTTCTTGTCGTAGTGGCTCCATGTTTGGCCTATAGGACAAAACGTGTGCTGTGATAAGGGGTGTTGACCCGTGTCAGACCTGCGTCAACACTCCCTAACCTGTTGGCCAAATCTACCTTTATTATTTATTAGTACTCTTTGCGGCCAGAAGGGGGGCGGTTTGAAAGTAAAGATGCTTTCAAACCGCAAAGCCCCCAGGTAAATTCTGGAAAGTCAAAAGCAGATCCACCTGCGAGATGGGGACGCAGGGCAGATGGGGTTTGGACTGAGCGGCATTTCATGCCTACTAAGTACCATTCCATGCATTCGCGCCTACTAAGTACTTAGTAGGCCAATTTTGCCTAAAATCTGCGTCACTTTATATTTAAGTATCACATCACCCAAGCTCACAGAGTTGGTTTCATATTCAATTGTACTTAGTAGGCGCGTGCCGAAGGAGATGTACGGAAGAAATGTACTTAGTAGTCGCAAGCGTTGTCGCTCCTCTACATCTTGGCCCCGCAGACTCCATAGATCACCTTTTTCATCGAGCCCTCCTGCCATTAGGATGTAACGGCTCGATTCTGCAGCCTTCATCTGGGGTGATAGGGCCTCTGCCAGCACACCCTCTGTCAGGGTCCCCGTGTGAAAATAGCCTTCCAGATTTAAACACCCAAAAAAGGGACGTTGACCTGCGTCAACGTCCCAATTCACAGCACGCTTTTTGTCCTGTTAGTCTGTTTTAGAAGGGAAGCTTACGCACGCGCAACTAGGGTGCAGTCAAGGACAGTACATTGGCCCCCTCTAAAACACCGAGCCTTGGGCACAAAGAACGCATTGTGCCAGGCGCAGAGAGCAGAGCACAAATGGCACGTTGTGCGTGGCCTGCTCAGTTGGGCAGGCCACACAGGACCCATAGATATTGGGGTCGTCATTCGACCGCAGCTTTATAGACGCGATCCACTCAAACTGAGTGGAAGAGGGCACATCTCAGCTGTGCGAAAAAGCTCTCACTGCTTCTCCTAGGCGCCCATTACAGAAGAGAGAATGGCTGAGACGATGGAGATGATGATGGCACCTAGGAAGGCTGCGCCAAAGCTCTCGATATAGATGCCTACACCAAGAACCGAGGTAGAAAGCCAACTGGCAAGCTCTAGCAACAGGGCATTGACGATGAGGTAGAAGATGCCCAGAGTGATCACGGTGATAGGGATGCTTAAGACCTGCAGTATGGGCTTGATGGACACATCGATCAGTGCCAGCATAAGCGAGCAGGCAATAGGCCCAATCCAGGGGCCTCCTACTGCAATGATTCCTGGGACCAGATTGATGGCGGCGATAGTGGCGATAGCGGTTATCAGCCATTTCAAGATGAAGCTCACAATGATTTCCTTTCGGTTTGCACCAGTAGGACAATCCCGTCGCGCTACCATAGAAAAACGAATTGTAACCCAGGTCTTATACCCTAGGAGCAGCAGATGGATCCCCAGCGCGAAGCTCAGCTGTCTCAGCCTGACGTCCAAGTACTGGTAGAAGCGGTGATGGCAGCCCATACTCAAGAGCAGGTGCAGGCGCTGTTGGTGGATTTATGCACCAGCCGCGAGATATCTGACATGGCTCAACGCCTTCAGGTTGCCCAGATGTTGGATGAAGGGCAACCCTACGCTCAGGTCCAAAGGGTTACGGGGGCGTCTTCTACTACCGTGAGCCGGGTCTCGAAGTTTCTCAATGGCGATGTGGGTGGATATCGCTGGGTGCTTGACACCCTTAACGCTTCGGCCAAAGAGTAAGGCTGTGGGGACTGCGCACTCACCTCGATCATTGGCTTTTGAGAAAAGAGTTTTAAGAGCTAAATGTCTGGGGGAGAAAACTCCCCCAATAAAGTGTATTGATATATCAGTCACTAGGAATATCCTGTCGTTTCATTCCTTACGCTCGTTGCTACATTAACGCGTGAGAATTATTAAATGAAATGCCGTCTAAACTCGGTGTTTATACCAACCAAATAAACAAAATATTCAAATATATAAAGTGAAATAGTATCATTTAGAACTGTCTTCTATCGAGATGCCATAGGAACAGAAATGAACTAATACATTTCGATATCAATAGAACTGTTAGATCAAATAATCTGTCAGAAAACTTTCAGAAATTCCTGTTTATTGGAATATTAGGGAACTCGTTCACAAGGACCGATTGTTGCTAGTTATTGAGGGGAGAAAGCCAAAAATATCATTTTAGAATCTGAATTTGACCCCAATGCGCTGCGGTTATGCCGTTCGCCAGAACATATTGCCATTAATCGATACATTAAAGAAAAATTCAGAAAAAGCCTTGCAGATATACTGGCACCTAGATAACATATCGACTAACAACGGTATGTTAGAACGGCTGCGGAAACTTCTCAATTTTTTGGAGAACCAGTCAGTAGGAGGGAAAAAGGGGGTCTCAATGCAAGACGCTGCACTGCAAGAAGAGCAAGAACGCGCTGCCCGTCTCATCGTCGAGGGCACCCGCCTGCTCACCACTCGTATCCCGGCATTGTTCGAAACGGAGTCCAGCGACATCACCTTCCGTCAATGGGAGGCACTCAAAATCGTCCTGGCTTCTCGCTCGCCAGAGATCTCGCTGGCTGACATTACGTCGTACATGGGTTACTCGCGTCAGAATGTCAAAAAGCTCGTTTCTGGCCTCGAACGTGCCGGCTATGTGACGCTGCGTCCTTCGCACATCGACGGCCGCGCGCTTCGTGTAGAGGCTACCCGCAAAGCTCGTCGTGAGGCTCCTCATTATGCCGAGCTCGAACAGCGCATGTTCAACTCGCTCTTCGAAGGGGTTCAGGACACCGAGCTCTCCGTGAGCGCGCGCACCATGGCTACTATGATCCGCAACGTGGCCGATTAAGCAGCACGTCTCTATTGCCAAGTTGGTGCTGCGTGTGCTTTGCGCTACGTGCGCTATGGGCTAAGCCGTCCTGCTGAGGCACAGAGCCTCCATGAAGCCGAGAAAACCATCCATTGCCACCTGCAAGGCGCCCTTCAGCTTTGAAGAGCTGGGGGCGCCTTCGAACATGAGCCTGAGAGTCGGGTGCAAGATACGAGAACAGGGCATCCCTTCCAGCAGGGATGCCCTTCTTTGACTGTTGGCAGGCACGCTATTCTGTGCGGGGGTCCTTCATGGCGTGAATGGACGCCACTGTCACCAGGCGATCGGCTGCGAAAGGGTCATCGCGGCAGTCGGCGCCGTGGTTGCGATAGGTGACCAGGTCATGCTCCAGGTAGTAGTTGCGCATGAGGTGTATGGAGCGGTGGGGGAAGGGCTTTTCTGGAGTCTGCTCAAGGCCCATGAAAGAAGCCAGTCGCACCAGCTCCTCCATGTCGCCCTGAATGGGCTGCCAGCCGTTGGCGGCCATAAACGCGCACCACCGGGCATGCTCTAGGGCTGCCATCTGAGAAAGCACGGGCTTCTCGGCAATGAGGGAGGCCTCGGCTGAGGCAAGCTGTGTGCGTCGGGTTTGGCAGGCTGCAGGCGAGGTGCCTGTCTCTTTGTAGTGGATGCCGCAGAGAAGTCGTCGGGCGGCGCTATGGGGCGTGCGCACCTGCTCGTGGATATGGGGCACGTCGAGCTTGAGAAGGTACTGCTGTTCCAAGGCTTCGCTCACATAGGGCGTGTCGCTCTTGAGCCCCACGCACCACAGGCGGTAAGGGGTGAAGCGAGTGGCGGCCCTATTGGAAAGCTTGGTGACTTCGAAGGCGTTGTAGGCCTCCATGACCTCGGTGTGGGTGACGGGGGTGCGGTCTTCTTTGACGAGGTGATTCATGGTTTGGTAGATGCCTTGGAGGCGGATGGCCGCCGTCTCCCAGGGCGCCGCGATGATCGACGCGAACGAGAAAGCCTGGGCGGTGGACCCGAAGGGCACTACCGAGAAGTGCTCGTGGGCCCTCAGGGCGCAGTCTACAGATTCCAGCATCTCCTGGTTGCGCACCAGCACTGCCACCAGCGGGTTGAGATGCGGTGGGGTGCCTGCATCCAACTGGCCGTCCAGGACGCGCATTACCAGCTCGCGCTGGCAGCGTAGCGCCACGTCGACGGAGCGCTCGTCGTCCCCTAGGCACACCATGAAGTAGAGGCGTGCGTTTTGGGGCAGCGAGACCTCGCAGTCAGTCAAGCCGTCAGGCCCTTGGAACCAGGCCTTTTGAGTCTGGCCGCGAAGGAAAGGCCGCAGCTCTTCGCCCTCGGCATCCATCTCTATCACCGAGATGGTGGGGACATCGGGCGCAGAGGGCTCTGGGGCAGCGGGCGCAGAGGGCTCTGGGGCTGCCTCAGAAGGCGCGGCACCTCCATTCGTCGCGCCAGCAGTTTGGACGGTCGGGTGAGAGGCGCTGGAAACGGCAGAAGAGGGGTCGTGAGAGTCAGAGGGACTCTGAGGCATGGAAACGATGCAGCTAGGCTGGCCCTGCCTGGTGGTCTCGGCCATCATGGAGGGCCAGAGGGCGGCCAGTCGGCTGGCGGCAGCCTTCCCCTCTTTGTCTATGCCTATGATGCGCAGCTCCACGCCGGGAAGGCGGCCAAGCCAGAAGGCGGCGCGCACGGCTTCTGACCCAAACGCCCCAAGGCCCAGCACAACTACATAGAGATGCTGGACGGGGACTATTTGAGAGGACAGGTCCACATCGTCGAGGACGGAAGTCAGAGGGTGCGCCACCAACGTGTCCCAGATAACCTCCCGTTCCTCAGAGATAAGGCGCACCTCGATGAGGTTGCGCACGCGCTCCATCAAGGGGGCGAGCGCGGCTGCGGCACGGCGATGTTGCTTGGCCGAGACGGCTTCGCTGCGATCGTGTCGGGCGAGGCGGTCGATGAGCTCCAACGGGGCGCGGCGTTGGGGAAGGGCGTCGAACACCAGGCCATCGTCGGGATTCGAATGGGCGCACCATACGTGGATATTGCGGGCATAGGTCTTGGTGCGCGAGCAAAGGCTGGGCTTCTCGCCGATGCGAGTGAGGTCCCATCGGCGGCGGTCCATCTCCCACTGAGCCATCTGAGACCCAAAGGAGTCGCAGAGCTCCAAGGCGGCGCGCACATTCTCGTTGGTGTCTCCTGAGATGATGAGGTAATAGGTGGGACAGCGGGTCTGGGCCAGGTAGGAAAGGCGGTTGGGGATCACGTCGATGGCCAGCGGCGTGAAGAGCACCGTGGCGCACCCATAGGCCTCCTGGCGCACTTGCTGGGCCAAAAGGCCGTTGTCTTCGGCGTTGCTCTGGGAGTTGCAAAAGATGAGCAGCGGCACTGAGGGCTTCTTGGCCTCCCTTCGCAGGGGGTGCGCGATGGACTTGATGGGGCTGGACACGTTTTGCACCTGGCTCAACAGGTCGATGGCCAGCGTGCAGGTGCTCTCGTTAAGGCCGTAGAACACGTAGATATGGCGGCGAAAGACGCTCTTCTTGAGGCTTTCCACAAACAGGGCGGCCCCGGTGATGCCGTTGGCGATAAGATCCACCGCCGTCAAGGCCAGCATGATGGGGGCAGCCACGGTATAAAAGCACAGCACTTGGTAATAGAGGGTCGCCAACAGGCCATGGCCCAGCATGGAATAGATCACCGGCGTCCAAAGCTCCAGCTCGCCCGAAAGGCCTGTGATGTTGACGGTGTAGTAAAACGTTGCGGGGATCGCCTGAGCCAAGGTGGGCCACAGCGCTCCTGAGGCACCCGGCAGATGGATGGCGATAGGCAGCAGCAGGAAGAACGCCCCCACAATGACCAGGAAAAACTTGCCGCCCATGGTGCCCAGCCATTTGAACCGGCTCTTGAGCGCGGGCGACACCACCGCGGCGATGATGACGACGATGGCCAGCACCCCCACCGCAAAGCAGAAGGCGGCTAAAGGGTCGGCCTCGGAAAGGTCCACAAAGCGATGCTCGGCGACATTGGTGGTATGCAGCACGTCGTTGGCTGCGCTGTGAAGTGTATGGGTGTCCGCCTGGGCCATCGGCGCTCCTTAACCTTGTGGCTGTGTCAAGGTTTGTCCCCCAATCAAGGGATTCTTGGCGCGACAACCTCATGGCGCCTCAAAGCCCGTGAGGCGCACAGGCGCGATAGGTTGCCATCCACCCCTTAGGCGACAGGCCGGGACGCAGGGGTTTCTCGGCAGGGGAGAAAATATAAGAATTAAAATAGAATCACCTGGCGGCAACGTCATAGAATCTGCCGAGAAAAACCTTCTGCCAAAAGCTCGAGACCTGTGGTGAGTCAGGTACTATCAATAGTCCCAAGCGCAATGTGACTCCTTTTTTATCGAGAGGCAGCTGTCTTATGGCGTTCGTTCACCTTCACAACCACACCGATTTCTCCATGCTGGACGGTGCGACCCGTGTGGGGGATATGGTGCAAAGGGCCGTGGATCTGGGGATGCCGGCCGTGGCCATCACCGACCACGGCAACATGTGCGGCGTGCCCGAGCTGGCGTTGGCCACCGATGCCATCAATCATCAAGAACCAGACTATGACCAGTGGTTCCACGACAAGGACAACCTGGCGAAAGGCCGTGCAGTGGAAGAGCCCGACGCGGCAGATGTCGTGCGC
Source organism: Leptogranulimonas caecicola (assembly GCF_023168405.1). GTDB lineage: Bacteria > Actinomycetota > Coriobacteriia > Coriobacteriales > Atopobiaceae > Leptogranulimonas > Leptogranulimonas caecicola. The sequence continues at coordinate 1,524,421 of NZ_AP025285.1, read as the reverse complement.
CATGCCCAGTGGGAGCGCGACATGGCCTGCCACGAGCGGGGCGAAGACCTTGACACGGTGAAGCCGGAGCCGCGCATCAAGCCCATCTTTGGCTGCGAGGTCTATTTCACGCCGGACTCCACCCTGTCCCGCGACCATAAGCCCGAGCTCTACCACCTCATACTGCTGGCCAAAAACGAGACCGGCTACGTGAACCTCATGAAGATCGTCTCTGATGCGGCCACCAGGGGCTTCTACTACAAGCCCCGCGTCACGCTGGAGATGCTCCAGGAGCATCACGAAGGCGTCATCTGCACCTCGGCCTGCGTGGCGGGCATCATTCCTCGAAACATCATGGCCAACAACCCCGGCGAGGCGCTGCGCTGGGCCACGACCTTTCGCGACACCTTTGGGGCAGACGACTTCTACCTGGAGCTCCAGGAGCACCACCTTGAGGTGCGCGACGGCTGGACCGACCGCCGGCTCTCGGAGACGCTGGTGGAGATGGCCCGCACCATAGGCGTCAAGGTGGTGGCTACCAATGACTTCCACTACCTGTTGCGCGGCGACGCCGGCGTCCAGGACGTGGTGCAGTGCATTGGCATGGGCAAGACCTTGGACGACGAGAGCCGCATGCGCATGACCCAAACGGCTCCTGGCGAGGGCGAGTTCTACATGAAGACCGAGGAGGAGATGCGCGCCCTTTTCGACTGGTGCCCCGAGGCCTGTGACAACACTGTCGAGATCGCCAACAAGTGCCACTTCGAGCTGGACTGGTCGTCCATGTACCTGCCCAAGTTCCCTGGCCTGAAAGAAGGGGAGACCTCGGAGCAGCGCTTCCGCGAGGAGTGCGAGCGCGGCTTGGCGCTGCGCTACGGCGACGACTGGCGCGAGCGCAGCATTGGCGGCGAGTCCATCCTGGAGCGTTTCGAGTACGAGTACAAGGTCATCTGCGAGAAGGGCTTCGCCGACTACTTCCTCATCGTCCAGGAGTACGTGCAGTGGGCTAAAGACAACGGCATTGGCGTTGGCCCCGGCCGTGGCTCGGCCGCCGGCGCCATCGTAGCCTATGCCATGAACATCACCTCCTTCGACCCGCTGGAAAACGGCCTCATGTTCGAGCGCTTCCTGTCGCCCGAGCGCTCTGAGATGCCCGATATCGACATGGACTTCGACGACGAGCGTCGCCTGGAGGTCGTGCAGCACGTGCGCGAGCTCTACGGCCCCGAGCGTGTATGCCATGTCATCACCTTCTCCACCATCAAGGCCAAGCAAGCCATCAACGACGCCAACCGCGTGCTGGACAATCCGGTGTATGTGGGGCAGAAGCTCTCCAAGATGGTCTCTGGCGACCCCAAGGCCAAGCTCAAGATGGTGCTCAACAAGACTCCCGGCAAAGAGGACCTCTACAGCCCTGACTTCGCCGATGCCTACGCCCATGACCCCGAGGCCCACAAAGTCATCGACACTGCCCTCTCCATCGAGGGCCTCACCCGCGGCGAGGGCGTCCATGCCTGCGCGGTACTCATCGCTCCCACGCCGGTGAACGACCACGTGCCCACCAAGCTGGACACCAAGAGCGAGTACGAGATCACCCAGTACGAAGGCCATTCGGTGGCAGACATGGGCCTGCTCAAAATGGATTTTCTGGGCCTTCGCACCCTCACGGTGATCTCCAAGGCCCTCAAAAACATCCTGGCAAACAATGCGGACGCCGCTAGCGCCGCCGCGGCTCCCGAGGCGGTGCGCTCCACGCTGAAGCCCGGCTCAACCGGCGTGGACATCGACGTGGAGAAGATCCCCTTCGATGACCCGGCTATCTACAGGCTTTTGGGCGCAGGCCATACCGCCGGCGTCTTCCAGGTGGAGTCCGGCGGCATGACCGCCACCATCAAGTCCATGCAGCCCAAGGAGTATCGCCAGGTGGTGGCCCTCATCGCCCTCTATCGCCCCGGCCCCCTGGGCGCCGGCATGGTGGACTCCTACATCAACCGCATGAACGGCCGCGAGCCAGTTGCCTTCTACGACGAGCGCCTCTCAGACATCCTGGACGAGACCTACGGCACCATGGTCTACCAGGAGCAGGTCATGAAGATCTCGGTGCAGATGAGCGGCTTCTCGGCCGGCGAGAGCGACTCCCGCATTCGCAAGCCCGTGGCCAAGAAGAAGATCAAGCTCCTCACCAGCACGGTCTTTCACTGGGACGACGGCTCCGACGAGACCACCTACGACCACTGGATCAACGGCGCGGTCAAAAACGGCTACAAGCGCGAGGTGGCCCAAAAGATCTGGGACGACGTCCTCGAGTTCGCCTCTTACGCCTTCAACAAGAGCCATTCGGCAGGCTACGCCATCCTCGTCATGCAGACGGCCTGGCTCAAGGCCTACTACCCCCGCGAGTACATGGCCGCCGTGCTCACCAGCTATACGGGTAAAACCGAGAAGATCGTCCACTACATCAGCGCCTGCCGCTCTGAGGGCATCGACGTCTTGCCTCCAGACATCAATGAGTCCGGCACCGAGTTCACCGCCACCGACGAGGGCGTGCGCTTTGGTTTAGCTGGCATCCGCGGCGTGGGCGAAGGCGCAGCTGAGGTGATCCTTCAAGAGCGCGCCGCTGGCGGCCCCTTCAAGACGCTCCACGACTTCGTGGACCGCGTGGACACCTCCCAGGTGGGGCGCCGCGTCATCGAGGCCCTCATCAAGGCCGGCGCCTTCGACTCCACCAGCTACCCCCGCAAGCAGATGATGGGCTTTGTGGACAAGACCGACCCTTCCAACATCATCGATGCCGCCGCCAAGCGTCAGAAAGACCGCGCCGCAGGCCAGGTGTCGTTCTTCGACATGTTCAACGACGCCTCGGACGCAGCTTTCTCCCAAGACCTGCCGGAGCCCAACGGCGAGGAGTGGGATCGCAATCTCAAGCTCGCCTTCGAAAAGGACGTGTTGGGCATCTACGTCTCAGACCATCCTTTGGCGCCCTACGAGTACGCCCTCACTAAGGCCCGTAGCTACTCCATTGGCGAGGTGCTCAACGGCTACGAGCAGACGGGAGACGACGGCATCGCCACAATCAAGCAGGTGAGCGACGATCGCGAGATCTGGATCGCCGGCATGGCTTCAGACGTCCAGAAGCGCACCACCAAAAAGGGCGACCCCATGGCCATCGTGACCTTGGAGGACTTGGAGAACAAGATCGACGTGGTGGTGTTTCCCAAGACCTACAAGGAGGCGGCCAGCCTCCTGACCACAGATGAGGTAGAGGGCGACATCTTCATCCGTGTGCTGGGGCGTGTGGACCGCTCCGACCGCGGCGACCAGTTCATCGCCAAGACCATCGAGACCTTGCAGCTAGACGACCGCGCCAACAAGCCCAAGGTGTTCGAGGTGCTCATGGCAAGCGAGCAGCTAGACGAAGGGTTTGTCAGCCGCTTCGCCCAGATCCTCGACCGACACCGCGGCCTGGACTCCGTGGAGCTCTTCGTGGATTCCGGAGAGGACGTCCCGCTGCGACTGGGAGTCCCTCTCAAGGTGGATGCGGGGTCTGTCCAGCTCTATGCCGAGGTGGCCTATCTTGTGGAGCCCGCCGGCCGCGTCATGATCGCCTGATGTCCGCCAGTCTTTCTGCACTCAGAGACGCAGGCTCTGAGCCCGTCCTTGCCCGAGGCGCCTGCGCCTACGGAGGCCCTTGGTGCTTTAAGCCTTTCTCGGGTTCTTGAAAGAGCTGAGTGATTGGCCTTTGCTGTCCTTGCGACCCTCTCCTCTTGGGAAGTAATCCTTGGAGGGGAGGGGCGTCATGGCTGCCTTCTCGAGGTCATGTGAAGGGAGCCTCTGTGTCGTCTCGCCGTACTGCTACCGAGAAACCCATGCAACCAGCCCGGGTGGGCCTTTTGGGGCTTGTGGCTATTAGCGTCTCTGCCATGGTGGGCGGGGGCATCTACTCGTTGCCGTCGACGCTTGCGGGCCTGGCATGCCCTGCGGCCACGCTCATCGCCTGGCTAGTAACGGGGTTGGGCATGGGGTTTGTGGTCACCACCTTTCGCATTCTGGCGCAGGTGAGGCCAGACCTTACCAACGGAATCTTCTCCTATGCCGACACCGGCTTTGGCAAACTTGTGGCATTCCTGGTCGCGCTGGGCTATTGGTGCACCTCCTGTTGCGCCATGGCCACGTACGGCGTGCTCATCATGGCGACGTTCTCTCCGCTTGTGCCGGCGCTGGGGGTTGGCAATACCCCTATAGCCTGCGTGGGCGCGTCTGCGGTGGTATGGGCTATCTATGCATTGGCGCGCAGGGGCGTTGAGACGGCGGCGTCCATCAATCTGGTGGGCACCATCGCCAAGTTCGTGCCTATCGTGGTCTTAGTGCTGGTATGTATCGGCTCCTTTGACTGGGGCCTTTTTCAGGATTCCTTTTACAATGCAGCTGCCACAGGCGCTTCAGGAGGCACCTTTGACGGGGTGGTGGCCCAAGCGCTCTCGGCGCTCATGACCACGCTGTGGGTGTTTATCGGCATCGAAGGCGCCGTGGTAGTCTCGGGTGACGCGGTGAGCCAGAAGGCCGTGGGCCGGGCAGTGGGTATTGCGTTCGTTGTGGCCTTGGTCTTCTACATTTTGGTGTCGCTGGTGCCCTATGGCGCTTTTACACAGGATGAGATTGCATCCATGAGCTCTCCTTCTACAGCTGCCATCCTCCAAGGGCTTGTGGGGCCTTGGGGAAGGATGCTGGTGTCTGCGGGCATCGTGGTGGCCATTCTGTCTTCCTGGCTGGTGTGGATGTGCCTGCAGGGACAAATGCCCACTTCGGCTGCTGAGTACGGGATCTTTCCTGCCTTCTTCAAAGAGCGCAACGCCTACGGTGCGCCAGGACACTCCCTTTTGTGGAGCGCGGCGGTCACCCAGCTGTTCCTTGTGTTTGCTTGTGTGTTGGGACCCGACGCCTGGGACACTTTGGTTTCGATCACTTCGGTGATGACCACGCCGGCCTACTTCTTTTGCTGCGCGTTCTTGGTAAAGCAAGCGGTGAGCTATGAGGGGTGGCCGCACGCTCTGGTATCGAGGTCGCGCGCCTTTGTCATAGGGCTTGCCGGGTCGCTCTTTGGCGTCATCCTCATCTTCGCGGCGGGCCTCGAAAACCTCATGTTGGCTTCCATCATCTTCGCTTTGGGGCTGCCATTGTTCTTCTTTGGCCTCAAGGCCAACGGTCAAGCTGACACTCTCAAACGATATGAGAAAGTCATCGTCTGCTGCGTGCTCTGCGCAGCGCTGGCCGCGCTTTGCCTGTTCTCCATGGCGGCCTTCTAGCGCAACGCGGTCCCGGGGGATCCCAGTGCCAAAAAACCCTTAAACCGGTGTGTGCATGGGCCTTTGCGCAGGTTGTCGTAGAAAGGGGAGCAGTACCTGTTTTAGCTGATGTAGCAGCGCTATGGAGCGGGTCTTTCAGAGTAATTAAAAGGATTACTTGCGAAAACCGTGGATATATATCCCATCGAAAACCGTTGAACCCAATGCAAAAGAGGTCTCTATGGGTGAGATGAGCGTTGAGCAAAAGAAAATGCTCGAGAAGGCTAGCCGACAAGATGTCAATGGCTGGCATCATGTGAAGGTCGTTGGCACCCCCTATGAATGTGGCTTTCAAGAAGGGTATCTGCTCGCCGACGAGTATGCCGACGCCCAGAGGGTCTACAAGTACATGACGCTTCAGGTCTACGGCATGACCTATGACTGGTTCTGTCAACAGGCGGTACGCCTTCATAAGGACAAGATCCCTGAGCGCTATCTCGACGAGCTTCAAGGCATGGCCGACGGCCTGAGTGCCGCCGGGGTCCCGCAAACGGTGGATGATCTTATCGGCTGGAACGCCTATTACGAGGTCACCGGCTATTGGTGGCCCCTCAATGCCGCCAAAGTCATTGGCGCCATGCCCAACAACGTCATGGTGCCCCGCGCCTCGCACTGCTCGGCCATCGCCGCCACCGGCTCTGCCACCAAGGACGGCCATCCCGTGCTGGCCCATGAGTCCTTCGATGATTTTTGGAGCGGCCAGTATTTCAACGTCTGCTTGGACATAACCCCCAACGAGGGCAACCGCATCGTGATGCAAACGGTCCCTTGCTATCTGGATTCCATGACCGACTATTACGTGACCTCGGCAGGTCTCGCTATCACCGAGACCACGCTGGCGGGGTTCAACGGCTACGACGAGTCCGGCGTCCCAGAGTATGTGCGCGTTCGCGAGGCCGCTCAATTCGCCACTACCATCGACGAGTTCGTGGAGATCATCGACAAGGGCAACAACGGCGGTTACGCCAATGCGTGGCTGATCGCAGACACCAACACAGGCGAGATCGCCAGATACGAGCAGGGGCTCAAGTTCCAGGCGCTGGAGCGCAAGGCCGACGGCTGCTTCTTTGGTTGCAATGCGGTCTTCGACCCGCGCATCCGCAACCTGGAGTGCAAGGACAATGGATTCAACGACCCTCGCCAGCAGACCGGGGCCCGTCGCCAGCGGTGGATGGAGCTTATTGATCAGTATTCCGGCGCCATCGACTGCGAGCTGGCCAAGAAGATGCTGGCAGACACCTACGACGTCTACGTGGGCTACAACAACCCCTCCAGCCGCACCATCTGCAGCCATTACGACGTGGATCCCCAGTATTGGGCGGACGATCCCAACGCTGTATGGAACGTCCCCTTCTATCCCGCAGGCTCCTGCGACGGCAAGGCTGCCGGCTATGACGATATCCGCGCCATGCGCATGTGGGGCCGTTACGGCCGCGCAGACGGCGTGGAGTTCGATGCCGACGCCTTCTTTGAGCAGCATCCTCTCTGGAATTGGCAGAAGGGCTATACCAAGAGCCGCCCCAGCGAGCCTTGGACGCTCTTCGAATAGGCAATTCCGCCCGGGTGTCGACCCGCCCTGGCGTAATCATAATTATTCACACCAAAACCGGTAAAGGTGATATGTATTATGAAACTTACTAAAGAAGCCATCGCCAAGATGTCGCAGTCTTACAGCAAGGCAAAAACCCAGCATGTGGCAGAGAATGCGGTCACCAAAAACGGCATCCTTGCCGCTTCTGAGAACTCTCAGGTGGCAAAAGACCTCTCTACGCCTGCCTTTGCCTTCTCTATCGACGTAGACAGCCAGGCGGTGGCCAATCAGAAGCAATCCGGCCGCTGCTGGATGTTCGCCTGCTTGAACTTCTGCCGCTTCCATGTGGAGAAGACCCTGGATTTGCCCCAGGGCACCTTTGAGCTCTCCCAGGCCTATCTGGCCTTCTACAACAAGCTCGAGCGCGCCAATTGGTTCTTGGAGCATGTGGCAGCCACTGCGAGCAAGCCTTTCGATGACCGTGAGGTCACCTGGCTCTTTGGTGCCCCTATGCAGGACGGCGGCGACTGGGACATGGTCTGCGGCCTTATCAAGAAGTACGGCGTAGTGCCTCATGCCGCCATGGTTGAGACCGCCTGCACCAACAACACCGCCCAGATCAACACCCAGCTCTCCCACTTGCTGCGCCAGGACGGTCTCAAGATCCGCTCGCTGGTGCGCGAAGGCGTGGATGGTAAGAAGATCGAGGAAGTCCAGGCTCAGATGCTCGACGAGGTCTATCGCATGCTGTGCGTTGCCTTTGGCGAGCCTCCGGTAAAGGTGGATTTCGAGTACACCGATACCAAGAAGCAGTTCCATGGTGTTTATGGGCTCACCCCCCTGGAGTTCTACAAGAAGTATGTGGGCATCGACCTCGATGACTACATTGGCGTCATCAATGTCCCTGGCGAGGACAACCCCTACAAGCGCCTCTATGCCATCGAGGATTCCGATCAGATCCCCGAGCGCGAGAACCTCTATCTCAATGTGGATATGGACACCCTCAAGGGCTTGGTCATCGACCAGCTCAAGAGCGGCGAGCCTGTCTGGTTTGGCTGCGACGTGCTGCAGCACTGCGATGAAGAGGCCGGCGTCATGGACATGGACCTCTATGATTTCGACGAGCTCTTTGGCGTTGACTTCTCCATGGACAAGGCCCAACGCTACCTCACTCGCGAAAGCCTGCCTACCCATGCCATGATGATCGCCGGCGTCAACTTGGTCGACGGCAAACCCGACAAGTGGAAGATCGAAAACTCCTGGGGCACCGAGGTCCATGGCAAGAAGGTCGGCCACAACGGCTATTACGTCTGCGGCGATGAGTGGTTCGACAACTTCGTCTACGAGGTGGCCATCAAGAAGTCTCTGCTTTCCGACGAGCTGCAAAAGGTGCTGGATACCGAGCCTATCGTCTGGCCCTTCTGGTGCACCTTCAACCCCGTGTCTGCCTACTAAGCCTGCGTGGGGCGGAGGGGCAAGGAAGCTTCTCCGCCTTTCGTGTCTTTAAACGAAAGGTCCTCTGATGTTCGGACACCATCATCTCGATAAGGTGGCAGGGCACTCCAAAGCGGTCACGGCTGCGCCCAAGCCCGATAAATCCAGTCAGTATATCTCTCTCATGGCTCTGGTCATGATGAACGTCACCATCATTGGCTCGGTGGCCAATGACGTGCAACAGGCTTATTACGGCCTTTCCTCGGTGACGCTCTTTGTTATCGGCGCCATCGTCTTCTTCTTGCCCACAGGCCTTGTGGCGGCCGAGCTCGCCAGCGGCTGGGGTCAGCGCGGCGGCATCTTTAGGTGGGTCGGCGAGGCCATGGGTCCCGGGCTTGCCTTTACCTGCCTTCTGGTCTTGTGGTTCCAAACGGCCATTAACTTTGGATCCGGCGTAGCCACCGCCTCCACCACCATCGGCTTCTACACGCCTGACTGGGACTGGGCCGTCAATTTCATGAACCACCCCAAGTTCCAGCTCTTCATCATCCTGGCATGGCTTGCCTACTATTGGGTCCTCACCTGGATCTCCACCAAGGGTGTCAAGGCCTTCGCCCGCATTACCAAGTATGGCGTGCTTATCGGCACGTTTATCCCTCTGGCCTTCATGATCGTCATGTGCATCGTATGGCTGGCTCAGGGCAACACCCCCAATGTGGAGGTGAGCCCCGAGGCATTCAATCCCTTCCGTGACGGCATCAAGCTCTCTACGCTTTCATTGGCCGCCGGCGTGTTCTTCTCCTATGCAGGCATCGATATGAATGCTGCGCATATCAAACAGCTCAAGAACCCCCAAAAGGAGTTCCCGCTCTCCATCTTCATCTGCATGATCCTTACGCTCGTCATCTTCATCGCGGGCACTTTGGTCATTGCCATTGTGACGCCCGAGTCCCAAATGAACCTGGTCTACGGCCTCAACCAGACCTACAAGATCCTCGGCCAGTGCTTCGGGGCGCCTTGGATTTACGTCCTGTTCGTGTGGGCAGGCCTGGGAGCTTCCATGGCATCGCTGGTCACCAACATGGCCGGCCCTTCCTACATGCTTGGCCAGGCGGGTCGTTCGGGCTTTCTGCCCAAGGCCCTGCAGTCCAACAACAAGCACGGTATGCCTAGCCGCTTGATGTACCTGCAGATGGCATTCATGACCGTCATTGCGTTCCTGTGCTTCCTCATCCCCAACATCGAGGGCTTCGTGATCTTGATCACCCAGGCCATCACCATCCTCTACATGCTCTATTACGTGCTCATGTTCGTGTCCTTCTTGAGGCTCCGCCGCGACCAACCCAACCGTCCCCGCGGCTTCAAGGTGCCCGGCGGCAAGGTGGGCGCCTATCTGGTGGCAGGCCTTGGTTTGGCTGCCTGCGCCTTTGGCATCGTGTTGGCCATCATTCCTCCTGCCCAGGTCTCCCAAGAGGTGGGAAGCCCCGCCATTTACGTGGGCGTCATCCTGGCGCTTATCGTCGTGGTGCTTGGTGTGTGCTTCGCCATCTATCGCGCTTCCCGCAAGCACGACTGGGTGGACGCATCCAATCAGTTCGCTCCCTTCACCTGGGAGGTCGAGGGCCTCAAGAAGCCTCAGAAAGTACTGTCCAACGTTCCCTCCGACATGCTGGCCGACGGCCAGAACCCCATGGGCATGCCCATCAAGAAGTTCTGGAATCCCAACGAGCAGCTGCCTGAGGCAGCCATCAAAGCGGCGCAAAAGGGTACTGTCCCCGACGACGACCCTGCAGCCCTCAATCACCCCGTGAAGCCTGCGGCCGATGCCGCCGGCGTCGCTGGCGGAGGCATCCCGCTAAGCCAACCGCCTCAGATATCCAAGGCGGCAAAGATCGGCACCTCTGCCGATGTGGGGCTCAAAGAGGAGGCCGCAACCCCGTCCAGCGAGGTGGCCGTCAAGCAGGCTCCTGATGTTCCTGCTGCCTCGGCTGCTATGGTGGCCCAGGAGTCGGTGCCTCAGGATCCAGCCGCCGACGCGCGCGCTGCCCAAGCCGCTGAGAAAGAGGATGAGGCTGCCTTGGCTTCTGCTCAGTCTGCCGCTGCTCAGGCAGAGGTGCGTATCCAAGCCGAGAAGAACCGCATCCAGGCCGACTCCCAGTTGGCTTCGGCTGAGCGTGCCGCCAAAGAGGCGTTGGCTGCCGAGCAAGAGGCGTCCAAGGCTGCCGATAAGAACGCCGATGGCGCTCAGGAAGACCCCTCGGCTTCCGACAGCACCCCATCCTCCACTACGAAGTAGCGTCTACCGGATTGTCAGTACTCGATTCTGTCCAACGAAAGCAGGGCTCTATGACACAGAGCGATTTAGGGTTTCAGCCTTCCGCCACCGCGAAGGCGTCGCCCGCGGCGGCTGCCCCGCAACAGGTAGCCGCAACCCCCTCTGAGCGGGGGCTCAAATATCACCACGATGCAGAGACGGCAGGCGGCAAGCCTCCCACCACGCCTTCTAAAAAAGAGCTGTCCGGCAAGCTCACCGTGAAGGACATGGTCTCCTACGGCATGATCATGATGGTGCCCATCGCACCTTTCGCCCTCTATGCCTCCATCTTCCAGATGTCTGGCGGCATGCCGGCCCTGTCCTACCTCATCGGCGCAGTGGGCATGCTCTTCACGGTGTTCTCCTTTGGCGTGATGATCCCGCTCTTCCCGTCTTCGGGCTCCATCTACACCTATGCCTCCCAGACCATGGCTCCGGCGGTGGGCTTTGTGGCAGGTTGGCTCATGTTGCTGCAGTATTTGGTCACCCCCGACCTCATGTTCATTCAGGCGGGCCAGGCGCTCAACCAATACGTGCCCCAGGTGCCGGTGTGGGGATGGTGCTTGCTGTTCTTGGCATTTGTCACGTTCCTGTCCATCCGCAGCCTCAACAATGCCATCAAGGTAGAAAAGATCGCGCTCATCTGCGAGATCGTGGTCTTCGCCATGTTCATCGTCTTTGGCCTGGTCTACATCTTCCAACATCCTGAGACCTCGGGATTTAGCCTCACTGCGCTCTTCAACCCCCAGAAGTTCAGCTTCAGCGGCATGATGGGTTCTGTCTCGCTGGGCGCCATGTCCTTTGTGGGCTTCGGCTGCGTGGCCACCCTTACCGAGGAGGCCAAGGACCCCAAGAAGGGCCCCGCCCATTCCATGCTCCTCATCGTGATCATCTTGGCATGCATGTTCGTGGGCATGTGCCTCGTGGCCACCTGGGTAGACCCCACCGGCTCCATCATGGCAGGTCATGAGAACACGGGCTTCTATCTTCTGGCTGGCGCGGTAGGAGGCCCCTGGTTTGGCGTGGTGTGCGCTGTGGCCAACGCCATCGCTCTGGGTGCCTTTACCGGTCTTACTGCCACCACCTCCATCTCACGCGTGCTCTATGTCATGAGTCGCTCGGGCGCCCTTCCCAAGGAGCTAGGCATCATGGATAAGAAGACCGGCGTCCCTCAGGTGGCCACTCTCTTTGTCTGCGGTCTCTCTTTGGTGATGCTCCTGTTCCTTATCCCGCTGGGCATGACTCAGGTGGCCAAGCTTTCCAATTTTGGCGCGCTGTCTACCTACTGCCTGCTTAATCTCTGTGTGATCTGGTACGCCTTTATCCGCAAGAAGACAAAGCTTCCTGTTCTGCGCTCGCTTGTCTTCCCGGTATTGGGTGCCCTGGTCACCGGCGCCATCTTCTTCTCTATCGACTTCGACATCGCTCTCATCGGATGGGGTTGGGTGCTTATTGGTGTAATCTATTACCTCATCCAAACGAGGATCTTCAAGCACGAGATCGACTTTAGTTAGTGGAGATAGCTGTGGCTTCAAATGACTCCTGGGCGAAGACGCCTGCTCAGCCCAAACGAGTGGGGCTCTTCGGCCTGGTGTGCCTTGTCATTTCAGCCATGTTGGGCGGCGGCGTTTACAACCTGCCTCAATCTGTGGCGCAGGGTGCAAGCGCCGTCGCCGTGCTGTTTGCCTGGATCGTCACCGGCCTAGGCATGCTTTGCTTGGCCAATGTCTTTAGGATCCTCTCGATCGAAAAGCCCGAGCTTAAAAATGGCATCTATTCCTATGCCGAGAAAGGCTTCGGCCGCTTCATGGGCTTCCTGGTGGCTTATGGCTATTGGGTCTGTAACTGTTTCGCCATGGTGGTCTATGCCATCTTGCTGCCCTCCACCTTGGACCTGTTCTTCCCGGGGGTCTTTGGCGACGGCACCAATTGGGCCTCCATTGCGCTTTCCTCAGGCATTACCTGGCTCATGTTCGTGTTGGCCTGTCGAGGCGCCCAGAGCACTGCCATCATCAACGCCATAGGCACCATTGGCAAAGTGGTGCCTATCGTCCTGTTTATCCTGCTCATGGGCTCTTGTTTTTCCGGCGACTTCTTTGCCCAGCATGCTCTGGGAAGCCAGGGGGCGGCCACCCTCGAGCGCGCGCAGTTCTTCGACCAAGTAGGAAGCACCATGATGATCACCCTCTTCCTTTTCATAGGAATCGAGGGCGCCGTGGTGGTTTCTGGCGAGGCGGTCAATGCCAAGGCGGTGTCGCGCGCCACCATGATCGGCTTTACGGTCACCCTGGTGCTCTATGTATTGGTATCCATCGTTCCTTATGGCTCGTTCACGCAAGATGAGATCGGCGCTATGGCCAATCCCTCGATGGCAGCACTGCTTGCCTCGCATTTTGGTCTTTGGGGCGCTGTGCTGGTGAACGTGGGCATCGTGATCTCTGTGCTGTCTGCCTGGCTTGTGTGGACGGTAATGCTGGGCCAGATGCCGTTCTATGCCGCAAAAGATCGGGTCTTTCCCCAAGTGTTTTGCAAGGAGAACCGTGTTGGCGCCCCGGTGCCGTCGCTCTTGGCCACCACGTTGGTGGTGCAGGGCCTTATTGTGCTGGCTCACTTTGTGCAAGGCAACGCCTGGCAGGCTATGGTAAACATCACTGCCGTGATGGCCATGCCGTGCTATTTGGTGTGCAGCTTCTACCTATTCAAGCTGGCCTTGCGCGGCCCCTGGTCCTCTTGCGTCCGCCGTTCTACCGGGCTTGCATTTGGCTTGGCAGCCACTTTGTTCTCTTGCTACCTCATCTATGAGGCCAATATCGAGCTACTTGTGGTCGCGTGCACCATCTTTGTCATAGGGTTTCCCATCTATCTTTGGGCGCGCCGAAAAGAGCATGTGTTTACCAAAAGCGAGGCATGTCTTGCAGTAATCATTGTGATCGCCGCAATTGTGGGCATCTGTTCTATGGTGGGACTAATCTAAGGCTGTTCATCTGTCTCAGGTACTATGTCTCACCGCTGCAGCGAGGCTCTCTTCTCGGCTGCGCAGATCAGGTGTGCCCCCGTTTTCAAGGGGCGTGAAACGGTAGAAATGCAGGACCTCATGGCCAAGAAGCGTCTGGTGTTTGTATATGGGTTGAACATTCTCGCTGCCTTTGCAGTGGTGATGCTCCATGTGTCCCTTGATGTGTTCGCTCCTCAAGGGGGAGGGGATCCAAAGTGGTTCACCTCGTTCTTTTTGCAAGCGGCCTTCATCTTTGCAGTGCCTGTCTTTTTTGCGGTGAGCGGGATGAACCTTCTGGACTATCGATCCAAATACGACACCAAAACGTTCTTCATCAAGCGCGTTAAGCGAGTAGGAGTGGTACTGCTGTTTGGTAGCGCGGTGTGCTATTTGCTCTACGGCCTTTTTCCTTTGAGCTTTTGGGGTGCAGAAAATGCAACGCTCACCGTCAAAGGCTTTATAAAAGGACTGCTTTCAAACACCATCAACGATACCTACTGGTTTCTATATACCATCATCTACCTCTATATGCTTACCCCTCTCTTGTCCCTTGCAGCTCAACGCAAACATTTACTTGAGTACATCATGGGATGCTCCCTGTTGGTCTCTGTGTTTATCCCACTGGCAGCAACACTGGGCTTTGACCGCTCTTATTTAGATCCCCTCTTTGGCTGGGCAGCTTTTGCCAATGTGGCCCTTCTCTACTATGTTGGCGGCTTCTATCTTGCCCGTTACCTAAATCGTTCTATACCTTGGTGGGCCATGCTCCTGCTTTATCTGGCAGCGACAGCGGCAATGGCTGCCGTCTCTGCAGGATCTAACGGCTTTATTGGGTTCGATGCAGTTCCCGCCGAGTACAACCCCTATTGGATTTCTATCAACTCTCCCTTCTGCATGGTTCAAGCTGCTGCCGTATTCTTGTGTGCCCAGGCTCTTGAGCCTCGCCTGCAAAGCCTGAAGGAGGGTTCCCAGCGAGTGCTGGCAAAAGTGTCGGGGGCCTCTCTGGGCGTCTATCTCATTCAAATGCCTATCATCAATTAGATTGGCCTTAGGCTCTATTGGCCCCATTATCAATGGCTGCAAAACACGGTCGTGCGAGGCCTTGTGGTCTTTTTCGTGGCACTGGCCGTCTCTTTGATTTGGTGCGAGCTCTGGGGACGCCTTAAACAGGTTGTCCTGAGAAAGGAATAGTTCGTGGTGTCGTTCATCCTTGCATTTCTTTTGGGCCTTTGCTTGCTGATGGTTCCAGGCTTGCTCCTTTGTGTTGCGAGCGGAGTGGGATATCGCGCAGCCCTCTGTCTTGCCCCGGGACCCTCTGTCTTCTTCTACTTTGTTGTCAGCCTTTTTCTGGGATTTGCCTCTATAGATGGTGTAGCTCCGCTTGCAGCGGGGGTGTTGGGGCTTGCGCTGGTGGTAAGTGCTGCGATCTTCTTGATCAGAAAGGCACACCCATGGAGCGTCGAGATTCAAGAGCCTTCTTTGCCGATAATGGCGCTCTATGCGGTTTTTGGGACCCTGTTGTTCGTAGGGCTATTTCTCAATAACGCTGGCGGCTTTGACTGGTTCTTGCAATATAACGACAACTCTGCCCATCTCACTCGCATAAAGGCCATGGTTGACGGCGCTACGACTTCCCCTGTGCACTCCATGATGTATGGGTCCAACGTGCGTGCAAATCAAGCGCCATTCTCTGACGGCACTTCGGGTGTCTCGGCGTATACAGGCTTTTATCCTGTGGCCTATCACAACCTTGCGGCTCTGATTCTTGCTTCGGGGGTGGCGCCCATCTTGGTGGCTCAAAACGCAGTGAACGCGATCTTTTGCGCAGTGGCCTTCCCTTTGGGAGTCTGCGTGCTTCTCTCTCAAATCAGCAGAAGCGACAAACAGCTCCTGCTATGCGGGTCTGTCACGTGCGGGGCCAGCTATGCTTTTCCGCTGCGAGCGCTGGTGATTCATCAGAACTACCCCAATGTGGTGGCCTTTTGCCTTGTTCCTCTCATGGTGTGCCTCCTGGTGTCAGCGGTGCACTCCAAGACTGAAGACGGCTCCTTCAAGCTAGAGCTCAATAGGGCGGCGCTGGCGCTCTTCATTGTTTCTTTGATAGGGCTCGTTGATCTGCATCCCAATGCGGCGATTGCTTGCGGTGTGATAGGCGGCTGCTATGTGATAGGCGGTCTTATCCCTGCGTGGGGAAGAAGTCTCCCTCAAAAACCTTCGTCATTCTTCAAATTCCTCGGCTTAGAGGTTGGTGTGATTGCCCTTTGCTTGGGCGTTTGGGTCGCCTGCCTGCTCTCTCCCGTCTTTGCCGCTACGGTAGGCTTTCTCTGGGAGTGGACGATCCCTGTGTCAGAGGCGCTCAAACAGGTAGCTCTTTTGGGATTGAGGATCGAGGTAGTTCAACCGGTGCTCGCAGCGGTGGTGCTTGTCGGCTTCATCTGGTGCGTTACCCATAAAGGTACAGGATGGATTGCTCTCTCCTACGGAGCGCTAGTCGCAATATTCTTTGCGAATGCGGTTGGAACGGCGGATATCAAGAAGGTGTTTGCGGGCTTTTTCTACACCGATCCAGACAGAACGGCTGCGCTGGTGGGTCTTTGGGCATCGGTGATAGCGGCTTTTGGCCTCTATGCCGTCTATCGTGGCTTTATCAAGGCCATAACTGCAATTCGAGATCGGACCGCTGAAAGGGGACTGCGGAAAACTCTTCTTCCCAAGGTGGCGCTGGTGGTATGCGTTCTTTTTGCGACAGGCAACTACGGGGAAGCCTTTGCCATCAACGAATATCCAAAGGACGAGAACCACATCTATTTGGGCCCTTCGAGAGATCTGCCTGGTGGTGCCTTTGCTTGGCAGGAGAGAGAGTTGCAGTGGGTGTCGGATCCAGACGCTTCAATGTTCTATAACCAAAACGATGCGAAGTTCATGCAACGAGTGAAGCGTATCACGGGCGCGAAGGATCTGATTCTCAACATCCCTCTCGATGGCTCTATGTATGCTTACCCGGTGGATGGCGTGAATGTCCTCTATAAGCGAGAGATCACCGACGAAGATTCGGCACAGAGCCAGGCCATTCGTTTGCATCTCAATGAATACGCTACAAATCCTCAGGTACAGCAGGCGGTGAAAGACTTGGATGCCAAATACGTGCTCCAACTCTCTGCAAAGGGCCCCTACGGCGCCAACTATGCAGACTACGACCGCAATCGAGTGGGTGACTGGGTGGGCATCGCATCCATAAACCCTGACACCCCAGGCTTCAAGCTGGTCCTCTCTGAGGGCGACATGGCTCTCTATCGCATCGAGCCGCTGCCGGCCGCCACTAAGAGCTAGGGGCAAAAGAGGCGTGCTTCGTTGCGAGTCATGGGCATAGCCTTTGCCCTTTGGCCAACTTGTGGAACTCTTTGGCTTCTCCTCTGCCACCGAATATCTGGCCCCTTTGGGTAGGTAAGCTACATGAGAGCACAGGAGGATCTCTTGTGCCGTTTTTTCGAAAGGAGATATCATGGCTGATGTTAAGTTTTGGCGCTGCAACCACTGCGGCAATCTTTTTTACACCATCGTCGATGGGGGCGTGACCCCTCAGTGCTGCGGCGAGCCCATGGAGCTCTTGGTAGCCGATTCCGTGGATGCCGCTACCGAGAAGCACGTGCCTTCGATTGCTTGGGATGGCAACCATATCGAGGTCAACGTAGGCTCTGTAGACCATCCTATGACGCCCGAGCACCTTATTGAGTGGGTGGCTCTGGTGGCCGACAACGGCGACGTCACCATTAAGCACCTTACTCCCGAGGACGCTCCTCACGTACGTTTCTGCGGCAAGAACCTCGAGCATGGCACTGTGTATGCCTATTGCAACCTCCATGGTCTCTGGAAGGCGGAGGTCTCCAAGTAGTCCGGGAGCCTCTTTTTAAGGTATAGATGGCGCGCTTTTGCATTTAAAGCGGGTAAAGCTGGCGATTTCCTCGCTTTGCCCGCTTTTTTATATAGTTTCACAATCCCTGCATAAAATAGAGGGACGAACAAGCTATCATCTATCCCAGCAGGTTTCTTGCTTAAAGGCTTTGCGGTTAGTGTGTTGATTCGCTGCCTTTGCTAGAATCCTCTTTTCATGTTGCGACGTTTTTTAGATGAATAAACTTATATTCTTTATGCTTTGCCCACTGAGTTGTCGAGGTTCACTGCGGTGGGTTTTCCACTATGAATTTGGGCAGACTCAGCAGCCTTCGAGCGAACGGTCGCGGCTCTTTCCTTCGTACTCTTTGATATGGCAACGTCGATAAGTGAATGGGCCATTGGTTGCCTAACAGTCTAAGCTTCACCAGTTCTTGGTGACAAACATATCTAATAAACAAGATACGAATAATAGATGCCCTTCAGATATAGAAGGTGCCTTTGATGGTCTAATACTGATTATGAAATCAAGTGTGAATATATAATCAAAATGTACCAACATGAACAATAAAATAAGGGGACAACCATAACCGTGAGCGAGATCTTCTCTTACATCTATCAATACATGACGATAGATCAATAAAATACCCCACATACCTGCGGATAGTATTGTGGTGTATCCTATAGGCGACAAGAGGAGGTGGGAGTTGTGAAAATCGCATTAGTACAAATTAATGCAACCATGTGCGCCTATGAGGAGACTATAGCGCGTATGCTCTCTGCTGCTTCCACCTTCGAGCGGCAAGGGGCCGATCTCGTAATCTTTCCTGCAACTACCCTTACGGGATTCAACCCTCAATCTCTGCTCAATCAAGAAGGGGTCGAGACAGACATTGCCTTGGTACTCGACGAGCTGGCAGAGCGCGCCTCTGTGCCCATCCTAGTACCGTTTCTCTTCGAGAGCTCTGGCCAGCCTGTGCCAGAGGTGGCCTACATCCACGATAAGAAAATCGTTCCTTTGCGTATGGGAGCCAGTGTGGCTTACCTCAAGGCTCATGGACACATGCCAGGGGATGAGCCTGTGATGCAGTTTGTGCAGCAGGATACAGACTTTGGGGTCGCCCTTGATCTTGAGGGCCTCGCAGCCTATAGTGCCGGCTCAGAGAATGCAGATGTCATCATCTACCTGCCCTTCAGCGGTTTTTGTGCAGACGATGAGGCCACTTCAATGGGTGCAACGTTGGGTGATGGCTTCTATATTGGGGAAGCTACAAAAGCGAACAGCTGGCTGGTGGGAGTTAATTCCATTGGCGCGCAGGACGAGATCGTCTATTCGGGTGGCTCTTTTGTTATTTCCCCCTGGGGGGAAATCGCTGCAGCGCTTCCCAACTTCGAAGAGGCCATGGAGCTTGTGGAAGTTGAGCCTCTGTCAGAAGGGCCGCTTGAGGAACCCTTGGCTCCTGCGCCTTATCAGCGCATGCGCATGATATGGGGCGCACTTACCTTGGCACTCCGTGATTTTGTGGATAAACAAGGGGCGCGCGGGGTGGGCCTCCTGCTTACCGGCGACCTTCTGACCTCAGTGCTTGCTGCGCTCGCAGTAGATGCGCTGGGACCTATGCGCGTATGGGGCCTTCTCGTTCCCTCTGCTGACGAAGATGCGTTAAAAGACGCCCGTCATCTGGCGCGCAACCTTAGGATTCATGCAGAAGAAGTTAATAAGTCGGATTTTAAGCAGGCTGCTGAGCTTATAGACAGCAATCCACTTGCGGTGATCCGGCTCTTGGCTCGGGCCGCTGCTCCTCAGATCTTGGGCCCCGGTTTGCTCATGCTTACTGCAGTCGACAAGACAGCACTGGCTCTTCAGCAAGATCCAGACTGCTATCATGCTGCATCGTTTGCGCCCTTCTCGGATGTCTACCGTACAGATATCTTGGCACTGGCTTCAGACCGCAATGGTAAAAGCCCAGTGATTCCGCGCTCGGTATTGGCTCGCCTTGATGTGCCCCGTGATTTAGTGGCCGACGCGCATGCGCTTTCAGACGCCCGTACGCTCTCAGAGCTGGATTCGGTGCTCTTAAGTGTCATTGAGCGAGGCGAGTCTGTCACCGATGTAGTGCGTGAGGGCGGCAACCTCGAGGAGACCTTGGGTATCTTGAGTGCGGTTGGCAAAGGCGAGCTATCTCGCCGCAATTGCCCCGCAGGCCCCATTATCTCGGAGCGCGCCTTAGTAGAGCGCCGCACTCCGATCGCTATCCATAGAGCATCTAGCACCGCCCATGTGTCTTCGATGCCAGAAGTGGTTGCCGGCCTTTCCACCGCTATGAACAACGCAGATATCATGAGCCTTATGGAGCGCCTCCAAACGCTCGCGGGGGCTTTCGAAGACGCTGCAGATCCCGCGTCTTTGGATCTCCCGCACAATCTCCACAGCTATCTGCAGGATTTTGCCTCATCCGGGGGGTTTTCTACCAACGGGGATGACCTTTGGGGATCAGGCCTCTTTTCCAAAAACTAGATCCAATTGATCCCCAGAAGATTTGCTGATTGACCTTTGGGGCTTTTGGCTGCAAGCGCCATGAGAGGCAGACGGCGCGTCTGGGCATCCTGTGTTCCGGTACTGACGGGGTTGTGTGGTAGACTACTGCACCATAGAACGGTTGTTCGGAGGCGTAGTGGTTATTCTTGGTATAGATCCTGGCTTGGCACACACGGGCTGGGGTGTCATAGAAACCAAAGGGTCTCTCTGCCGCGCACGCGCCTATGGGTGCTGCGCTACAGGGACAGAGGAGCCCATGGATGTGCGTTTGCACTCAATTTATAAAGAAATCCGGCAGGTGATAGACCGCTATCACCCTTCTGAGGTAGCCATCGAGCAGATTTTCTTTGGCCAAAACACCAAGAGCGCCATCGCAACCGCCCACGCGCGGGGAGCGGCCCTGGTCGCCTGTGCGTGCGGCGGGTGCACGGTAGGGGAGTACACTCCTATGCAAATCAAAAAAGCTGTAGCCGGTACTGGTGCCGCAGACAAGCATCAGGTCACTACTATGACGCGCATTCTTTTGGCGCTCGATCATGACCCTAAGCCAGATCACTGTGCCGACGCCTTGGCCGCCGCAGTGTGCCATGCCCATACTGTGCAAAACGACCGCAGGGCACAACGGGCTCACGAGGCAGTAGTAGGTTTTCAGCGCTATCCTGGGGAAGCTCTCGAGAGGAGCATGTAAATGATTGCACGGCTCTGCGGAACGCTGGTGGAGGCGAGCCCGGAGGTTCCCTCTCTTATCGTTCTGGATGTGGCGGGTGTGGGCTACGAGTTATTGGTATCGCGCACCACGCTTTCAGATCTTCCGGTACAAGGCAGCTCGGGGGTCACCTTGTACGTGCGCATGCGCGTCACAGAGAATGCAGTGACTCTTTACGGCTTCTCTGGCAAGGAAGAGCGCATTGTATTTGACAAACTGATATCCATCGCCAAGGTAGGCCCCGCATTGGCGCTTAAGATTCTCTCGAGTTTTTCGCCAAAGCAACTCGCGGCGGTAGTGGCCGCCCAAGACGTGAATATGCTTACTTCGGTGCCTGGGGTTGGCAAGAAGTCTGCCACACGGTTGTTGCCAGAACTGCTCGATCTTTTTGCCAAGGATGCGGAGCTTAAAATGCTCATGCAAGCTGCCCCCTTGCCCATAGGTGCAGTTGCTCTCACTGCGGCAGATGCAGGCCAAGGTTCGGCCGTGGTGGCACAGGCTCGCCAGGCGCTGCTGGGTATGGGGCTTACCCCGCAAGAAGCAGATGTAGTGTTCGAAGGCTTGCCTCAAGACGTAACTTTTGAAGAGGCGGTTCGCTATGGCCTCAAACGAGTGGGGGGTGGGCTGTAATGTGGGAGGCAGACGCTGACTCGGATCTCTTTGCAGGCAGTGCTCACAATCGCATTACAGGCCAGCGCAGAAGCGTTTCGGCTGAGCTTGCGCCAGAAGATGTGGATATCGACCGCAGCCTGCGTCCCCAAACCTTAGAAGATTACTGTGGTCAAAGCCGCATCAAGGAGAACCTTCGTGTGCTCATCGACGCTGCGAGATCTCGTGGTGAGGTGTTAGACCATGTGCTTTTCTCCGGCCCTCCAGGCTTAGGCAAAACCACGTTGGCCGCCATTGTTGCCAACGAAATGGGCGGTGCTCTGCACACTACTTCCGGTCCTGCTATCACTAGGCCGGTCGAGCTTTCTGCCACGCTTACCAATCTGAGCGAAGGCGATGTTCTTTTCATCGACGAGATCCATCGTCTCAGTCATAACGTGGAAGAGATTCTCTATTCGGCTATGGAGGATTTCTATCTGGACATTATGATTGGCGATGGCCCCGGCGCCCGGTCTATGCGCTTTGAGATTCCGCCCTTTACGTTGGTGGGAGCCACTACGCGCACAGGCCTTCTCACTGGCCCTCTGCGCGATCGCTTTGGCATTTCTTACCGACTCGATTACTACACAAACGCAGAGTTGGCACAGATCGTCAACCGTTCAGCAGGCATCCTAGGAGTGAATATCGACATGCAGGGGGCAGCGGAGATCGCCAGTCGCAGTCGAGGTACCCCTCGTTTGGCCAACCGTCTGCTCAAGCGCGTGCGAGACTACGCTCAAGTGCGCGCCTCTGGGGAGATCACTTGGGATGTCGCTGCCGACGCCCTTTCGTTCTTCGAGATTGACGAGTTGGGGCTCGATTGGATGGATAGCAAGATACTGTCCACTCTTTGCGAGACGTTCCGGGGCCGTCCCGTTGGTCTTTCCACAATTGCAAGCGCAGTGGGCGAGGATGCCTCTACACTGGAGGAAGTCTATGAGCCTTTTCTGCTCCAGCATGGCCTCATGACCCGCACCCCTCAAGGGCGCCAAGCCACTCTGGCGGCCTTTGAGCATATGGGTATAACTCCGCCTACCAACTAGACTCCTTGTGGTTTTCCAATCGCCTTCTCCTTAAGGAGCGCCCTATGCTTCAGCGTGACTATCTTTCTAAGCTCATTGAGTCTTTCACCAAGCAGATGGAGGTGTATCTCAAAGACGCGGTCATCTTGCGCAAAACCGAGTCCATTGGCGAAGTGGAGGAGGCATTGGGAGAGCTTTTAGAACTCGATCCCGATATGCTTTTGTCGCTCTCTCCAGATTCCCTGGTCACCATGATTGCCTTAGGAGGCAATGGGGACGCCTTGGGAGACTCGGTGGCTTATGTCTTGGCGCGTCTGGGGGATGCGGAGGCGCAGAGGGGCGACAAGGAAACCGCCGCTCTTAGGCGCCAGCAAGCTCGTGCAGTGGCATTGGGCTTTGGTTTCAACAATCAAATCGTGCCTGAGCAATTTAAGGATTTGGACAAAGAGATTCAAGACGCTCGCGCCCAAGGCCGCTTCATCTAAGGGCGGCCGGAGTCCTGTAGGTTGTTGGGCTCCCATCCATTAAAATAACCTGAGTAATAGGTGCCAATGGGGGGGGATCTTCCATTGGCGTGCTGGTGTTCTGTCGAGCTAACCTGTGCGAGATAGGAGCGTTATGCTGTCAGATATCGAAATCGCTCAAGCTGCAAAGACCGAGCCTATTGCCGCTGTCGCAGACAAGCTGGGCATCCCCGAGAGGGATTGGATTCCCTATGGACGCGATAAGGCGAAGGTGGACTATTCGGTTTTAAAGCAGGATCCGGGTCACCAGGCCAAGCTGGTGTTGGTTACCGCCATCAACCCCACCCCTGCAGGCGAAGGCAAGACCACCACCACTATCGGTTTGGCAGATGCGCTGCGTCAGTGCGGGAGCAATGCGGTGGTTGCCCTTCGCGAGCCTTCCCTAGGTCCTGTATTTGGCATTAAGGGCGGGGCTGCTGGCGGCGGCTATGCTCAGGTGGTGCCCATGGAGGATATCAATCTTCATTTTACTGGAGACTTTCACGCCATTGGCGCCGCCAACAATCTGTTGGCTGCCATGGTGGACAACCATATCAAGCAAGGCAATGAGCTGGGCCTCGATCCTCGCCGCATCACCTGGAAGCGCTGCGTGGATATGAACGACCGCCAGCTGCGCAACGTGGTGGATGGCCTTGGTGGCGTGGCCGATGGTATGCCGCGTCAAGACGGCTTTGACATTACGGTGGCTTCCGAGGTTATGGCAGTGCTCTGCCTGTCTTCTTCCATCCGCGACCTCAAAGAGCGCCTGTCTCGCATTGTGGTTGGTTATACCTTCGACAGGAAGCCTGTGACCGCAGGCGACCTTCATGCTCAGGGAGCCATGGCTGCCCTGCTCAAAGATGCGCTGATGCCCAATTTGGTGCAGACCCTTGAAGGCACTCCCGCCTTTGTGCATGGCGGCCCCTTCGCGAATATCGCCCACGGCTGCAACTCTGTGATGGCCACGCGTATGGCCATGCATTATGGAGACATCGCCCTTACCGAAGCTGGCTTTGGAGCCGATCTAGGCGCGGAGAAGTTCTTGGACATCACCTGCCGCATGGGTGGCTTCAAGCCCGATGCGGTAGTGGTGGTGGCCACGGTTCGTGCTCTCAAATACAACGGCGGCGTGCCCAAGGACCAGTTGGGCGAGGAGAACCTGGATGCGCTGGCAGCAGGCATCCCCAACCTTTCCCGCCACGTCTCCAACATGACGGACGTCTATGGCCTGCCCTGCGTGGTTGCCATCAATCGCTTCCCCACAGATACCGAGGCAGAACTTGCGCTGGTGGCCAATGCTCTCAAGGCCCAGGGCGTCAACGTACGCCTTTCGGAGGTGTGGGCCAAGGGCGGGGCTGGCGGCAAGGAGCTGGCGCAAGAGGTGCTTCGCCTGGTGGATGAGCCCAACCATTTCGATTTTTGCTACGCCACGGGCACTCCGGTCAAGAGCGCTATCGAGGCAGTGGCCAAACGCATCTACCGCGCAGACGGCGTCGATTTCACGCCTGGGGCCACTCGTCAGTTGGCAGAGCTGGAGAAAAACGGTTTTGGTTCTCTGCCGGTTTGCATCGCCAAGACCCAGTATTCTTTCACTGACGATCAGACCAAGCTTGGCGCCCCAGAGCACTTCCGTATCACCGTGCGCGAGGTCAAGGTGGATGCCGGTGCTGGTTTTGTGGTGGCGCTCACAGGTGCCATCATGACTATGCCGGGTCTTCCCAAGCGTCCTGCAGCCGAGAAAATCGACGTTACCGACGAGGGAGTCATTCTCGGCCTTTTCTAGGGCGTTACGAGAAGAGCCTTTAGTGAAAACTCTGGTGCCAATACATCGATAGATGTGGCATTATCATTATCAGGAGATTTTCAGTGAAGATCTCGTAGGGAGATGCGCCTCTCCGGCAAAAGTTGAAGGGTTTTTAAGGTGTCAGAGATCGCTGCAGTATCCGTGTAGCTGCAGGTGTCTGAGCCAAAAGAGCCGTTTTTCTTTCCAAAGGCGTCGTTGGTGGCCAGATTGGTAGCCAAGGAGGCGAGCCAATCAGGTACACTAGCTCTTGCTGTGCTGAGAGGAGCTCTCGGCCAGTGTTGTACAAGCGCGCCACCCAGCGCGCACCAGCGTCGCCTCCAGGAGGCGACAGATAGAAAGGCACGTCATGGCTCAGGGTACTGTTAAGTGGTTTAATCCGGACAAGGGCTACGGTTTCATCTCTCGTGAGGACGGCGACGATCTGTTCGTGCACTACTCCGAGATTCAGATGGACGGCTTCAAGACCCTCGACGAGGGCCAGGTCGTCGAGTTTGACATCACCACCGGTCAGAACGGCAAGCTCCAGGCTTCCAACGTTCACAAGCTCTAATCCGGCACTCGCCTGATAGACACCCAAGGCCCGCATCTCATGGAGAGGCGGGCCTTTTTTCTGGTCAGGCGGGGTGTCGAAGCCCCCATGCTTACATTTCAGTGGATGGGCGAGTCCGGCTTTCTCCCCAAGATGGGTATAGGCAAGTAAGTAAAAAAGGGACTTACTTGTGAGGAAAGCCGAGGTGCAACCATGGTCATTGCTTTCGTAATGGACTCTCTGGGCGTCCATTCGAACGGAACGAGTGTGACTTCGCTGCGCTATGCTCAGGCGCTTCGCCAGGCGGGCCACGAAGTGCGACTGGTAGGCTGCGAGGCATCCGGGCAAGATGCCTATCCTGTGCCAGAGCACAAGATACCTCTGGTCTCCGCCGTCGCCAAGCATAACGGCTTTACCTTCGCCTCCCCCAATGACGAGGTCTTTGACAGCGCCTTTTGGGATGCCGACATCGTGCATCTCTTCTTGCCTTTCGCCCTAGAGCAGCAGGCATTGGCTTGGGCGCGCTCCCATGAGGTGCCTGTCTCGGCGGCCTTCCACCTCCAACCCCAAAACGTGACCTATAACGCGGGTATTGGAGCTGCGCCTTTGGTGTGCGATGGCATCTTTGGGCTCTTTCGCCGCTGGGTGTACGGTCAGGTGCGCCACATCCATTGCCCTAGCCGCATGATTGCCCGGCAGCTCAAAGACCATCACTATGAAGCTCGGCTCTCGGTGATCTCCAACGGCGTGCCTCAAGAGTTCCAGCCATTGCCTGACAGCGTGATCAACGGCCCCTACGAGTCCATCGCCCAAGTGGCCGACGGCGCCGGCGCTGCAAGCCAATCGCTGCTGTTTAAAAAGCCGGAAGGGCTCATTCCGCTTGTGACTGTGGGCCGTTTGGCTCCCGAGAAAAACCAGCGCACCATCATTGAGGCCGTGGGGAGGTCCCGTTACCGCGATCAGGTGGAGCTTTATGTCTGCGGTGCGGGTCCTGAAAGGAGACGGCTGGAGTCGCTGGCTCAAAAGGAGGGCGTGCGCTGCCACTTTGTCTTTCTTGACCACGATGCCCTCATCGCGCTGGAGCATCGCTGCCCTCTCTACCTCCATGCGTCGGTCGCAGATATCGAGGCCATATCAGTGATCGAGGCAGTGGCTGCAGGGTGCATCCCTATTATCGGCGAGGCTCCCTTGAGCGCTCCCTCAGAGTTTGCCCTATGCCCTCAGAGCCTCTTTCCCGCTAAAGATGCCTCGGCATTGGCAGCGCGTATAGACAGTTGGTTGAGCCAACCCGAGGCCATGGCTGCCTGGCGCCCCGCCTATCTCAAAGAGGCGGATAGTCTGCGCTTGCCAAAAGTGATCCAAGAGTTCCTTGCTATGGAGGAGCATGCGATCTTTGATGATTTGTCGGCCTACGGCAAGGCGCCCATCAGCATGGTGGTGCCCAATACCTTTGTACGCGAGGCTCCAGCACATGAGGAGGTTTCCTAAGGTTATGGGTCCGCTTGTCAAAGCCCGGCCTTTTGGCATCTTCTCGCGCCCTAACCCCATAAAGAGGTTGACGGCGACCCTCAAAGCGCGGCGCGCCAAGGCCCTCTACCAAGAGCCTACCTCTCAACGCGCAGCCGCAGACCGTCGCTTTTATCGGCTGGTGCTGCCCATAGTAAGGCTCCACTGCAAGCTTTGGTTTGGGCTCAGGGTTACCTCGGAAGTTGCCGATAAGAGCCTCCTCAAAGGATGCATCCTTTGCATCAATCATGTAAGCCTGCTGGATGCCCCTATGGTGGCCATCGCGCTGTGGCCTCATCAGGTGCACTTTTTGACATTGCCAGAAAATGGCACGGCGCCCGTCTATGGGCCGTTGGTGGCGCACTTGGGCTCAGTGTTTACTGGGGAGACGCTGAGCGAGACCCGGTTGATGTTCAGGCGCGCCCAAGAGGTGCTAGGGGCGGGCGACCTGCTGGCCATCTACCCCTCAGGGGATTTGGAGCCCTATCATCCGGGCTTGTTGCCTTTTAAAACAGGAGCCTTTCGCCTGGCGGCCATGACCAAAGCCCCGCTGGTGCCGGTGGTGTTAAAGCAGCAAACGCGCTTTTGCATCAACAGGCTTTTGGGGCGCCCGGCCTTCGAGGTGCACATTGGCGAACCTGTTGCGGTGCCTCACGGACGGCTTTCCAAAGAGGCGGTGGAGGTGCTGGAGCAGCAGGTGCGCACTGCGATGGAATCGGCGTTATCGGGCCAGGACGCTCCCCAGACAGGCGGCGCCCAGGCCCAAGACGCAAGAAAGTATCAGGTAGATGAGGCCTAGGTAGGGCTTGTCTCCCTCTAGCAGCTGCAGAGCCTCGACGCTGAAGGTAGAGAAGGTGGTGAAGCCGCCGCAGAGGCCCACGCGCAGAATGAGGGAGAGTTGCTCGTTGCCAAGCGCCCCTTTGAGCGTCCAGGTGGTAAGGGCGGCAAGCGCAAAGGAGCCCGCTGTGTTGATGAGGAGCGTGGGAAGGCCCAAGGGAGCGGAGGGAGCCAGCGAAGAGCAAAGGTAGCGCAGGATAGAGCCTACAAAGCCGCCAATTCCTACCACCATGCAACTGACAAGCACAATTCCTTCTTTCTGCGGGGTTCTGCGACTCGAAAAACGGGGAGCGCAAGGCAAGGGTTTCTCGGTCAGGGGCAACAAGCGTCAGAGGAGCTGGTCCCAGTGAGAGAGGGTGAGGTGGGCAGCCTGGCGCACCTCAGACTGGTGCTGCTCGGGATCTTCGTTGAGGACGCCTACGGCAGTGAAGCCAGCAGAGGAGGCCACCTGCAAGCCCTGGGGAATGTCTTCGAAGACTACGGTGGACGCCGGAGAGATGTTGAGCCTGCGGGCGGCAGCCTCGTAGATGTCGGGGAAGCGCTTGTCTCGGGCGACGTCGCAGCCGTAGAGGCGGGCATCGAAGAGGCTCTCGAAATCGATAAGGTGCGCCAGCGAAGAGAGCACCTCGGGATCGTTGGTGGTAGCCAGGGCTATGGGCACGCCGGCGGCTTTGAGGGCATGCAGGTAGTCTAGCGCGCCGGGAAGCAGGGAGACTTGGGTTTTGTAGAGCCTTTGGCCCAGGGCGTTCCACTGGTCGCAGACCTCCTGGGGAGTCTCCTTAAGGCGAAAGGTCTCAACCACCCAGCGAGCCCCTTCAATAAAGCTTCGTCCGGCCATCTGCTTGGAGAAGTCAGCGGGGCGCTCAAAGCCGTGTTGGGCCAAGAAGAGGTCGTCGACCTGGTGCCATACGTTCCATGAATTGGCCAAGGTCCCATCAAAGTCAAAGATGGCGCCGTCAAAGGCGAAGGAGCTGGGGCGCAGGCCGTCCAGGGACAGAGGGCGGGGTTTCTCGGCAGCGGCGGGCCTCAAAGGAGCCAGCCTATGAGAAGCGGAGCGAGCGGTAGCCTGGGAGCGGGGAGTGAGATTCATCGTTATGCACATTGCCTTCTGCCGATGGGAAGATGCTGAAGGCAGTATACAAAAGCTTCAGGGAGCTGTGGGAAGGCTATGGTAGAAGGGATATGTGGTGATCGGCTGCGTGCCCTGAGAAGAGGCGGGCCGATCTTTGAAATGGAAGGATTGGTATGGAGAAGATCTCTGTCACCAAAGAAGAGCTTGAGGCCTATGTCGAGCGCGTATGGCCCGAGGTGCTCGCAGACATTGCGACGCTGGTGTCCATAGACTCGGTAGAGGATCTGAATGCGGCGGCTCCTGGCGCCCCCTGGGGCCCTGGTCCTAAGGCAGCTCTGGACGCCACGCTCAACATCGCTGAGCGCCTGGGCATGGAGCCTCACGATTGCGACGGCTACATTGGCTATGCCGATCTGCCGGGCGACTCTCAAAAGCAAGTGGCCGTCATTGGCCACGTGGACATTGTGCCCGTGGGCGTGGGCTGGGACACCGATCCTTTCACCATGGTGAGAAAGGACGGCTACCTGCTGGGCCGCGGCACGTTGGATGATAAGGGACCGCTGGTGCTTGCCCTTTGGGCTGCCCACTTCTTTGCAGAGCGCGGCCAAAAGCTGCCCTATACCATCCGCTGTATCGTGGGCGCCAACGAGGAGACCTGTCTAGGCGACGTCGACTACTACAACGAGCACTTTGAGCAGCCGGCCTTCCTGTTCACCCCCGATGCCGAGTTCCCCGTATGCTGCGGCGAGAAGGGGGGCTTCTCCGCCACCTTCACTTCTGAGCCTGTGGCCGGTGGCACCATCGTCGAGCTGGACGGCGGCACGGCAGGCAACGCCATCCCTGCGCTGGCCACTGCAGTGATCCGCGCCTCTGTGGCGGATCTGCCCGCAGCAGACAACATCGATATCGAGGATGCTGGTGACGGCCTGGTAAAACTCACGGCTCACGGCATTGGCGGTCATGCCTCGCTGCCCGAGGGCACCCGCAACGCCATCGGCATGCTCGTCGACTATCTTTGGGACAACGGCCTTTACAGCCCCGACCAGGCGCCTTTTATGGAGCTGGAGCGCCTCATCATGGGCTCCACAGACGGCTCCACGCTGGACATCGCCGCTACCGACGACGTGTTTGAGCCCCTCACCTGCATTGGCGGCACCGTGCGCACTCAAGACGGCAGCTTCGTGCAGACCATCGATTCCCGCTTCCCCAAGTCCATCACTGGCGAGGAAATCGAGGCTCGCGTGCGTCCTTTGGGCGAGCGCTGCGGCTGCAAGCTCACCGTGGACCTCATGCTCCCACCCTTCTATGTGGACCCCTCGAGCCCTGAGATCCAGACGCTCATTCAAACCTACAACGACCACACCGGAAAGAACGAGAAGCCCTTCACCATTGGCGGCGGCACCTATGCCCGCGAATTCAAGAACGCGGCCTCCTTTGGCCCCGAGGAGCGCGGCGTGCCTACCCCTGACTGGGTGGGGCCCATGCACGGCGCCAATGAGGGCGTGTCCGAGCAGCTGCTCCGCGATTCCATGGCCATCTACATCGATGCTATCGCACGCCTCATGAACCTGGATCTGGACTAATCGCTTAACCCTTGGGCTAAGGCTTATGTCGTGCGTCTAAAGGCGCCAAGTGACCGCCAGAGCTGCAGGAGCTTGCCTCTTAGGACAAGCTCCTGCAGTTTTTTGCTGTCCAAAAGCGTGCGAGACGGAGTGCCAACGGGAGCGGCGGCACGCGTGTCCTTCGAGCCGCACCCAGGCTCGCTACACCAGCGACTTCACCATGGAGACCATGGTGCGATCTTGGCGCATAAGGCCCAAAAGGCCTGCCAGGTCGCGGCCCACACAAAAGAGGCCGGCGTCCACCGCAGCCTCTGCGCCATGGGCAACGGCGGCGTCTACCTGGGGTGTAGGGGCGAGAGGAATGCCCGCGGACTCCAAGATCTCCTCGTCGGCGAGGCTGGGGGCATCTGAGCCATCCCTAGGGTCTGGCGCAGCAGCGTCCCCGGACGCCGAGAAGGACGTGCCTTGGGCAACGGCAGCCGCTGGGTAGTCCCCGACACTTTGTGCATGGGGTACATGGGCAGGGAGTTTTTCCAGGTTGGACAAGCGCACCTGTGCTTCGCCGGATACGGTGACTCCCAGATGGGCAGCCTTTTTGAGGGCTGCTCGCGCCTGCTGTGTGGCGCCAATGTCTGCCAAAAGCGAGCCAAGGCTCAAGTAGAGGGCGCCGATGGCCTCGGGGTCATGGGCCCAGAGGAGCGCAGAGCACAGGGTAGTCTTGGCGGCCTTTTGATCGCCGGTCATCCTCAAGATGCGAGCCAGACGCAGCGACGCAGTGGCATAGAGAGGGGCGATGCCTACGGCGCGCAGACCCCAAGCAAGCGCCTGATCGAAGTCTTTAAGGCGGATAGCCAGGCGGGTGAGGATGCTCAATGCTTGGAAGGAGAGGTTGGAGACCAGGTGCACCTGGCGTTCGTCTGAGATGAGGCAGTTGTAGAGCTGGCGCTCTGCGTAGGTGCTAAACCAGCGATAGCACTCATTGGCAGTATCTGGCTGATTGAGGTCGCCCCGGGCCAGCAGCTGCCCATAGATGGCGTCTTTGAGCTGCTTGAGGCGGTTGGGGCTGGCGTCAGGGGTGCAGAGCAGGCGGTGGGCCTCTCTGAGGAGCGGGGCGATGGTGTCGACGCCCATGAAGGCTTCCATCAGGGCATCAGGATCGTCGCCATCGAGCGTGCCGTCGATCAGGGACTGCACCACATGCTCGCCTGCCTGGCAAAACAGATCGTCAGAGCTTTTGTGGATAGCCGCAAGGATCACATGGACGTCGTGGGCGCAGGAGCCGGTGAGCTGCCTGCACAGAGTCTCTGCCTCAAGCTCGCGAGCGGGGTCGCTGGAACAAGCAAGGTCCGCTTCACAGGAAGTGCCGAGCCCTTGGGCTTGTGAGCCTTCTAGGGGCGATGATGCTTGTAGGGGAGCCCGCTGACAATCTTTGGGACTCAGGGCCGGATGGGCTAAGGAGAAGGTGGCGGCAATGGGGGCCAGGCTCTTATCGGCAGCCAAATGGACGGCATTCCAGCCCGCGAGGACCTCGCGGGCATCGCAGTTGTCCAAATCGACGGCATCAAATGCGGCCCTGTCTATCTTTGCTGAGAGCAGGCAGGGGCATGCGGGGTCGGCAGGGTTTCTGGCTTCCACCCACACCTGGGAGATGTCGGAGGATATCGAGAATCCCAAGGCGCAGAGCGCCAGTGCCAGACTGCAGCTCACCTGGGCGGCGTAGCTGGCGCGCTCGGGAAACGTGGCCACCTCGCCGGTGGGGGTAAGGCGTCGGGGAACAAGCTCTGGGTCTGGGGCAGTGAAGGAGAAGGCCATGAGGCCTTGGGCGCGATTGAGGCGAAAGTCTGGGTCTGTGCGAAAAGAGATGGGCAGCGAGGTGAGCATCTGTGCCACAGAGGAGCGGCACTGCCACTCGCTTTGAGGGATCCTGGCAGGATGCAGATCCGGCGCCAGGGTGCTTGCCAGATGGCAGTCCATCTGAGTGGCCACCTCATAGAAGAACGCGGGGTCAGAGACGCCCTGGAACATCGCCACGCGAAAAGCCCAGACGCTGCGGATGAGCGCGGTCTCTACCCTGCGCACCCCCTTGACGGTGGCGGGAGTGACCCGCCCTTGGATGTCTAAGCAAGGCAAGTGGGAGATGCGGTTCCAAGAAGCCCATACAGGAGCGTCGTCAGGCAGATCATAGAGCCCGGCGTCTTTAAGGGACTCGCAAAAGAAGTGGGCCACTGGATCTTGGGCGGCGCTGGCGCAAAGGCTGTGAACCTGGGCCTTGAGGGACTCAATGGGATAGATGTCTGCCACCAGACGCAGAGCCGCGCGCTCAGCGTTGAAGAGGCTGGGCGACGTAGCGCGCAGGGAACCGGCGTCCTCTCGGGCGTCGTGGGAATTTACGGGCATCGATACCATGTGCGCACCCTTTCGTGGCTGGTATCTCTACTATTCCCCTAATTTTCCTCAATTTCGTTAAGGATGCTTTGAGCTATGCCAATTCCTTGTGTGGCTTTTGTCCAGCTTTTTTCCCTGCATATCACAAAATTATGCAAAAGGGTGCATAGAAGATGAAATAGTGATGCTCTAAAAGACCCCGAGCCTTCTTAAAGGGCCATAGATTTAGAGATTGAAAGCATAACTTGGTCGCTTTCTAGCTGGGCTAAGAGCGCGGTGAGGTCGGTGGCTACCGAGAAGATCTCTGCATTGGTGGCTGCCTGGGCTCCCTTACGCAGGGCGTCCAAAACTTTTTGGGTGGGCGCTTTAGGTATTTGATGGGATTCTAAAATGCGCGGCGTCTCCAGGATCATGCGCCCGGCCTCGTCAGGATCGTCGAGGGAGGCGACAAGCCCTGAGAGAAAGACGGCCGAGAGCGCCGCCACCGGCGTGGGATAGGTGGTGGCCATGGCCAGGCAGGCCACCGCCAGTTCGGTGTCTTCCAGAGCCATAGCCGCCGAGTTCAACAGATGATAGGCCTGGGCGGCCGCCCCCGGGTCATAAGTGGAAGCCAGAAGGTCTGTGAGCGTTTGGGCTGCCATGGCGCCGTCGCCCAGTTCCAGATAGGCCCTGGCCACTTGCAGCTGGGCTGGCGGGTAGAGCGGGGCGAGGTCCCTGGCGTCGAGCGCCCACAGCAGCGCCTGGTCGTGGCGGCCCTGCTGGCTCTCCAGCAGGCTCAAGGCCAGCTGCCCCCGGAGATGGGAGAGCGGCGCCAAATGGGGCGCAGGCTCCAAGTCGCCATAAAACTGGTTGTAAAGGCTGCGCTCGGCGTAGTTGGCGAAACAGCGCCAGGGACGCCCGTCGTCCACCGCAGCCTCTAAAGATGCCTGGTGTTCTTTGAGCTGCCGAGAAAGGCGTGCCACCAAAGCCGGGATCCCTTCCTGCTGCAGCGAGCCCATGGCGTGCCCCAGCATCTGCTCCACGGGGTCCGGGCTGGTAAAGTCTGCCAGCACCTCCCAGCCGTTGGTCACGTCGAGCTCGCCCTCTACCAGGTGTTGGGCCACGCGGGTGCGCGCCTGGGCCACCGTGGGCTCGGGATGTTGGCCGCCAAGCGCCAGCACTTGGGAGACGGCATCTTGGCAGCGAGGCCCCAAGCTGGGCAGGATCCGCTCCATCAGCGAGGAGCGCAGCTGGCTTTCATCGATGCTTAGCTCCGCCACTTCCTGGGCCTTGAGAGGCCCTTGATAGCTGGCAGGTATTTCTCGGCAGGAATACTCAGGGCGCTGGGTGCGCCAGGCGGGGGAGAGCTGAGGGTCCTCCAAAGAGAAGCCGGCATCTACTGGCGTGCATTGGGCGCCGTCCCAACCCACGGTGCCCCCTAGGCGGCAAAAGAAGTCGATGCCGTCTTGAGAGGAGCTTAAATGAGCTTCTTTCATCTGCCTGCGGGAGAGCTTGGCCCACAGGAGGCAGGAGTGGCCCTGAGGGTTGTCTACATAGCCCTGCACCCACACAAAGGAAAGCTGAGGGCAGAGGGCGAAGGCCAGCGAGGCGCAGGTGAGCGCTTCTTTGCAGCAAAGGTCCAAGGAGGCTTGGGTGCGCATGGAGGCAGTGGCGCTCACCTGGCGGTCAAGATCGAACGACCAACGGCGCGAGGCCATGACCTCGGGATCTGTGGCAGGAATGGCAAAGGCGGCGAGGCCTGCCTGGAGGTTCAGGCGAAATTGGGCCTCGAAGGGATAGGGGGTGCACAGGCGCTCCAAGCCCCAAGCGATGGCATGGCGGGCGTCCCACTCGCGGTAGGCGCCTTCTTGGGCTGCCGGGTCGACGAGGGCGCGCAACTGTCGCTGGGGCATGGCTTCCAGGTAAGTGGCGGCCTGCAAGAGCTGCTCCAAGGTAGGGGAGGGGCTGTTTTTGCAATGGTGATGCGCCATGAGCAGCCGGTTGAGGGCGGCGGTGAGGCGTTGGGCCGCCACCTCATAGCTGAAGGGGTAGGCGGCCAGGTCTATGCGGTAGCCCACCAGATGCCGGGTAGGCTGGGCCACGAAGCGCAGGGGTATGGGCTGTGAAGCCGCCTCGAGCAGCTTGGCATCCTCCAGCTCTTGAGCCAAGAAACGCTCGTAGGCGCTGGGGGCGCTGGCGTGCTCGGGATTTTCAAAGAGACCGTCTGCCTTAGCCTCGCGGGTGCGGATGTCTCCCAGGGCATCTTTCAAAAAGGTCAGGGGCTCTGCGGCTTGTAGCAGCTGCTGGAAGAAAGAGGTGAGGTCGAAGGAGTCCTCTTGGAGTGCGGGCGCCCCTTCCAGAAGCTCTTGGACCCTGTGCAGCGCCAGGGGGTCAAGCGCCTGGGCGCCACCTGATGATGCGTTGGGGACAGGTTGGCCAGAGAGCCGCGCCCTATAGAAGAGCGCCGCGCCGCCCAAGAGGATGCCAAGGATGGCCAGAGACCAAAAGGCCAGAGGGGCGACAGCCCCATGAGAAGGGGTCGAGGCATTGGCACAGCCCACAAAACCCATAAGACACAGGAAGGCTCCAAAGGCGCACAGGCGGCTTTTGAAGTCGTTCAATGCGTGAGATGCGGGAACGTGCGGCTTCATGGCTCCCTCCCTTCAGGTCAGCGTGGCGCTTCTCAGTATAGGAGAAGTGCCGCTGAGCCGCCTTTTTGCGGGTTGTGCCAAGTTTTCCTTGCATTGAGAGAGGGCAAGGACTAGATTATCTGTGAGCATATGAGCAGATGCACATATGCTCACAAAACTAGCTGCCCGGCAGCCTGGCTGCTCGTGCCCATTGTTCTCGAGGAGACCCTATGAGCGATTCTCAACTCCCCCTCACCCCGCCGACTCCTTTGGCGCAGCCCCTGGAGCTTTCGGATCTTCTGGGCGATGAAGAGGTGGTCTATACCGCCACTCAAATCTTCGACGCCCTCTCTGACTACACGCGCTTCCAAATCTTGTCGGCGCTCATGGTGGGGGAGCGGTCAGTGGGGGAGCTGCAGGAGATTTGCTCGGTGTCTCAATCGGCCATCTCTCATCAGCTGCGCCTTCTGCGGGATCGAGGACTGGTGACTCAGCGCCGCGAGGGCCAACGATCCATCTACGCGCTGGCAGACGACCATGTGGCCATGCTCATCGCTGTGGGCTTGGAGCACGCCAATGAGATGAAGATCGGAGCGTAGGTTATGAGTGTGAACACATCTTCCCAGCCCAGCGAGCTGGAGGCTCAGGCGTGCGAAGCTGCTAAGGCCTGCGATCTAGAGGCTCACGAAGAACGGCATTGCTCGGACGGGTCATGCGCAGGCGAGCACGGAGGCCACCATCACCACCATCAGGCAGCGCCCGCTCGCGAGCTTCAAGAAGAGCCCACCTTCATCTTCAAAGTGCTGGATATGGACTGCCCTAGCTGTGCCAAAGCGGTGGAAAACGCCGTGAGGGTGACCCCTGGGGTCAAAGACGCCAGTGTGAACTACGCCACAGCCACCCTGGCAGTGGTGGCCGATCCTGCCGCCCTTCCAGTGGATGTGGAGCGCGCCGTGCTCTCCTGCGTGCGCTCCTGCGGAGAAGACTTGGAGCTTACCCAAGCTCAGGCAGACCGCCTGGATGCCGAGCGCTCCTGGTTTGAGACCCATCGCGAGCTGGCATTGATGGCAGCCTCTGGCGCTGGCATTCTGGGCGGTCTTGTTGCCGAGTATGGCTTTGCTGCCTCGCTGGCCGCTCTTGGCTGCTATTTGGCGGCCGCTCTGGCGGGCCTGGCTTTTGTAGGGCCCATGGCCGTCGCCAGCCTGCGCCGCCACACCGCAGATATGAACCTGCTCATGGGCATCGCAGTGGCCGGGGCCCTCGTCATGGGCTTTGTCCAGTGGGCTTACGGCAACCTAGACCTGGATGTCTTTAGAGACGGCGCCGTGGTCATCTTCTTGGACCAGATCGGCGAGTGGCTCGAAGGCTGGTCCATGCGCAAGACCCGTGGCTCGGTGGAGTCGCTGGCGCAGCTGGCGCCCGATATCGCCCATGTGGTGCGTCCCGACGGCACCACCAAGGATGTGGAGCTTGATCAGGTCGAGGAGGGCGAGGTCGTCCGAGTGCTTCCCGGCGAGCGCGTTCCCCTGGACGGCACCGTCATTGCGGGCGCTTCCAGCTTTGATGAAGCGCCGGTGACCGGCGAGTCTGTGCCTCAGGACAAAGGCGAGGGGGCAGAGGTCTTTGGAGGCACCCTCAACACCATCGCTGCGGTGGATGTGCGCGTCACCTCCGACGCCGACTGCGGCACGCTGGCCCGCATCATCTCCCAGGTCCAGGGCGCCCAGGCCGAGAAGGCCCCCTATGAGGCCTTCGTAGATCGCTTTGCTGCCGTCTACACCCCGGCAGTGGTGGCCATCGCCTGCGCGGTGGGCCTAGGGGTCCCTGTGTGCCTTAGCGTGGTGGCTGCTCTTCTCGGCATGCCTATGCCCGACTGGTCTGCCTGGATCTGGCGCGCCCTTACCCTGCTGGTGATCGCCTGCCCCTGCGCGCTGGTGATCTCTACGCCGGTGTCTTTTGTGTCGGCCATCAGCCGCGCTGCCCATTTGGGTGTGCTGGTCAAGGGCGGCGCCTACTTTGACATTGGATCCAAGGTGGACGCCATCGCCTTTGACAAGACCGGCACGCTGACTCAGGGCGAGCCTGCACTGGTGTCGGTGGCGGTGCTGAGCGAGAGGGTGTCGCGCCAGCGTCTGCTGGCCTTGGCAGCGGCGCTGGAGGCCAACTCCACCCATCCCTTGGCTCAAGCTGTGGTGAAGGCCGCCAAAGACGAGGGTGCGCCCACGCTGGTGGCCGCCCAGGTGGCCGAGAAGGCCGGCAACGGCATGACGGGGCAGGTAGAGGGCTTGGAACTCTCCGTTGGCAAACCGGCTTTCGCCGCCGAGCAGGGGGCGCTGAGCGACGAGGCGCAGGCTGCCGTCAAGGCTGCAGCTGCTCAGGGCGCTACGGCGCTGGTAGTGAGGTCTCCCCAGGAGCTTCTGGGCGTCATTGGCCTGGCAGACTCGGTGCGCTCCACCACTCCGGCTGCGCTTCAGGCGCTGGCCCATGATGGCATTCGCACCCAGGTGATGCTCACCGGCGACAGCGCTCAAGTGGCCCAGGTGGTGGCTAAGGGTCTGGGCGAGGTTCAGGTGGCCGCCGAGCTGCTGCCCGCCGACAAGGTTCAGGCCATCAAGGGGCTGCAGGCTCAGGACCACGTGGTGGCCATGGTGGGTGACGGTAT
The DNA here is from genome assembly GCF_023168405.1 of Leptogranulimonas caecicola. Lineage (GTDB taxonomy): Bacteria > Actinomycetota > Coriobacteriia > Coriobacteriales > Atopobiaceae > Leptogranulimonas > Leptogranulimonas caecicola. The sequence goes on along the minus strand of NZ_AP025285.1, from coordinate 1,486,551 downwards.
CAACGACGCCCCGGCGCTGGCCAGCGCCAACCTGGGCATCACCATGGGCGCCGCTGCCTCTGACACGGCGCTGGAGGTGGCAGATGTGGCCCTTATGGCAGGGGATCTCTCCCAGCTACCTGCGTTCTTTAGGCTGTCTAGGCGCACCATGGCGGTGGTGCGCGAGAACATCTTCTTTGCTATCGCGGTGAAGGCGACGGTGCTGGTGCTCGCAGTGATGGGCTTGGCGGGCATGGGGGCTGCCATCTTTGCCGACACCGGCGTGGCGCTTTTGGTGGTTCTTAACGGAATGCGTCTTATGTGCGCCTGGGACACCCGCTTCTAGGCTTCGAGGGCTACTCTTAAGGAGCTGTCTGTCACCCTAAGGCAAGGAGAGCTCTGTTGAAGCGCACCGCTGCCGCCCCGCTTACCTCTTATTTGGATGCCAAGCGTCCTCACCACATGGGCGTGGCCTGGCATGAATACCTCACCAATCCCGACGCCCTTGCCCCTGAGGCGACGTTGGATGACAAGGTCTCTGTGATATTGCGCACCGGTCAGCTGACCCTCTCTTCGGGGGACTCGGCCTGGCGGGTGCGCGACTTCATGAACCGGGTGGCCCATGTGCTGGGGGTCACTGTCCATGCGGATATCTCCCTGGTAAACATCGAGGCTACCTGCATACAGGGGGATCAGTCCATCACCGAGGTGGTGGCCAATGCGCAGGCTGGCGTCAACACCGAGCGCGTGCTCTATCTTGAGCACTATATCCATGAGGTGGAGGCCTTGGGCCCCGAGCTTGCCATCGGCGCCTTCCATGACCTGTTGGACGTCATCGAGTCCAGGCCCCCGGCGCGCACTACCTGGCAGAGCGGCCTTGCCTCAGGCATCGCCTGCGGCTCCTTCGTCTTCTTGCTGGGCGGCGACCTTATTCAGATGGGCGGCGCGGCTCTGGGCGCCGGCTTTGGCCAGTACGTGCGCAAGCGCTTGGGTGAGCGCCATGTCAACCAGTTTGTCTGCGTGGCGGCTGCAGTGGCGGTCTCCTGCATCATCTATTTCCTCTGGCTTTTGGCGTTGAGCCTGGGGCTTCCTGACGCCTTCTCCCATGAGGAAGGCTATATTGGCGCACTACTCTTCGTGATTCCAGGATTCCCCCTCATCACCTCGGGCTTCGACCTCTTCCAGTTCGAGATGCGAAGCGGCATCGAGCGGCTGGCCTACGCGCTCTCCATCATCCTCACCGGAACGGCCATGGGGCTTTTGGTGGCCATGGCGGTACAGCTTTCCCCAGCCGACTTCCAGCCTCAGGGCTTAGGCCCTCTCGCCCTTACGCTCCTGCGGCTGGTCTTTTCCTTTTTGGGAGTCTATGGCTTCTCGGTCATGTTCAATTCCACCCCCCAAATGTGCTTCACTGCAGCCTGCATAGGCGCGCTGGCCAACACGACGCGCCTCTCGCTCACCAGCTTTGGCGCATGGCCGCCCGAGGCGGCGGCATTTATCGGCGCCTTTGTGGCCGGGCTTTTGGCAGCCGTCTGCAACAAGCGGCATGCCATTCCTCGCACCGCCATCACCGTGCCTTCCATCGTCATCATGGTTCCCGGGCTCTACATGTATCGCGCGGTCTACTACATGGGCGTGGCCCAAGCCACCGACGCCATCGACTGGCTTATCCGCGCCGCCATCATCGTAGTCTTTTTGCCCATTGGCCTTTTGGCTGCCCGCGTCTTGACCGACGAGCGCTGGAGGTGCAGCTCATGACCCATCCCTACACGCATCTTGACTCCCAGCCTCAGGCTGCCGAGAAGCGTGCGCCTGTGCCGGCTGACGCTTTTGGGTCGGATGACCGGTTGTACGCAACCGGCAGCGCCGATGCCGCGACAGCGCCCGGCCTGCCCGGCGAGGATGACCCCAAGCAACGTCTCTACCGCCTTTTTGGCCCTGAGGCCCTCGGGCGCCTGGCTGCAAGTCGAGTGGCGGTCTTTGGCCTAGGCGGTGTGGGTTCTTGGTGCATGGAGGCTCTGGCCCGCGGCGGCGTGGGCGCTCTGGTGCTGGTAGACGGCGACCAAGTGGCGCTCTCCAATATCAACCGCCAGGCCATCGCCTTTCGCGACACGGTGGGCCAGCGCAAGGTGGCGGCTGCAGCTCAGCTGGTGCGGCGCATAGACCCTGCCCTCCAGCTGCAACTCTATGACCGATTTGTGCTCTCAGAAGACGTCCCGGCCCTTTTGGACGAGATAGGACCCGTCGACTACGTGGCCGACTGCATCGACTCCATCGCCACCAAGTTGGCCTTGGCCCAGGCCGCCCAAGACCGAGGCTTCGCTCTCATAAGCTCGGCCGGGGGCGCCAACAAGGTCTGCCCCGAGTTGGTCCAGGTGGCAGACATCACCCGCACCGTGAATGACCCCATCTGCCGCATCCTGCGCAAAGAGTGTCGCAAACGGGGCATTCGGCGCCTGCAGATGGTCTACACCCCCGAACAGCCCGTCCCAGTGCCCATGGCTCCCGGCGCCACCCGCAAAGAGCGTACCAACCTGGGCACCAGCTCATTCGTGCCGCCGATCATGGGGATGACCATGGCGGGTGCCATCATCCGCCAGCTCACCGGGATCGACTCATGAATATGCGAGCCGCCCGTCTCACAAAACCCAGCTATGCCTCGCCCGCATCGCCCTCTGTGCCTGCCTCGCCGGCCCGCGTCTTTGCGCTGGCCGCGCGCCCCTTTTGCGCCCCTGCTGCCGAGAAGGGCGCGTCTCAGCAATATGGAGCAGCTGCCGAGGCGGGGGTTTCTCGGCAAGGCAGCCAAGATGCTTCTTTGCATAACGCCGCGCCTCTTGTGGACATGCACCTGCATCTGGATTGGTATGGCGATCCTGGGGCATTCGCCCGGGGGTTGAGTGCGCGCGGTGCGGGCTGCTTGGGCTGCACGGTGGAGCCTTGCGGCTATGAGATGCTGACGCCGCTGGTGGCCGGCGTCGAGCGGGTGCATCCGGCCCTGGGGCTGCATCCCTGGTATATGGGGGAGAAGCTGGTCTTGCTGCGCAAGCTGGATGCCTTTTGCCAGCTGGCGCAAGAGACGCGCTTTATTGGCGAGGTGGGGCTGGACTTTGGCAAGGCGCACCGGGAGAGCGCGGAGCGGCAGCGGGCGGCTTTTGCCCGGGTGTGCGAGGCGGTGCAGCCGGGCTCGGTGATGTCGATCCACAGCGTGCACTCGGCATCTGCGGTGCTCGATGTGCTGGAGGCCAGCGGCCGCCTGGCCGACTGCACCTGCATCTTCCACTGGTTTAGCGGCACTTCCAAAGAGCTGGCGAGGGCCCGGGAGGCAGGGTGCTTTTTCTCGGTGGGGCCTTTCATGCTCAAGAGCCGTCGAGGCAGGGAGTACGCTCGCCAGATTCCCGCAGCGCAGCTGCTGCTGGAGAGCGACTTGCCAGAGTGCCCTGGCACTCCAGGCGATGCGGCTGCCCATGCGGCGTTGCTGGAAGAGACGCGGCACGCCATTGCAGAGCTCAAGGGGTTGTAAGGCTTGGCGATTCCCATGGGGGTTGGCGGAGGCGCTTGTGCATGTGTGTTCGTCCGTCTTGCTCGCGCGCTTTCCGCGCGAGCAGGGCATAGGGACTCGTTATTAGTGGAGTTAGGTGCACTGGGGTTTTATAAAACCCCAGTGCAGTCGAGGGTGGTAATAACGAGAAACTCATGTTACGCGTTGTTTTTCGGGCTAGAACCATGCAAGAGAGGCTCTAATAACGAGAATCATGGGCGGACTAGGCTGCGAGCGGCCACAGTGAGGTGGTGGCTGAGGATCCAGCATGCTCATAAGCGCTGTGAGCAAGTGACTCGCTTTGTGAGCAAGTGACTCCGCAGAAAGACCTGCGGCCAGCACGTGAGGAAGCTTTTCAAAAAGCGGTGCAGGTACCAAAAAGGCCACCATTGGCCCTATATACTAAATAACTGTACAATTTAGGAAAAATATACGTAACAGGTGTCACAATAATACGTCATAAAATTCAAAATATGATGAAATACAATTTCATAATTCTATGAATGAAGACTGGCAAACAGTGTCCTAATGTCCAAGGGCGCTACTTGAAAAGCAGGTGTAATAGGACCAGTCGAAAGCCAAGATGTCCCCAAAAAATCTTGATGCATCACAAGGTAAACATGGAATAATCATGCTTTAGACCAGCAAAGCCGCTAGGCTCAACCGTCACAAAAAGAAAATGTTGCGCAATAGTGCGAAGTTTAATTATTGCCCCAAAGATATCGATAGCCATATATTAAGGTATAAGTATGCTGAAACGCAGCTATAAACGGGCTATATACATCTACGGAGGTAGAAATGAAACGCAAGGGACTGGCGACGAAGATCTTTGCCTGGCTGCTCTCCTTTGTGATGGCGCTCACTCTGGTGCCTGTGGCGCCGCAGCCGGCGTTGGCGGAGAATGGCGCCAGAAGCGTCTCTGCGCAAGCGGACAGCGATGATCTTCAGTTTAAAGAAGGCCACATCAAGGTTTCGGGCAAGGTGACCGTAGCCTCGGACAAGCAGCTGGTCCAAGACCTCAAGTGGACCTTCCCCTTTGAGAATCCGCTGCGCCCGGGCGAGGGCATCGCAGACCCTGGCCGCCCCTACAAATACATCATCTGGCAGTCGAAGAAGGCTACCAGCTCCAATGCCTGGAGCGCCTGGGAATCCAGAAGCGCCTACAGCGATTCCAACAAGATCCGCGTGCTCAATGTGGCGCCCAACGGCGCCTCTACGGCTTATCTCAAAAACTGGATGAACACTCCTACCACAGATCCCACCACTGGCCAGCGCGTGACGGTGGGCCGCGACCTTATGGACATCACGGCCATCACCTTGGCCGACTACAACGCCAACCCCAACGGCTATCTCATGGAAACCGTGAAGGATGCCCAAGGAAACGACATTCAGCAGTACAAGTACGACGTCATCATGTTTGGCACTTACGATGCCAACGCCGGCGGCGACCTCAATGCTGCCTCCCGCGATGCCACTGTGGCTTTTGCCAAGCATGGCGGCGGCCTCATGTTTGGCCACGACACCATCACCGGCTCATCCTCATCTACCTCCGATCCCTATGCCGACAACGCTTCCAAGCAACTGCACCACCCCTACTTCAACCGCTTCGCCCGCGAGGATTTCCTGGATATCTTCCCCGGGCAGGGCGGCACCACCTACATGCTCAACAACTGCAAGGTCATCGACACGGGCTTTTTGACCTCGCGTCCCTGGGACCTCAACGGCAAAACGCTTTCCATTCCCACCACCCATGTGTTGGGGCAAAGGGTGCTGGCCGGCTCCAATGCTCGCGTGTGGATGCAGATGAGCGATGGCGCAGGCAATGTGCAGGGGATCCGTTTCACGCAGGGCAATGGCACCGACAACTACTATCTGGTCACCAATGGCTCAAACGCCATGATCCAAACCGGCCATTCCAACGGATCGGCTACAGAAGACGAGTGCAAGGTCTTCGCCAACACACTGCTCTACATCGCCCAGGGCTCGCGCTACACCTCTGGCTCCGACCTCTCCTTTGCCGATGAGGACGCTCCCTCTGCCGCCAACGCCTCCCTGCGCCGAGTGAATCTCACTCCCGATGGGTGGCACTACTCGGCCACGCTCAATTTGCGCGGCTCGGTGGATGCGGGCACCCAGTTTGCCTACAAGATCCAGGGCATTCCCCAGGCAACCTTGCAAAACGCCCCCGAGTATGTGGAGGTGTGGAGCGATCCTGAGACCCTCGATGACGCCCCTGCCGATAAAACCGCCTCCCTGGTGCAGACAGCCCTCTCTGGTCTGCGTGGTTACTATGTGCGGGCAGTGGACACAAACAAGGATCCTGAGGCTATCACCAAGTCCCAGGTGAACGCCTCTCAGATCATTTCTGCTTCCAATAGCACCGACACGGTGACCTATACCTCGGCTCAGAACCTGAATCTGGATACTCAGTACTACGCCCATGTCTATGCCGTTGATTGGGCAGGTAACGTGAGTGGCGACATGGTGGTGCCCATCCAGGTGTTGGAACGTCGAGCCCACTTCCATCGCAACGAGGACGGGACCTCCGAGCCGGCGACCGCTGATGACGAGGCCCAGTCCCTCTTTACCAACAACCACATCATTGCCAGTTACCCCGACGACCCCGTGCGCGAGGGTTACCGCTTTGACGGCTGGTACCTTAACAACGCAGGTACCGGAGAGAAGATTGTGCCTGAGGGAACCTACCCGCCTTCTGGCGCAGACACCAAAGAGCCCTTCCACGTCTACGCCAAGTGGGTGAAGACTTGGGATCTCTTGGTGAGCCAAAAGGGCAACGGCACCACCAGCATCCAGGTGGAGGGCCAAGACCCTGCGCCTATCGACAGCCAGGCCCATACCTATGACACGGGCACCAAGCTCTCGGTGAACCTCAAGGCAGCCGAGGGCGGCTCAATCGGTGCTGTCTGGCTGGACGACGAGCTGCTGGACCCAGCACGATATGCCGGAGGCACCCTGAACCTTGGGGCGCTGGAGGCAAGCCATCATGTGGTGGTGGAGTACTTGTCGGCACCGGTGGATCCTGTGGACTACGCTCAGGTGGCCACCAAGCTTACCGGCGATGCAGGCAGCTCCACCATCACCAAGTCCACCATTGTGGCCACCGACGACAGCGGGGCATCCAACTATAAGGTGGAGTGGAAGCTCGATTCCACCCGTGAGCTGGAGATGATCTACATCGATGGCGTGGAGCGCCCGGATCTGGTAGCGGCAGGGGCAACCTCGGTCACCTTCTCCCAGGTGGACCGCGACCACGAGGTCGAGGTGAAGCTCAAGCCAACGGGCACTTCCAGCTCGGAGGGAGATCACCAGGTGGCCACACGCCTCACAGGAGGTCCTGGTACGGTGAGCCCCACGGTGCGCGTCGCTGATGGCGAGGGCACCACGGTCACCGCAGCCATCGACCCTGAGTACGCCTCATCCTATGACATCAAACAAGAAAACATCACCGTCACCGACGCCGACGGCGCCAAGGTGAACCCCACAAGCATCACGGTGCAAGATGACGGTTCGGTGGCTATCGAGCTGCCTGCCGGCTCCAAGGACTGTACGGTGGAGGTCAAGCTCACGCCCAAGGATCAAGCGGGAAACGTCACCCTTTCCGAGGAGGAGCAGATTTCCATCGACACCCGGGTGACAGGCCAGGGGACCATCACGCCCTCGGCCATCGTCAAGCGCGGCAGCGATTACCCCGTGGAGTGGGAACCTGCCGAAGGCTGGATGCTCCAAGGCGTGACCATCGACACGGTTCGTTCCTTCTATCCCGAGCGCTCCCTGGCCGATCGCCTGTCCACCAAGGAGACCGACGTCTCACAGAGCCAGAACCTGCTGCGTTCCATGCTCAAGATGGCCTCGCCCGAGTGCCTGAGCTCCCTTCTGGCCGACGGCCCTGGCGATCCCGCTGTCAGCGAGGACCCTGTGGCTCCCAAGCCTGACGCGGTTATCGACGATACGGGCTCCTATCCCTTCTATAAGGTGGATCGCAATCACACCATCCATGCCACATTCGTGAAGGCCGATGTCATCACTACCAAGCCCGAGGACCACCAAGAAGACACGTGCCGCGTTGAGACTCAGATCGTGAGCGAGGGCCCCGGCTCCATCACCGCCAGCGCCAACGCACTGGCCAAGGGCTCAAACTACCCTGTATCCTGGGACGTTCCGGAGGGCTTCACCGTCACCGGTGTCTTTGTGAACGGTCAGGCTCGTCCCGACCTCCTTACCGCCGGCTCTGTGAGCTTGAACGACCTCCAGGCCGACGCCTCCGTCAAAGTAGTGGTCGAGAAGACCCGCGCCGGCTCCGGCCTCAAGGTCAAGGAGCTTCCCGATGGGATCGCGGCCTTTGTCTACAATGGCACCCAGCCGGGCTCCAAGGTGCTCTCCACGTTGGAATCGCTCAATGAGAACGAGGCTGCCGCCTGGGCGACTTCCCTTGCCGAGAAACACAACCGCTCCTTCCTGGGGTGGACCACTACGCCGGAAGCCCCGGTGCTCCTGACCACCAACGACGTGCTCTCTCAGGGCTATACCACGGTCTATCCCGTCTTTGGAGCCTCTGCCCACAAGGGTGCGCCTTCCAACACGCCCAGCGGCCCCGCAGACCCGGAAAACCCGGATAATCCTGACAACCCAGACGATCCCAGCGATCCTGACAACCCTGGCGGCCCGGACGATCCCGATAACCCCAGCGACCCAGATTCGCCCGACAAGCCCGTCGATCCTGAGAGCGAGCCGATAGACCCGGATACGCCCAACGTCACCCCCACGCACGACCCCACCATCGATCCTTCCAAGGAGGGTGACACCTTTATCACCAAGGTGCTGCGCAACCTCACCCATCCTCGCGGCGTGAACCGCATCGGCGACACGGTGCGCTACTACATCACCGCACAAAACAACCGCCTCACCAACTGGCAAAACGTGACGGTTTCTGATCCTCTGCCGGTGGGTGTGGTGCCCCAGGCAGGAACCATGAAGCTCATCGTGCGCGATCTTGCCAACTTGGAGGGCGGCACTGCATTGGCGGTACCCGACAGCGCCTATGACGCTGCTACTCGTCGTGTGACTTACAGCTTGGGCGACGTGGCGCCTGGCACCGCTAAAACCTTGGTGTTCGACGCTTCGCTTACCACCGACGCTCTCCAGGACCAGCCTTTGGGCACCCCGGTGCAAAACAGCGCCAGCGTGTTGGGCACCACCGACGGCACTCGCACGCCTGAAGATCCCAGCCACCCCGATGACCCCGATCTTCCTGACGTCCCTGCAGGCCCCACCGGCGGTCTCACCACCGACGTAGTGCTGCCTGACGACGGTGCCGTCCACTGGGCGTCGCCAGACATCTCCATCATCAAGGACGCACAGAACCTCACGGCCCTCGGTGCCCCCATTACCCGCGTGGGCGACCGCCTGGCTTATGCCATCGAGCTCAAGACCACCAAGGATGACTCCGCCATCGAGAACGGCCTTATCACCGACACCCTTCCCGAAGGTCTCGAGATCGACCTTTCCACCCTCAAGCTCCAAATCAAGGAGGGCGAGCCCTTCTCGGTAGCCCCTGAAGCCTACGACCCTGAGACCCGCACCTTGAGCGTTACCTGCGGCACCCTCATGAAGGGCGAGGTCGCAAAGCTCACCTTTGAGGCCACTGTCACCCAGGCAGCTCACGGGCTCATGATCCCCAATGTGGCGGTGGGCACAAACTTGCTGGTAGGACCCAATGACACGGTGAAGCCCGGCGACCCCTGGACCGATCCTGTTCCTCGCGGTGGCACTGAGTCTCAAGAGGCGTTCCCCGGCGAGCAGGACTCCACGCATCCGGTGGTGTGGGCAGATCCTCAGCTCTCGCTCGAAAAGACTGCCGAGAACCTCACTCATACCGATGAGTGGTATCTGGGTGACAAGGTGGGCTATACCGTCAAGCTAGTAAATACCCTGGACATGTCTATGAGCTTCGACACGCTACTGGTAGACGTCATGAGTGATGGGCTCGAGCTGGATACCTCTTCGCTCAAGCTCATGCTTCCCGACGGCACTACGGAGCCGCTGGCTATGAGCGACGTGGAGTTTGACCGCGCGACCAACACCCTGCGTGTGCCGGTGGGCGATCTTGCCGGTGGTCAGCAGGTGACCTTGACCTACGAGGCTGCCATCCGCGAGCCCTCCATGCCTGGCAAGATCGTCAACAGCGTCTCGGCGGTGGGCTCGGGCGAAGCTGGCTCCCTTGCTCCCGGTGAAGGTGCTGCCGCCACCGAGATCGAGGCCAAGGCTACTGCCACTGCCACTATCGTGTACCCGGTGAACGGGCGCTTCGGCCGCTTGGGCCGCATGGGCGACGAACCTGTCTTCTGGGGTGCGCTGGTGCTTTTAGCTGCGGGTGCCACCACTACCCTGGTTTACCTGCGTAGGCGTCGCGCCTAGTTGCCCTAGACGGGAGCGGTGTCGAGCTTGAAATGACGCTAAGCTCGCACCGTTCGCACCGTTAAAAGCCCTCTTGACCCTGGCGGGCCAAGAGGGCTTTTATGCAGAGCACATGCTGGGTTTTCCTTTGTTCCACAGTGTTTGAGAGAACGCAGAGAATGTGGGAGTAGTGGGCGTTGAGAAATGTGGGAGTAGTGGGCGTTGAGAAATAAGGCTGCCATGTGACATTGACTGGTCGCTTTGACAGCCGGCATGCTGCTTTGGCAGCCGGCTCGTTATTATCGCGATTTCTGCACTGGGGTCTTGTAAAACCCCAGTGCAACTAGACGCACTAATAACGAGAAGGCGCCAATATCCTGCTGCCCCTTAGGCAAAACCATGCAAAAACGGCTCTAATAACGAGAATCCCTTCGCCTAGTCTCACGATTGATGCCGGGAACAGGCAAGGGCGGCAAAAGCAGCAAGGGCCGCAGGCGCAGCGGTCCCCTTCGCATGAGTTAGATCTTGTGGAACACCAGTCCGCTTCGCAGCTTGGGCTCGAACCAGGTGGACTTGGGAGGCATCAGCTCTCCGGCGTCGGCGACGGCCATGAGCTGCTCTACTGAAGTGGGCCAACAGGCAATGGCCACGCCCTTCTCGGCAGCGGCGTCCTCCAGTGCGCCCAAGCCCCGAATGCCTCCCACAAACTCGATGCGCGGGTCTTCTCGGGGGTCGCCAATAGACAGGATGGGCGCCAGAATCTCGGCCTGCAATCGAGCCACATCCAACGAATCCGCCGCCCCCAGCGCACCGCGGCGCGCCACAAGCTCAGGGGTGGGGAAGAGCTCGTACCAGTGGCCGTCGGTATAAAGGGTGAAATTTCCCTGCCGAGAAGGACTTGCCGCCTCAGCCCGCGGCTCTAGGGTGTACCCGGCGTCCTCGACGGCAGCGAGCAGCTGGGCGGGGGTGAGCCCGGCGCGGTCGGCTACCACGCGGTTGTACGCCAGGATGGAGAGCTCGGAGGCGGGGAACAGCACAGCTATGAAGGCATCGGCATCGTCGGCGGCGTCGGGGTCGCCGGCGTGGCGCTGGGCCACCTTCACTGCCGAGGCCCCGCGATGATGCCCGTCGGCGATATAGGCGCACTCCAGCGCTCCGGCAGCCGTAGAAAGCTGTCCCAGCATCCAGGGATCGTCCACGCGCCAAAGGCGGTTGCGCACCCCCTCGTCGTCCACGAAGTCTGCCCAGGGCTCGCCTGCGCTGGCCGCATCCAACAGCTCTTCCAGCGAGCCGTCCTCGCGCTCGTCGTCATAGGCCAAAAAGACCGGGCCTGTTTGGGCGCCCACGGCCTCGATGTGGGCAATGCGGTCGTTCTCCTTGACCACCCGGGTGTTCTCGTGGCGCTTCACCCGATCTTCCAGGTAGTCGGCGACACCTACCACGCACACCAGGCCCCGCTGGGAGCGCTCGCCATCTTCCAGCTGGTAGATGTAGTAGTGGGGCTCGGCATCTTGGACGTAGTCGCCAGATTCCATGGCTGCCGAGAAAAGCTCCTGCGCCCGCTGGTAGACCTCAGGTGCGTAGGGGTCCTTATCGGCTGGGAACCCGGTTTCTGCAGGCAGGTCGATGGCCAAGAAGCTCTTGGGGTGGGCGGCCACGGCGTCGCGGGCCTCCTGGGGGGTCACCACGTCGTAGGGCAAGGCGGCTACCTGGGCCATGAGGTCTGGGCGGGGATGGATGGCGGCAAAGGGTCGGATGTCCATGGGACCTCCCGGTGAGCAAGGGACGTGAGAGAAGAAAAGCGGCGCGCCGAGAAGGACACGCCGCCGCTACCTGCGAGTTTGGGCTACTGGATGACGCGCACGCGCCACATGTTGGGGATGGAGCGTAGACGCTCGATGATCTGGGGCTCCAGGTGCTCGTCGGTGTCAAACATGGTGTAGGCGGCGCGGCCGGAGTTCTCGTTGGTCATGCGCTGCACATTGGCCGAGGCGTCAGCCAGGATGGCGGTGATCTGGCCAATCATGTTGGGCACGTTGGCGTGGAGGCAGGCGATGCGGCTGGCGCCGCGGCAGGTGCCCATATGGCACTCAGGGAAGTTCACCGAGTTGGTGATGTTGCCGTTGGCCAGATAGTCGCACATCTCGTCCACGGCCATGCGGGCGCAGGAGGCCTCGGCCTCCACGGTGCCGGCGCCGGAGTGCGGGGTCACCAGCGTGCGGGGCATGTGGAGCGACTTGGGGGTGGCGAAGTCGGTGAAGAATTGCTTCACCTGGCCGGATGCCAATGCAGCCTCCATGGCGTCCTCGTCGATGATGTCCTCGCGGGCATAGTTGAGCACCACCGCGCCGGGGTTCAAGAGAGCCAGCTGCTCGGCGCCTATCATGCCCACGGTGTCCTCTTTGCGGGGCACGTGCACGGTGAGGTAGTCGCACTCGCGGCAGAGCTCGTCTAGGTCGTTGATGGGGGTGACGTCGCGATAGAGCTGCCAGGCGTGGTCTACCGAGAGGTAGGGATCGTAGCCGTAGACCTTCATGCCTAAGTCCACACAGGCGTTGGCCACCTTGGAGCCTACGGCGCCCAGGCCCACTACGCCGATCTTTCTGCCTTTGACCTCGCGCCCCACAAAGGCTTTCTTGTGGGCCTCGGCCTCGGCGTAGGCGTTGGGGTCGTCCTCGTGGGCACGGCACCATTGCATGCCGCCCAGCACGTCGCGGGAGCCCATCATAAGCAAGCCTATAACCAGCTCTTTCACGGCGTTGGAGTTGGCTCCTGGGGTGTTGAACACCACAATGCCCCGCTCTGCCAACTCGGCATGAGGGATGTTGTTGACGCCGGCTCCCGCGCGGGCGATGCAGCGGATGGAGGCGGGCATCTCCATGCCGTGGATGTCGGTGGAGCGCATGAGGATGGCGTCTGCCCCCTCGACGTCGCTGGTGATCTCGTAGCCCTCGCCAATGGTGGTGAGGCCGTCTTTTACAATGTCATCGATGATCTTGATGGTGCGCATGGGACTCCTTAGAGGTGGGTGTGCGTGAGGCGGGCAAGCGATGGGATGGGCGGCCCGGTGGCGGAAGCGGCGTCTTGGGGATGCCGAGACGAACGCGCCCTCTCAACAAGGCGGCCCTAGAAAGATCGTGAGCCGTGGGCCAGCTCGAACGATTTCATGAAGCCTGCTAAGGCATCCACCGCCTCCGGAGTGACGGCGTTGTAGATGGAGGCGCGGATGCCTCCCACCAAACGATGACCCTTGAGCCCCATCAAGCCCTGGCCGGCCGCTTCCTGGCAGAAGGCGGCGTCGAGCTCAGGCGTGGGAGTGCGGAAGCATACGTTGGCGATGGAGCGGGAGTCGCGCTGGGCGGTGCCACGGTAGAAGTCAGAATCGTCAAGGGCGCCATACAACGTGTCTGCCTTGGCCTGATTGTACTGGCCCATGGCCTCAAGGCCACCTTGGGCTTGCACCCATTCAAAGACCTTGGAGCACAGGTAGATGCCAAAGGTGTTGGGGGTATTAAGCATGGAGCCTTTGGCCAGCTGCTTGGAAAAGTCAAGGTAGGTGGGGCAGTAGGGACTTGCCGGGCCAAACTCCACCAAGTCGCGGCGCACACAGATCACGGTGACGCCGGCAGGCCCCGCATTCTTTTGGGCGCCGGCGTAAAACAGGCCGTAGCGCTCGCAATTCAGCGGCAGTGAGAGGAAGCAGCTGGAGACGTCGGCCACTAGCGGCGTTGTGCCCGTGCGAGGCAGCTCATGGTACATGGTGCCAAAAATGGTGTTGTTCTGGCAGATGTAGGTGTAGTCAAGCCCCGCGCTCTTGGCCTCGATGGTGCCCAGGGCAGGAATGCGGTCGAAATGGGTCTCTGCGCTGGAGGCCAAGCATTCTGCGACGCCGTACTTCTCGGCTTCAAGCCAGGCGCTCTCTGCAAAATGCCCCGACACAATGTAGCCCGCGCGCCCTGCAGCCATGAGGTTCATGGGGATGGCGGCGAACTGGAGCGTGGCGCCTCCCTGCAAGAAGAGCACTCCGTAGGAATCGGGAATGCCAACCAGGGAGCGCAAGTTATTCTCGGCAGCGTCGATGACCTCCTGGTAGGCAGCCGACCTGTGGCTCATCTCCAGCACCGACATGCCTGAGCTCGCATAATCCAGAAACTCCCGCTGGGCTTCCTGGAGCACGGAGACCGGCATTGCTGCGGGGCCGGCAGAGAAGTTGTAGACGCGAGCCATAGCGAATCCTTCCTGTGCCAAGGCATGCTCGTCTCTTGAGAGCGAAGCATGGGGCCGTCGCGTTAGCTCACTAGCATAGACGGGCCCTATGTCGAGGAGGTAACGGCATTCTGCACCCCGGCTTGAGGGTGGGCGTCGCGTGCGTCGGGTAAGCTACAAGGGACCTTAAAGGAGGAGTCATGATCGTAGGAACCAGCCGCGCTGCCGACCTTGCCGCCAATGCAGAGGTGATCCTCTTCGATTTCGACGGGACTATCGCCAACACGCCCGACGGCATCCGATTCACCGCCGTCAATACCTTACGCTCTCTGGGGTGGTCCGATGAGCGCATTGGCGACGTGAACCGTCTCATTGGCCCTCCCTTCCCTGCTGCCTTCTCGCAGGTGTACGGTGTCGACGCCCAAGAAGCCGAGAAGATCACCCATCTCTACCGGGAAACCTATAAACAGCTAGGGCCTGAGGCCTGCATGCCTTATCCAGGAATCCCTGAGCTGCTGGAGCATCTGGCAGCCGCTGGCAAGCCTATGGGCCTTGCCACCTGCAAGCAAGAGCAGCTGGCCTGCTCCATGGCGCGCGCCCAAGGGCTTGACGGCTACTTCTCCCAGGTGGTGGCCAATCAGCCGGGACAAAGCATCGACAAGGTGCAGATTGTTGCGGGTGCTCTTCAGGCGTTCGACGTGAGGCCCCGCGAGGCGGTGATGATCGGCGACAGGGCAGACGACGTTCGTGGCGCCCAGGCCAATGGAGTCACTTCCATTGGAGTCACCTGGGGCGCCGGCGATGCGAGCGAGTTGAGAGATGCAGGGGCTGACCTTCTGGTGGATACTCCGTCAGAACTTGAAGAAGTGTTGTTGGGCCCTTAGTTGGGTACGTAAACTTGAATATGTGGATAGGGCCTTGCGCTGTGGCGCAAACTTCACAGTTAGGAGTTCAAGATGGCAGACAATCAAAAGAACGGCCTTGGCGACCTCGTGCACAACGCGTTTCTGGCAGGCGTAGGGGCTGCCGCCATCGTAGGCGAGAAGGCTGGCCAGGTGGTAGACGACCTGGTAAAGAAGGGCGAGCTTACCGTTCAGCAGGGCAAGGTGGTAAACGAGGAGCTTTCTCAGAAGGCTTCCGATGCCGTCTCCGAGACCGTCCAGGCTACCGTGAAGAGCACCCTCAAGACCATGTCCCCTGAGCAGCGCCAGAAGTTCATGGATGCCATGCAGGAGGCATTGGACGAGGTCAACGCTTCTGAGGCCGAGGAACCTGCGCCCACTGCTGCCGGCGTTGACGCCATGGAGTCTGAGGGTGGCGTAGATCCTGCCCAGGGCACCCCTACGGCAGAAGAGGTCGACGCCGTTGAGGCAGACGTGGTCGAGACCCCGGACGAGAAGTAAGAGAACCCCTACAAGGATCAATGATCAATGGCTGAAGACTCCCGCAAAATCTCGTTGCCTGAAGGTGTGGTGGCCCAAGACCTAGATTCCACCGGGTCCCAGGAGGTCCTTCTCGGCATTTTTGGCGAAAGGACCGTGAGCACCGGCGACCTTTCGAGAGGCGCCCGCCGCAAGCGCTTGCGGGAGATCTTTGGCATTTTGCGCAAGTACGACGTGGTAAAGGGGCTTACACCCCAAAAATTCGTGTCTATGCTGGAGGATCTGGGTCCCACCTTTGTGAAGGCGGGCCAGATCCTCTCTATGCGCTCGGAGATTTTGCCCGAGCCCTTTTGCAAGGAGCTTGAGAAGCTCCGCACCGACGTGGAGCCCATGACTTACACCACGGTGCTCGAGGTGCTGGAGCACGAGTACAAAAAGCCGGTCGCAGAGCTTTTTGAAGTCATTGACGAGAAACCCTTGGGCTCCGCCTCGATAGCCCAGGTGCACAGGGCGCGCCTGACCACCGGTCAGGATGTGGCACTCAAGGTGCAGCGTCCGCGCGTGCGCGAAGTCATGGGGCAGGACATCGAAATCATGCGCACGGTGGTGCGCCATCTGTCGCCTTTTATGGGCGGCGATCAGTTTGTGGATCTCAAAAGCGTGGTGAGCGAGCTTTGGGACTCCTTTAACGAGGAGACCGACTTTTTGGTGGAGGCTAAGAACCTTCAGGAGTATCGGTCCAACAATGCGGAGATTCGCTACGTGACTGCTCCCAAGCCCTATCCAGAGCTGTGTACCCAGCATGTGCTGGTGATGGACTATATCGATGGCATCTCCATCTCCGACCCCCGTGCCATTGTCTCTGCAGGCTACGACCTCACAGAGATCGGCACCAAGCTGGTGGACAACTACGCCAAGCAGGTACTGGATGACGGCTTTTTCCATGCGGATCCCCATCCCGGCAATGTAATGGTGGCCCATAAGAAAATCGTGTTCATCGACTGGGGCATGGCAGGTCATCTCTCAAGCTATTACCGCTCCATTTTGCGTTCCATGCTGCTGGCAGTGGCTTCCCATGATTCTGCGAGCTTGGAGCGGGGTCTGATCGAGCTCTCAGAAAACCACAGCTTGGATATCGACCATGCAGCCCTATTGGCCGAGCTGGACAATATCTTGGACACCTACGGCACCATGGATTTGAGCGATTTGGATCTAGGGGCGTTCCTAAGCGACCTTATTGGACTGGCGCGCCGCTATGCCATCGAGCTTCCGGGTGCCATGACCATGATTGCTCGAGGGTTGGTGACCCTCGAAGGTGTCATCGACGAGTTCTTGCCAGGCGTCTCGATGATCGAGATCATTGAGCACCACCTCAAAGATACCCAAGATGTCCAGCAGATGGCAGCAGAGGAGCTCAAAGAGCTGGCCTTGCAAAGCCGCAAGGCGCTCCATGGCACGCTGGAGGCGCTGTCTCAGGCCGGCCTTGTGACCGACATGCTTACCCGGGGCGAGCTCAAAATGAACCTGGACTTCTCGGGCTCCCAGGATCCCATTGAGGACCTGTCCCACATCGCAGACCGCCTTACTATGGGCATTATTATCGCAGGCCTGCTCATTGGATCGTCCATCGTGTATTTTGCAGGCGCTTCATTCATCATCATGGGTGTGCCGCTTTTGGGCTTTTTGGGCTACCTTTTGGCCATTGGCCTCTCGATCTACATGGTGCGCGATATCCTCAAACACGACAAAAAGCGGCGCAAGTAGCTGCGATATGCGTTAAACGCGCATGACAATCGGAAGCTTGCGAATAAATTCTTACGCTGATTGGCCTCAACCTTAAGAAGGGCATATCTTGCTGTTAGCTATCCTCATAACACTGATTATATACGTGCTGCCAGGAGCGACGTTGCTCTATGCTCTCACGCTTTCCTTCTGGTTCTCGATGGTGTTTTCGCCAGTTGCCTCAGTTGCTTTAGTTTCTTTATTGAGCATGGTTTATGGGGCGATTGGTATTCCCGCAGGGTTGCTATCTATAGTGATTGTGCCTTCTGGACTATGCCTTCTGATGGCATTGGGTCGTAGACAGTTCGGCCGGCATACATGGGCTTCATTAGAAACCAAATCCCAAGATGCCCATAATGGGCAAATTATTTCGGCACGCCCTTTTAGCTACTATAGGCTTGTCCGTGGGGTCTCCAGAGATTGTTGTCACGCAGGGAGGCTGCCTGTAGATTGGGGGATTCCAGCTCTTTACGTAGCTATCGGGTGCCTGCTGATGTGTTGCGTGTTTTTGTGCAACCTTTTAGATGTAAACATGATGATTCCAGCTTTCGATGGCCTCTTCCATGTGAACCTGATTAAGAACTTTTCTGATTCAGCCAACTATTCCTCGTTTGGCAGCTCTCTTTATCGCGGCCTTTCTGATGTCCGCGCTCCTATGGTTTACAGTGGTTTTTATCCCTCTGCTTGGCACGCCATGACTGCTCTGGGGCTCATTGGAGATAAGATTTCCGTGGCTTTGGTTGTCAATGCGTCTTTGTTTGTGATCGGCGCTTTCGTATTTCCTCTTGGTCTCTATGCCATGCTCGCATTTGTGTTTAATCACGACAAGAAAAAGCTGCTGGCTGGTTCCGTTGTAGCTCCAATGATTGCGGTATATCCCTGGTGGCTGTCCATCATGCAGGGATTTCAAGTGGCGCAATTACTGTCTCAGGCACTTGTTCCCTACGCTGTGGCACTTTTAGGATGGCTTGTGGTTCCATGGGTGTGTGGCGAGACAACAGGGAGGTTATTTACTGTCGGTTCATTTGTAGTGCCTGGGATCATTGCCCTTCTTTCTCTGGGAGCCGTGGGGCTCTCGCAGCCCAATGGAGTCTTTGCCGTTGGGGTTTTTGGAGTTTCCTTCCTTATCGAAGCCCTCTATGCCAAATGGCTAAAGCCTGGAAAGAATAGGAATATCCTAAAGTATCTGGCATTTTTTGTTGTGGTTGGAGTTATCTGGGTTCTTCTTTATAAATTTCCTCCGCTTCGAAATGTCGTGCAGTTCAACTGGCAAGCCACCCAGATGCCAGAAGACGCTATTGGTCAAATTCTTTCTTTCACTTTTGATACTGCTGCGCAGCCTCAGTGGACGTTCACGGTCTTTTTGGCCATAGGCTTGCTTGTGATGCTTGCATATTCCACTCAGTGGTGGCCGCTGGTTGCTACTGGCTACTTTGCAACAGCCTACGTGCTCTCTACTGCTGCTGAGGGGTCCTTAAAACACCTTTTTGGCGGCTTTTGGTATACGGATCCGGCTCGTTTGGCTTCCCTCTGTCTTGTCGCCATGGTCCCAACGGTGGTATTAGGGTTTTGGGCGATTTGCTCATGGATGATAAAAGGTCTTTGCACACTTACCCAAGAGGCTCCTGCCTTGTCTATCAGAGTAGGTGATGAGACCTCGATATCTAAAGGTGCCGAGAAAACCACGCCTTCAAACCGAGTAGCTCAAAAAGGCCTCGTTGCTATTGGATGTGGTGCCGTTGTGTTTGTTATTGTGGCTATGCCAACCTATCAATCCTCTCCTGACGAGCGGATGGAAACTTCTTATGGCTACATTGAGGAGCAGATCGAGTGGCTGAGCGATCCCTCAAGCGAGACGTTGCTCAATGAGGCGAAACGGGATTTTGCTCAAGAGGCAAAGCAAATTGCAGGCAATAATCTGGTGATTAATAGTCCCGATGATATGAGCGCTTTCTTGTATGCCAAGGATGATTTGAATGTGTACTATCGGCGCAACCAGGTGCCCTCTGAAGAAGATAGACAACGGGGGGACGACACAGAGACATCCTTTAGTCGCACACTACGCCTGAAGCTAGCTGAATATGCCACTAATCCTGATGTTCAATATGCCGTTGAGTCTACTGGGGCAAAATACGTGCTCAAACTCGAGGGCAGCCATGAGACGGGGCACTTTCACACCTACCAAGCCAAAGATTGGGTGGGCATAGACTCCATTACTCCTGAGACACCTGGTTTCAAGTTATTGATTTCCAACGGCGAAATGCAGTTCTATGAGATCGAACCGCTCTCATAGCAGCTAGTTTGCTTTTTTGGGTATTGCTCTCTCATACATTTGGCAAAGGGGTTGTTGCCGGGAAGCCAGCAACAACCCCTTTGTGCGTGTACACTCTTCCGGCAGGCTTATCAAGCCATAAAGAAATGATTATTTGAGACCCCGCAGGGCGCGACCCATAGCCTTGAACACTTCACGTCGACGAGTGCCATAAGGCATAAGAGGGTCGATCACCTTGCGAATGGGGTTATCCTCGGCCATTACTTTGGGAGGGCGATCTACCACTGGCATGTGCATCTTTGCGGGGGGAAGGTTCTTGGCCAGAAGGGCTGCCAGCTCTTCATAGAACGGTGTAAGTCGAGCATAGTGCCAATAAAGCGGTGCTCGGTCACAACGCACCATGTTCCAGGGCTTTTGGAAGCCTGCATAGTGGGTGATGCGGGCTTCTTGGCGGGCGCGCATAAAGTCATTGAAGATCTTGGCGGGAGCGAAGGAGAAGACGCGCTCGATGCGGTAGTCGCAATCGATCATGACATTCCAGCGCTGGTCTAAATAGAGTACTTGACCTTGGCATTCTGCATTAAGCACGTCCTGGTCGTTGTAGATGTACTCATCGTTGGTGGCTTTTTGGAGCCACTGCTCCATGGTGAGCTTTTGGCGCATTGCGTTGGTGTTGAGTAGCAGTACGCCGGCCTGAAAATAATCGTAGGGATCTTTGAGTCCTAACACCTTCTTGGCATAGGCCATGCGCTTGCCGTCGGGCATGTTGATGTTGCCCAAGAAGTCGATGTCGCGAGTGGCTGCCAGCAGGTAGTCGTTGACATCGGTATCAAAGAGCTCAGCTACATCTCCAGTCACAATGAGGTCGGAATCAAGGTAGAGCACCTTGTTGTAGAAAGGCAAAAGCTCCTGGATGAGGAAGCGATAGTAGGTCTCATTGGAAATATGGGGGTTGTTGGTAGTGAGTTCGAATTTGGCAATGAACGGAGTGGCATCCACAAAGCGCACCGAGGCATCGCCATAGCTATCTACTAACGAAGAGATGAGGGTGCGGTTGTCACCAGAGATATTGTTGGTGAGCACCACAATGTCGTAGTGCCTGTCTTTGCTCGCGTTCTCCAGCATAGATGTGATAGTGGTGGTGAGCATAGGCACGTAATTGTCATCAGCAGCAAATGCTACCGGCACAATGGGTTTGGTGATCGAGGAAGGTAAGGGCTTCTCTGTGGCACGAGGAGCAGGATCTTCAAAATGCACTACCTGAAGCTCTTTAATGGCAAGAGAGCTTTGAGTGCGCTTCAGGTGAGCAAGGTAAATATTGAACAGACGCTCTGCCAGATGGCCTGGAGTGCGTACTCCCTCTACAGAGTAACGATCCATATCCAGATGCTTCATGGTCTCATCAAGGATGGGAAACACCCAGGCTGCATAGTCTTTGAATAGCTGACCACGCATGATGTACATATTGCAGAAGCAAGAGAAGTGGCCGTTGAGGTAGCTGTCGACATCCTCTGCGTAATCGGGATAGAGCGTTTTGGCAACCTCACCACAAAGGATAAGATCCTCCACATGAAGCTTGGGAGCATCAGCGTATTGCTCGAGTGGGGTAGTGGCTGCTCCAGGCATTTTGCGGATGTCTTGGATGGGCGCTGAGATAATGTCATAACCCTCGATGGCTTTGGCAATCGTGGCATCGTCTAGGCCATATTTTGCTTGAGCGACCTCATCGATGCGGCCATCCATGATTTCGCCGTAGGGGTTTTCTTTATAGCGCTTGTCAGAGAAGTTGAAGTAACGCCGATAATGGCAAAAACCAATGTAGGAAGCATTTACATGCTTCCAAGCCCAATACTGGGCAGTCATTTCGCAAAGCATGCGATTGAGTTTCGAGTCGTTGTCGCCTTCGTCGTCATGAAGCATGTTCTGGAAAAGGGTAGATGCAAGAGCCGCGCCCACTTGAATCATCTGAAGACTGTCAGCATCAAAGTGGGCAAACTTGCGGTGGGCCGACACCAGGATGCGGTTAGGCTGAGCTGCTGCAGTGTCGACATAGTGTCGTTGAGCCTCTTCGTGAGCCCTTTGGTTGATGTCGTTTGCATGGTTGAAATAGGCGGTAGTGGCGTCCAAGTAACGATTAAACCAAAGTTCGTCATCTTTTTTCACGCCATGGATTTCTCGGCCGAGGTTAGCCCAGGTGACAGGCGTAGGATCGTCCTGGAAGGATTTGCCCTCAGTCCATAGTCCATAGGCCCGATCTCGAGCAAGGCGCATGAGGTTGGTAGCCATCTCGTTGGTGCCCATAATCTGGGCGGCACTATAGGCTGTGCTAACTTTGTGTGCATCATCGATGCGGGCAGCCCAATCATTGCTCACAATTTCAATTACTTTGTACTTAAGACCTTGGGCGGCTTCTGCTATAAGGGGGTTTGACTCTACATCTGCCCAAGCCAAAGCTGCCTCCCAGCACTGGCGGGAGTATTCGACTTCCTTCAAGTACTTGGCAGGAGTCAGGAACTCGTAATTGATGATTCCACGGCCCAGATAGTAGTTGTATCCCAAGATGTCATTGCGGGTGGCTTCCGCGTTGAGGAAGCTGCAAAGTACGAGGTATTCGTAGGCATCCTCGGCACGCTCAAGACGCTGGTCAGTCATCGCGTCGAAGGCTTTTTGGCACATGTCCCTGCGATAGGCATGGTTGGTGATGCGCCAATCACGGTGAAATCCACCGTCGATGCAAAAGACGGTGCGAACAAGATCCTCTTGTGACAGGGTTTCCTCACCAAAGTTGTTGAAGGCTTCGAATGCTTGTGCGGCAGCGGCACTTGTGGCACCTGCGGCAATGGCATTGAGGCCATAGTGAATAGAATCCACAGGCTCGTCTTTGAGGGCCTGGTCAAGCTTCTCAAGGGTGTCAAGCTCAAGGCTGTCATCGCCATCCAAAGGGATGATGTAATCACCGGTAGCTGCGGTAATGCCGGTTTTGCGCGTGAGGTGGCGGCCTTGGTTGTGCTCATGACGAATCACACTAAAGCGAGAGTCATCCTGGGCAAATGAGGCGGCGATGCTATTGGTGGTGTCAGTGCTGGCATCGTCTACGATGATCGCTTCAAAGTCAGAGAAGGTCTGGTCTTTGAGGCTTTGGAGGCAGTCGCCCAGGTAAGAGCCTACGTTATAAGCCGGAATTACGAGGGAAAAACGAGGCATAAGTGCTCCTTGTAAGAGAGACGCAACGAGACCGTTCATCATCCATTGTGGTCAATATTCCTCGCAATGGGACAACGCCGACAAATTTAACAGGCTGCAGTAGAAAAGTTAGTCAGCGACTAGGGCTAATAATTTTGTCTACAGCTAGCCGTATCCTATGAAGCCAAGAGTCACTATTTTTCTCATTGGTGGACGTTATACGAGAATTGCTCTGAGGGCAAACTTGAGATGCCTGGTTTTCTGAAAGATACTCTGGCCACATTCTTAAATCCCTAAGATGACCTTGGGCAACAGCTTTCATAGTGTCATAACGATAGTGATTTGTGGCATCGAAAGATGAATGGGCTTCTACTTTTGTAACGATTTCCAGCAGAGAATCGATGTGCTGCTTTTGCGTTTGGGCTTGGGGCGTCGCACGGTCTTCGGTTATCCAAAGACCGTAGGCCTCGTCACGGATAAAACGCCATAGTTCTGCAGCCATAGCAGGTAGTCCACCTACAGGCTGCCAGGCAGAGATAATGAGGTCTATGCCTGCTGGTCTATCCTTATCAGGGAGATTGTCATACCATTCGTTCATGGTATGAAAGATGATGCGTTCCTTAGCGTCGCGAAGCCGGTCGGCCCAATCTTTGCGCATAGGTGCTTGAGGACTGTTGGCATAATCATCCATAAGCTTGTAGGCATCCGCTTCTGCTTGAGCAAGAGTTGAAAGGTGTTTGAAGTCCATGGCATTGCCAAAAGTGTCTCCCGCACCCAGATGATACCGATACCATGGAGCTTGAGGAATAGCACGATAGCTATGAGCCAATGAGTCAATAATGAAACAAAGATAGATATCATCTGACAAGATTAAAAAGGTATCGGCAGCGGCAGTATAAGCATTTTGAAGTAGTTCTCGGTCGTAAAGTTTGTGATGTACATGCCAGTCAAACCCATTGGATTCTGAAAACTGGATTTGAAGGATAGTGTCATCCTGAAGTGATCGTACCGGTGGAGTAAGAAAATGCTCCATGCCTGCAGCCGCTTCGTAGGCCTTGTTATTTTCTGCAACTATCTCTACTCCAAAATGAAGGATTTGGGCTGGATCGGTCTTAGCTTCTTGAAGTAGCTTTTCTAGGGCTCCAGCAGCCAGTTCATCATCGGCATCCATGAGCATGACCCAGGGAGTTGTGGCTGATAAAACACCTTGTTTGCGATTGAGAAGCGTTCCTTGATTATGAGGGCTCACGACAAGCGAGATGCGCTTGTCATTTTGCGAAAGGCGTTCTACCACAGCCACGGTATCGTCAATGCTGGCGTCGTCACAAACAACTATGGCTACTTGATCATAAAGAGAAGATCCTTTTGGCGCTTGAGAAAGGACGCTGTCTACAGTCTTTTCTATGGTGTTGGCATGGTTGTAGGTAGGGATAATCACAGTGATGCTCATGAAAGCGACTCCGAAGAAAGAGAAATAAAATAGATATCACCAAAGCGTTATTGCTAAAGTGCCAGAGGTAAGTTGCAAACAACTTGTCGCCAAGAGCAGAAGAGCAGTGTATCTGCTCCTCTCAAGATCATCGCATTTTCCCTATGCTTCTGGGAAATGGCTCGAGGATATTCCTCCAAAGCCATTTTATTGTTTTCGTAGACAGGTTGACTCCCAACCTTAGCGAGACATTTTAGGCTGATTCGGCCTTTTCGTACTGTGGCGGTGGCCAGTAACCTTCAAAGGCTGTATTTTGTATAGGCGAAAAACGCAGGATCAGCTACTCTGCAAGCCCATGCTCGGTGGGCACATGGTGCTCGTAGGTGACAAAGGACTCAAAGCCCAGGTCTCGCAAGGCCTGTTGAGCGTCGCTCAAATGGGCGCCAAGATGCTCTGGCTTGTGAGAGTCGCTGCCAAGGGTGAGAAGGGTGCCTCCTAGGTCGCGATAGAGTTTGAGCAGGGGCGTCGAGGGTTGCAAGTCGTCCAGCCGATAGCGCCAGGAAGAGGTGTTTACTTCCAGAGCCTTGTCCTGGGCGATGAGCTGCTCGAGGATGGCTGCTACTTGGTCGCGCGTGGCATCGAAGGGATAGGGGCCGTAAGGGTCGTAGCGGCAAATGAGGTCCATGTGGGCAAGGCTGTCCCAACCAGAGAACGCGTCTATGACGGCAAGCATCTCGCCGTAGTAGGCTCCATGGATTTGCGCCTGCTCGCGCCCTTGCTGGTAGTCGCCGTTCCAAAACTCATGATCACCCACTTGGTGGATGGAGAGCAGCACAAAGTCAAGCCGATCGCCCCATTGATCGAGCGCCTGCTCAAAGGCGGCAACGGTGTGGCGCTGGACGCCAAACTCGAGGCCTTTGACAATGGAGAGCTTGCCGGCCCACTGCTCGCGCAGGGCATCCAAAGCAGGAAAGTAGCGGGCGTAGTCCACGTTGGTGACGCCTTTGCCGTTGTCGGGGTCGTAGCGCCAAGGAGTCTCACCGGCATCGGGCTTGACGCCGTAATCCACATGGTCGGTGAAGCACAGGGCTTCAATGCCTTGCTCGTAGGCGTCGCGGGCCACACAGGCCGGGGCGTAGACGGAGTCGTCGGAAAAGTTTGAATGCACATGAAAGTCTGCCAGCATGAGAGCCTCCTGCAGCGTATGAGTCCGGTCTTCATGCTTTGACTCTAGAGGGAGTCGTCAAGGTAGGTAAGAGGGGAGTTTGTTCTCGTTGGGCTTGCAGCAAAATCGAAGCTCAAGACTGGCATCCTGGGCTTCAGGCAGCCTTTGTCTGCACCTAAGGAATTAGTAGCAAAACGGATCGTCGTCCTTCTCGGCAGTGAGGATGTCAAAGCGCAGGTCGTGTCTGCACATGGCGCGAAGGCCATATTCCCAGCAGCGTCCTGCTCGTCAAAGACCTCCCGTTCTAGGCGAAAGGCGGGCTGGCCAGGCTTGGCATCCAAGAGCGCGGCGTCGGCTGAGGTAAGAGCTACCGCACCCAGCACTTCACGGGCGTGCAGGGGGCCAGAGCCCGACTGGTGGAGCACCTGGGCCAAAGAGCCCGCGGCTTGGTCGACGTCAAGGGAGGGGACACGGGCGCAGGCCATACAAGAGCGCTCAACGATCCTGGGGCATCCATCGAGATAGTGGAGGCGTGTGATACGCCAGATGGGGCTTGCGGAGTCGATACCCAGCCTATCTTGTTGGATGGTGGTGGGCGGCGCTTTCTCGATGCCGAGAAGCCCGCACCTGTGGTCGCAGCGCGCCTGGGCCGGCTGGAGCTGCTGGCGGGTGCCCAGAGTAAGCTCATAGACGTAGGCGCCTATCAGCTTACTCTAGCTCGAAGGCGCCAGTATAGAGCTGGTAGTAAGTGCCCTTCTTGGCGATGAGCTCCTCGTGGTTGCCGCGTTCGATGATGCGGCCATGGTCGAGCACGATGATGACGTCGGCGTTGCGCACCGTGGAGAGGCGGTGGGCGATCACAAAGGTGGTGCGGCCCTTCATGAGGGCGTCCATGCCGCGTTGGACGATGGCCTCGGTGCGGGTGTCGATGGAGCTGGTG
Source organism: Leptogranulimonas caecicola (assembly GCF_023168405.1). Classification (GTDB taxonomy): domain Bacteria; phylum Actinomycetota; class Coriobacteriia; order Coriobacteriales; family Atopobiaceae; genus Leptogranulimonas; species Leptogranulimonas caecicola. Next base: position 1,460,261 of record NZ_AP025285.1, on the reverse strand, counting down.
GCTTCGTCCAGGATCATAACCGGAGGATCGGCCACGGCAGCGCGGGCGATGGAGACCAGCTGACGCTGACCTTGTGACAGTTGCGCGCCATTGTCGGTAAGGAGGGTGTTGTAGCCCTCTGGCAAACGCTCGATGAAGTCATGGGCCCCGGCAAGCTTGGCGGCGTCGAAGCACTCCTCGTCGGTGGCGTTGAGGCGCCCGTAGCGGATATTTTCCAGCACGGTGCCAGTGAACAAGTTGACGTCTTGGAGCACGATGCCCAGCGATCGGCGAAGGTCGTTCTTGCGGATCTTGTTGATGTTGATGCCGTCATAGCGGATCTTGCCGTCTGCGATGTCGTAGAAACGGTTGATGAGGTTGGTGATGGTGGTCTTGCCTGCGCCCGTAGCGCCCACAAAGGCCACCTTTTGGCCAGGCTTGGCAAAGAGGGATACGTCGTGGAGCACGGTGTGGTTGGGGGTGTAGCCAAAGTCCACGTCGAAGAAGCGCACGTCGCCTGCCAGCAGGGTGTAGGTGGTGGTGCCGTCATGATGGGGATGCTTCCAGGCCCAAAGGCCGGTGCGCTCGGGAGCCTCGGTGAGCTGGCCGCCTTCCATCTTGGCGTTTACCAAGCGCACATACCCAGAGTCGGTCTCGGAGGGCTCGTCAATGAGCTGGAAGACGCGCTCTGCGCCGGCCATGCCCATGACGATGGGGTTCACCTGCTGGGAGATCTGGCCGATCTGGCCGGCGAACTGCTTGGTCATGTTCAGGAAGGGCACGGCGATGGCGATGGTGAACGCGGCGCCCGAGATGGAGAGGCTGGGCACGTCCAAGGCAAGCAGCAGGCCTGCCACCACGGCAACGATGACGTAGATCACATTGCCCATGTTCATGAGGATGGGGCCCAAGATGTTGGCGAAGGTGTTGGCTTTGCGGCTGGCCTCATAGAGGCGCTCGTTGTAGCGGTCGAAGTCCGCCTCGCACTCTTTTTGGTGGCAGAAGACCTGCACCACGCGCTCGCCGTTCATGATCTCTTCCACATGGCCCTCGACCGAGGCGATGGCTCGCTGCTGGGCCAAGAAGAACCTGGCGGACCTTCCGGCCAGCGCCTTGGAGCACAGCGCCATGACCGCCACACCCAGCACCACCACGATGGTCATCCAGACCGAGTACCACAGCATGATGAAGAATACCGATAAGAGCACCAGGCAGGTCATGGTCACTTGGGGCAGCGATTGGGAGATCATCTGGCGCAGCGCGTCGATGTCGTTGGTGTAGTAAGACATGATGTCGCCGTGCACATGGGTGTCGAAGTAGCGGATGGGCAGCGTCTCCATGTGGTCGAACATCTCTTCGCGCAGCTTCTTGAGGGTGCCTTGGCAGATGATGGCCATGAGGCGGTTCCAGGTGAAGTTGGCGGTGAGGCCTGCAGCGTAGCAGCAGGCCAGCGTGAAGGTGAGCTGGGTGAGGGGGCCTGCCGCAGCCGCCCAGTCGCCTGTCTGCCAATGGGCAGCCACGATGGTCAAGGCCTGCTGCATGAAGATGGCAGGCACGGCGTTGGTGAGGGCGTTGATGATGAGGCAGAGAAACACGATGGGCATGAGCACCGGGTAGAAGCGGAAGAGCGACTTGAACACCCTTCCTATGACCTGGGGCTTGATGGGCGAGCGCTTGGCAGCAGCCTGGGGTTTAGCGGGCATTGGCGGCCTCCTTGCGATCGATGTCGTCGAGCTTCTCGTCATGAGACTGCTTGTTTTGGGACAGGTACACCTCGCGGTAGATAGGGGAGCGGCGCAAAAGCTCCTCATGGGTGCCTATGTCTTGGATGGTGCCTCTGTCCATGAGCACGATGCGGTCTGCATCCTTCACCGAGCTGGTGCGCTGGGCGATGATGATCTTGGTGGTCTCGGGGATGTAGGACTCGAAACCCTGGCGAATCAGGGCGTCGGTCTTGGTGTCCACGGCGCTGGTGGAGTCGTCAAGGATGAGTACCTTGGGCCGTGCCAAGAGGGCGCGGGCGATGCAGAGGCGCTGTTTTTGGCCGCCGGAGACGTTGGTGCCTCCCTGCTCTATATAGGTGTCGTAGCCATCGGGGAAGCGCTCCACAAACTCGTTGGCTTGGGCCAAGCGGCAGGCTTCGATGATCTGGTCCATGGTGGCCTCTGGATTGCCCCAACGCAGGTTGTCGGCGATGGTGCCGCTAAAAAGCACGTTCTTTTGAAGCACCATGGATACGGCGTGGCGCAGCGTGTCCAGGTCGTAGTTGCGCACGTCTACTCCGCCTACCTTGACGGTGCCGGCTGTGACGTCGTAGAGGCGGGGGATGAGCTGCACCAGCGTGGACTTGGCAGAGCCAGTGCCGCCGATGATGCCTATGGTCTCGCCGCTCTTGATGGAGAGGTTGATGTCGTGGAGGGCCACGCGCTCGGTGGAACCGTTGTAGGAGAAGGACACGTCGTCAAACTCGATGGAGCCGTCCGCCACTGAGGTCACGGGGTTCTCGGGATTGTGAATGGTCGTGGTGGCCTCGAGCACCTCGCAGATACGCCTGGCGCTCTCCAGCGACATGGCGATCATGGCAAAGATCATGGAGAACATCATGAGGCTCATGAGGATCATGAAGCCGTAGGTGAAGAGCGAGGAGAACTGGCCGATGTTTACCAGGGTGCCGCGGCTGGTGATGATGGCCTGACTGGCAAAGTAGATGACGCACAGGAAGATGACCGACACAGAGAGGTTCATCATGGGGCCGTTTAAGGCCAAGAGCTTCTCGGCGCGGGTGAAGTCCATCTGCACGTCGGTGGCTGCCACGTCGAACTTCTTCATCTCGAACTTCTCGCGCACAAAGCTCTTTACCACACGAATGCCGGAGACGTTTTCTTCTACCGACTCATTGAGGGCATCGTACTTGCGAAAGACCCGGCGAAAGATAGGAAGTACTTTTCGGATCACGAAGAAGAGGCCGAAGGCCAAAGGAATGGTGACATAGACGTAGATCCAGGCGAGGGACCCGGCCATGGAGAAGGCCATGACCATGGCGAAGATGATGATCATAGGGGCGCGGATGGCGGTGCGGATGATCATCATGAACGACATCTGGACGTTGGTGACGTCGGTGGTCATGCGGGTCACCAAAGACGGGGTGGAGAACTTGTCGATGGTGGCGAAGGAGAAGGTCTGAATGTTGTAGAACATGTCCTGGCGCAGGTTTTTGGCAAAGCCCGCCGCTGCACGGGAGCAGGTGATGCCTGCCAGGGTGCCAAAGGCCAAAGAGATGAGGGCCAACGCCAATAACAGGGCGCCCGCCTTCAAGATCTCAGGCATCTGAGCGCCGTTGTTGATGGCGTCGATGAGCTGAGCGGTGACAAAGGGGATGAGCACCTCGATGATCACTTCGCCGGTCACCAAGATTGGAGTGGCGATAGCAGGCCGCTTGTACTGGCGGACGCTTTGCATGAGTCGTTTAATCATCGCTCTCCTTTGCTTCGACATCGTTCCAATGGGCGCGCACCCTATCCAACAGGTCGCGAAGCTCTCGCTGCTCCTGATCGCTTAAACACGATAGGCACCAGGCACCAAAGGCATCGCGCTTCTTGATCTCTTCTGCTGCTGCGTGAGCCCCGCGCTCCGTGAGCTTCACGATGAGCTTGCGGCTGTCTTCCGGATCACGGGTGCGGCAGATAAGCTCCCCGTGCTCCATGCGCGTGAGCACCTCAGAGAGGGAACCGGGCGTGATTTGAAAGCGCTCGCCCAGATCGCGCTGGGTCAACTGGCCCCCATGGTCATAGAGCTCGCAGAGGATCTGCGGTTGCCCCGAGACTCCCCTGTGGTGAAAATAGAGCGTGTGCCCTAGCGATTTGATGTCACCCAAGATGGCTGCTACCAGCTCATTTCGCGACGATAGGTCGCCCATGGACACCCTCCCTCAAATACTTGCCAGTCCGGCTTTAGCATCCTATTCCCCTCTCCCAAAGATTGCAAGGTACCGAATCATTAGGCCCCAAAGTTATGTCATAGCTATGGAAGCAACTTGAAAGCATCGAGTTCCATGGGTGCCTTGAAGCGAGCAGAAGGTCTTTGGCTGCCGAGAAAAACGACCCTACCAAGAAGGGGGGGGGCTTCTCGGCAGGGTCGTCTGAGAACAGTGCTTTGAGGCAAGGGCCTTTAGGCCAGCAGCGACTCCAGCGTGGCGCGGGAGGCGGCGAGCACCTCTTTGATGAGGGCTTCCTTGTGCTGATCCAACCTAAAGGCCGGGGTAGTCACGCCAATGCCCCAGGGGATCTGGTCGCCTTTGTGCACAGGCAGCGCGATGCAGGTGACGCCTTCGGAAGTCTCGCCGCGGTCATAGGCGAAGTCGCCGGCACGCACTTGGTCGAGCTCCAGGTGGAGCAGCTCCGGCGTGGCCAAGGTGTGGGAGGTGAGGCGCTCCCAAGGGATCTTTACCAGCTGATCCACCTCCTGGTTAGGGAGGGCGGAGAGAAGGGCTTTGCCAATGGCGGTGGTGTGCAAGGGGAGGGTGACACCCGGGACGCTGGCGAGCCTTACGGGCTGGGGAGAGTCCACACGCAGCAGATAACGTACGTAGGAGCCATCGCGAAAACCCACTTGACAGGTCTCTCCGCAGGCATCCACCACCTGGCGGGCACACTCGTTTAACAACTTGAAGGTGCCATCGTTTTGCTCGAAGGCTCGGCCGCAAAGGGCGGTCATGGCACCCATATGATAGCGGCCGCTTGTGGGATCCTGGGAAAGGAACCGCTGGTCAGACATGGTTTTTAGGATGGGGTAGAGACTGCCTTTGGGGGCATCCATGGCACGGCAGAGATCGGTCAAGGAAAGGCCGTCTTTCTCGGCAGCTATCAAGGTGAGGATTTCGAGGATGCGTTGGGTGGTCCTGTGGGCAGGAGCGTGGGATGGTGCCATGTTACCTCGCTTACTATGAGCATTCAAATAGTTTTCAGATTGAGTGGTTAAGCCCCTAAAATAACCGTTCGCGGTCGAAAAGCATCCGTTCATGGTGTTCCTGGGGAGTCGACGCGCCCATTTGAAAACTTGCACCCTAGTATAGCAATCGTAATAACAAACTAAGTTCGTATATACGAACTTGCACAGAGCGACTAAACAGTTGCCTGCGAGGAGGTCTCCATGCGCAATGCGGTGCTTATCGATGACGCCGACAACGTAGTGGTTGCCATCGAACCCATTTCCGCAGGTTCTCCTGTGGCCTACGTCAACCGTAAAGGCGAGTCCTTCGAGCTTGTGGCTGCAGATGACGTTCCCCTGTACCACAAGGTGGCCCGTCGCCCCATCGCCAAGGGCGAAGCCGTGGTGAAGTACGGCGAGTACATCGGCCTGACCACCCAAGACATCGTCTCAGGCGCACATGTCCATACCCATAACTGCATGTCCACTGACGGCCTGCGCGCCGCTGAGGAGGTCGACCATGACTAAGACGTTCAACGGCTATCGCCGCGCCGACGGCCGAGTGGGCATCCGCAACCATGTATTGGTGCTGCCCACCAGCATCTGCGCATCCGACACCACCGAGCGCATCGCCAATGCCGTGGAGGGCTGCGTGTCCTTCCACAACCAGAATGGCTGCTCCCAGGTGCCGGCCGACCAGCAGATGACCATGGACGCCATGGCCGGCTTCGCAGCCAACCCAAACATCGCCTCGGTGCTAGCGGTGTCTTTGGGCTGCGAGGGCTGTCAGAACGACCTGGTGGTGGATGCCATCCGCCAGCGCACTGACAAGCCCGTTGAGACCCTGGTGATCCAGCAGGTAGGCGGCTCTATCAACGCCGTGGACGAAGGCATCCGCATCGCCCGCCGCCTGGCTGAGACCGCCGCTGCAGAGCAGCGCGTGCCCTGCGACATCTCCGAGCTTATCCTGGGCACCAACTGCGGCGGTTCCGACACCACCAGCGGCCTGGGCTCAAACCCCCTCATTGGCGAGGTGTCCGACTGGCTCGTTGCCCAAGGGGGCACCTCGGTGCTCTGCGAGACCTCCGAGTTCTTTGGTGCCGAGCAGATCTTGGCCAGGCGTGCCGCCACCCCTGAGGTGGGCCAGGAGATCCTGCGTATTGTGAAGGACTACGAGGATTACGTGCACCTTTTTGGCGCCGAGATGCGCCAGGGAAACCCCAGCCCAGGAAATATCGCTGGCGGCCTTACCACCTTGGAGGAGAAGTCTTTGGGCTGCATCCACAAGGGCGGTCACAGCCCCATCAATGCGGTGTATCCCTATGCCGGCCAGCTCAAGGCTCACGAAGGCCTCGTCATCATGGACACTCCCGGCAACGACCCCACCTCGGTATCTGGTCTTGTGGCTGGCGGCTGCCAGCTGGTGGTCTTCTCCACCGGCCAGGGCACGCCCACAGGCAACGCCATGGCTCCGGTCTATCGCCTTACGGCCAACCGCGTGACAGCCCGCACTATGGCCGACAACATCGACTTTGATGCAAGTGCCACCATCTATGGCCCCCAAACCATGGTTGAGCTGCGCGATGCCATGATCGACGAGCTCATCGAGGTATGCAACGGTCGTCTCACCTGTGCCGAGGCCATCGGCTACACCGAGACGGCGCTACCTCACCTCTGCAACTACATGTAGGCGTTTCCTGGGCGCCTGCCCAGTATCAAGTGTCATTCCAAATCGACCCTTGTGGCAAGAGCGGCCACAAGGGTAAGAAAGAAGGGAATCACCATGGATCTCCACCTCGAAGGCAAAGTCGTTTTTGTTACCGGCGGGTTCAAGGGCATTGGCAAGGGCATCGTGTTCGAGCTCGCCCGCGAAGGCGCCATCCCCGTGATCCTCAACCGCCAGGACGGCGCTGAGGACGAGTTTCGCAAGGAGCTCGAGGAGGTCACCTCTACCTACGAGATCTTCTTCATCGACCTCAACAACACTGACGAGATTAAGCCCATCGTCGATGAGGTCTACGCCAAGTACGGCCACATCGACGGCGTGGTGAACAACGCCGGCAAGAACGACAACAAGGATGTGGAGACTACCTCTTGGCGCGAGTTCGAGGAGTCCATCCACGGCAACCTCACCCATTACTACGAGCTGGTACACGAGACCTGCCCCTACCTCAAGGCGTCCAAGGGCTCCATCGTGAACATCTCCTCCAAGACCGCCCTCACCGGCCAGGGCAAGACCAGCGCCTATGCTGCCGCTAAGGGCGCCATCCTGGGACTCACTCGCGAATGGGCCGCCGCCTTTGCCGCAGACGACGTGCGCGTCAACGCCATTGTGGTAGCCGAGGCCTGGACTCCGCTCTACGCCAACTGGATCAAGACCTTTGGCGACGAGGCGGCACAGGAGGCTCGTCTCAAGGTGATCACCGACAAGATCCCCCTGGAGCACCGTATGACCTCCACCAAGGAGATCGCCGACGCCTGCGCCTTCCTGCTCTCCGACCGCTCCTCTCACACCACCGGCCAGTGGGTCTTCGTGGACGGTGGCTATGTGCATCTCGATCGTGCCCTGAGCTAATCCGGAGGTATCCCTATCATGACCTCATCTGCGGGCAAAGCTCAAACCAAGGGCGCCAAGGCTACCATCGCCATCGCTCTGGTGACCTCCCTGTTCTTCATTTGGGGCCTGGCTATGAACTTGGTCAACGGCCTCAACAGCCCCATGGAAAACTACCTGGAGCTCTCGGCTACCGAGGCCTCTCTGCTTCAAGTGGCTTACTATGGCGCCTACTTCGTCATGGCGATCCCTGCCACCATGGTGGCCAAGCGCTTTGGCTACAAAGGCGGCGTGATCTTGGGCATCGCCCTCTTTGCCATTGGCTCCTTCATCACGGTGCCTGCCACCAGCACTGCCAGCTACGCTATCTTTTTGGTCTCCATGTTTGTGATCGCCGCTGGCGCCTCCAGCCTCGAGGCCAACTGCAATCCCTACATCACTAAGCTGGGCGATGAGCGCCACGAGGCCATGCGCCTCAATCTGGCCCAGGGCTTCAACGGCGTGGGCACTATGGTGGGCCCCCTCATCCTGGCTCAAATCCTGGGCGCCACCGTCTCGGCGGGCCAGCCTGGCTTCGATGCGGCCAAGATGGAGTTCTTGACCTCCATGCGCACGGTCTACATCGTCATCGGCGTCGTGCTTTTGGCGCTTCTGGCCATCTTCATCCTGGTGAAGCTCCCCACTCCTCCCGGCGACGTGGCCGGTATGGAGTCTGGCGACGAGCTTCATGAAAAGGACGCCTCTTTGAGCGCCATCCTCAAGCGTCCTCACGTGGCGCTGGGCGTTGTCGCCGAGTTTCTCTACGTGGGCATCCAGACTATTGGTATGTCGCTCTTCTCGGGCGTAGCCCTCTCCCAGTGGGCCGGCCTTGAGGCAGGCGCTGCAGCCGCCATGCTCTCCATCCTCTCGCTGCTGTTCACTCTGGGCCGCTTTGCCTCGGTGCCCCTTTTGGCCAAGTTCGATGCTGGCAAGATGCTGGGCATCTACATGGGTGCCGCTGCCATCCTATTCTTCGTCACCTTCCTGGGACTTGGCCCTGTCTCGGTGATCGCGCTCATCTTGGCGTTCCTGTTCATGTCCATCGGCTATCCCACCGTCTTCTCGCTCACTCTGTCCGGTCTGCACGGCGCTGCTACCAAGACTGCGTCCTCCCTGCTCATCATGTCCATCGTGGGCGGCGCGCTCATTCCGCCTCTGGCGGGCGTCCTCATCGACGCCACCGGCAGCACCTGCTTCGCCATGATCATCGCCGTGCCCTCCTTGGCCTATGTGGCCTGGTACGGCCTTAAGGGCTCGAAGATTGGTTTGGAGGCAAAGTAACCATGGCTCTTCAACTCATTGACGCGCACTTTCACGTATGGGATCTCGACGCCCAGGAGCTTCCCTGGCTTGAAGGAACCGACGGCTCCATCACCCACACCTACACCCTTGAGGAACTCGAGGTGGCCTATGCCGCTATTGGCGGGGTAGATTTTCTCGGCGGCGTCTATGTGGAGGTCGACGGTGTAGATCCTTTGCTGGAGGATCGTCTTACCTGGGAGCGCATGAGTCAGGATCCCAAGATCCTGGCCACCATGATGCGCGCTCGCGTGGAGCCCTGGATGCGGCTGCCGGTCTTTGCCACCGGTGTTCGCGAACCGCTGCATATCGGCTCTCAGCCCAAAGATCGTGCCCTGGCCCCCAACTTCATCGCCGGCCTTCGTGTGCTGGCCGGCGCAGGCAAGCCCTTCGAGTCCTGCAACCGGGTGGAGGACCTGCCCATCGCGCTTGAGGCATTCTCCCAAGTCCCTGAAGCCACCGCGGTCTTGAACCACCTGGGCAACGTGACTCCTGAGAGCTTCACCGAGGACTACCGCGCGACCATGGCCTCTCTGGCTCAGCTGCCCAACCTCTATCTCAAGGTATCTGGTTTCCCCACTGCCGATAAGGACTTTGCCACCTCGGTCCTCACCTTTGTGAAGGAGACCTTCGATCCTGCTCGTCTGCTCTATGCCTCCAACTGGCCTGTGGTTGGCATGTATTCCAGCCTGGCCGAGCACTTGGCAAGCGTCCGCGAAGTCTTTGGCGACGACGAGCGCCTCTTCTGCGAGAACGCCTGCGACTGTTACGGCATTCAGCTCTAGCGCATCTTTGGAAAGGAACCGTTGTGCTCAAAGGCATTTCACCTCTCATTCCTCCCCAGCTTCTCTGCGCCATGGACGAGATGGGCCACGGCGACACCCTGGTCATCGCCGACGCTAACTTCCCCGCGGAGTCCGTGGGCAAGAACTCCCTGGTCATCCGTTGTGACGGCCATGGCGGAGCCGAGCTGCTCCGTGCAATCCTCGCGCTCATGCCGCTGGACCAGTACGTGGACAACCCTGTCACCCTCATGGCTAAGGTTCCCGGCGACACCGTAGAGACCCCCATCTGGGATACCTACGCCCAGCTGGTGGCCCGGGTGGATGACCGCGGGGCCGCAACCATCGGCATGGTGGACCGCTTCCCCTTCTACGAGAAGGCCTCCAAGGCCTACGTGGTGGTTGCCACCGGCGAGCGAGCGCAGTATGCCAATGTCATCCTGCAAAAAGGCGTGGTTTATGAAGGGGAAGCCCTGGCCTAACGCCTCACTCTAGCAATCAGAAAGTGTCAGGTGGCTCAAAGGGGCTGCCTGGCATTCTCGCGAATCGAAAGGACCGTCCATGTTTGACGGCGTGTTCTGTCCATCAATTACTATCACCAATGACGAGGGTGAGCTCGATCTCGAGCTTTGGGGCCGTCACCTGGACCACCTGGCCGAGGCAGGCATCACCGGCGTGCTGCTCTTTGGCTCCATTGGCGAGTTTTACTCGGTGTCCTTAGAAGACAAGAAGCGTGCTATCGACTTTGCCGTCAAGCACGTGGGCGGCCGCATGAAGGTCTTCGCGGGTATCGGCGACACCACCTATGCCAACGTGCTCGAACTGGCTCAATACTCTGAGAAGGCTGGCGTCGACGCGGTGCTCGCCGTCTCTCCCTACTACTTTGGCCCCAGCCCCGACTGTGCCCAAAACTACTTTGGCGGCATCGCCCAGGCCGTAGATGTCCCTGTGATCCTCTATAACTTCCCGGCCCGCACCGGCACCGACCTCGCCCCCGAGCTGGTTGCCACCCTGGCTGCGCGCTACCCCAACATCCGGGGCATCAAGGACACCGTGGACACCATCTCCCACACTCGCCAGATGATCAACGCCGTGCGCGCCGTGAACCCCCAGTTCTCCGTGCTCTCCGGCTTTGACGAGTACTACATCCCCAATCGCATCGCGGGCGGCAACGGTGTGCTTTGCGGCCTCACCAACGTGGTGCCCGAGATCTTTGGCACTATGGATCGTGCCTACAAGGTCCATGACCTGGATACCGCGTTCGCTTGTGCCGAGAAGATCTCTCATCTCATGAGCGTCTACGACTGCGCAGACCTCTTTGTCTCGGCCATCAAGGGCGCGGTGAAGGCGCAGGGGCTTCCCATCTCCACCAAGATCTTTGACCCCGCAGTTCAACTTTCGGACCAGCAACTCGCCAAGGTTAAAGCCCTTCTAGACGAGAATTAAGCTTGTCTTCATCCATACTGCAATAGAGCTGAAGGCCGTCAGAGGGGCGGCCTTTTTGAGAAAGGATTTGTCATGGCCAATCGAATCGTCTTGAACACGATTTCCTATCATGGCACTGGCGCCATCGCCGAGATTCCCGGCGAGCTTAGCCGCCGCGGCTTTGAGAAGGTTTTTGTGTGCACCGATCCCGATCTGGTGAAGTTTGGTGTGGTCACCAAGGTCACCGACTTGCTGGATGAGGCCGGTATTCCCTACGTGGTCTACTCCGATATCAAGCCCAATCCCACCATCAAGAACGTGCAAGACGGCGTGGAGGCGTTTAAGGCTTCCGGCGCCGACGCTATCGTGGCGGTGGGCGGCGGCTCTGCCATGGACACCGCCAAGGCCATCGGCGTCATCATCACCAATCCCGAGTTCGCCGACGTTCGCTCGCTCGAAGGGGTCGCTCCCACCAAGAATCATGCTGTCTTCACCATTGCTGTGCCCACCACCGCCGGCACCGCAGCCGAGGTGACAATCAATTATGTGATTACCGACCCCGAGAAGATGCGCAAGTTCGTGTGCGTCGACACCAACGACGCCCCTGAGGTCGCCGTGGTGGATCCTGAGATGATGGCCACTATGCCTGCCGGTCTCACCGCCGCCACGGGCATGGACGCTCTCACCCACGCCATCGAGGGCTATACCACCAAGGGCGCCTGGGAGATGTCCGACATGTTCCATCTCAAGGCCATCGAGCTCATTGCCAAGCACCTTCGTGACGCCGTAGCCGAGGCCAAGAGCGGCAAGCCCGGTTCTGGCCGCGAGGGGATGGCGCTTGCCCAGTACATCGCCGGCATGGGCTTCTCCAATGTGGGACTGGGCGTCGACCACTCCATGGCCCATACCCTTTCTGCCCATTACGACACGCCTCACGGCGTAGCCTGCGCCATGCTGCTTCCCATCGCCATGGAGTTCAACAAGCCTGCGGTGACCGATCGCCTCGCCGACGTCGCGGTTGCCATGGGCGTTGACACTACCGGCATGACCGCTGACGAGGCGGCCGACGCCGCCATCGCCGCAGTCAAGCAGCTTTCCGTGGATGTGGACATCCCCACCGTCTGCGATGCCATCGTAGATGACGAGCTCGATACGCTTGTAAACGATGCTATGGCCGATGCTTGTTTCCCCGGCAATCCTCGTGACGCTTCCTACGATGACGTGATGGGCATGTTCCGTCAGATCATGGCCTAGCCTATTGCACCGCTCGTGCATAGCTGTGCCTCTCTTTGACCGAAGGTCTATACAAAGACGCGCTGGCATCCAATCCAGCGCGTCTTTTTTGCGCACGGCCAGCTATGCCGTCATTAGGCAGGGGGTGGCCCATGTCGCAACGGTCTGTTTCTTGTCAGCCTGCCGGGCGTCCCGTCATGATGGGGATAACGCTCATACATCCCGGGAGGAACCCATGGCCATGAAAGACGTCATAGTCTCTATTCGCAAGGAAACCGGCATCACCCAAGAGGAGATGGCTCGGCAGCTCTATGTGACCCGCCAAGCGGTATCAAGGTGGGAGACGGGCGAGACGGCTCCCGGCATCGATATGGTCAAGCTCATTTGCACGGTGTTCTCGGTGCCTCTGGAGCGTTTCTTCGAGATGCCCAAGGAATACTACTGCCAGTGCTGCTCTATGCCTATTCCCGATCCGGCTATCCACGGCACTGAGGCCGACGGAAGCCCCAATGACCATTATTGCAAGTATTGCTACTCAGACGGCGAGTTCACTTCAGGCGAGGTGACCATGGACGAATTCATCGAGAGCACGGCCGATCTCGAGGCTCAGGCATTGGGCATCTCCCGCGAGGAGGCGGTGTCGCTCATGGCCACGTTGCTGCCGCACCTGGATCGCTGGAAGGGTTCATGCAAGTGAGCGGGAAGGGCGCCTGCCTAAATCATGGAAGTAGCGACGGGCCTGGCGCCACTTAGCGGCAGGCTTGGCGCCGCTTTTGGCACGAAATGCTGCTGGCACGAAACGCCATTAGGAGATGGCATGCATGGGGGTTCGCCCCGTTGGCGGCCTTCAGATGATGGAGAACGAAGAGGCCTGCTTGCCGCCTTTGGCACGAAAGTGCATTATCCGGCAGTATGAAATCAGCTCTAGATATCGATTGGTGCTACTGCCAGGGGTTTTACTCGCTTGTACATTTGACTTCCACGGAAGACTGCCGGATTAGGGCCCGTTATGACAGTTTTCCTGCCGGATTAGACCCTTTCGTGCCAATGTGAACTACCATACTTGATAGATTAGAATAGTAGTGAATAGAGCGTCGCTGTGAGCTGGGACAACGCGGCGGTCGATGTATAGACGCCGAGTATAAGGGCCACATATTGGCGCCAGCAGCCCCCGTCATTCCCGCCCACCTCGCCGTCACACACCGCATGATCCTGCCGCCTGCTGCAATGCGCCCAAGGCGCTCCTCCTGGGCGGCGGCACGGCTGGCGGCACGTGCGCCCCCTGCAATGCGCCCAAGGCGCTCCACAAGAAAGCGCCATCTACCTCGGATGATGTGGGGTAGATGGCGCTCGTCTAAAGCAGTGAGTGGCTCGCGGTGCCCTTGCTGCCGAGAAACCCGCACCTCAAGGGTTGCAACTCCGAGGGCCACTGGCGCCCTTGGCGCAAGGCTGCGGCCCCCGGGGCTTCCCGAGGCCTTCGGTGCAGGGGGCGCAAAGCGAGTGCCCTACTTCTTCTTGAATTGGCTCTCGTGCTTGGAGAAGAAGTCGGTGCGAGGGGGAAGCTCCACCAGCTGGTGGGAAGCCGGGTCGATGCCGGCGCCTTCCAGCAATTGAGGGATGCTTTCGAATGCATGGTCCCAGCTGAAGAAGAGGGCCGGGTCGATGTTCAGGTGCTCGCAGATCATCTGGCAGCCAGCCGGGGCTGCGGGGTGCATGAGCAGGGTGAGGGTGCGAAGGGCGCAGAAGGCGTCGGCCAGTGCCTGCTCGTAGGCGGCCTCGTCGTCCTTGGCGGCTTTGGAGGCTGCATCCCACAGCTTGTTGGCTTCGCGGCCAAAGTCCTCGGCGACAGCCATGGCGCGAGGGAAGTCCAGCTCATACATGGCCAGCTCGAAGGCCAGGGTGGCCTCGTCGCAGGCAGAGGCGGCGGCGGGGGTGGCCGAGCTTCTCGGCAATTTGCCGTCCAAGTGCTTTTGGGCGCCGTAGAAGCAGGAGCGGGCGAGTCGGTTAAAGATGTTGGTGAGGAAGGCGCTCTCTTTAAGAGCGGGGTCCACTACGCGGGGATCATCTTTTACCAGCACTTCCTCGCCGGTTTTCTTGTCCTTGTGCGAGACGGAGGTGTCGTAGGGCTTAGGCGCGAAAGAGACGGCCTTGGCGCCCAGGCCCAAAGAGAGCCAGTGGCAGCGCAGCTGCTCGGGGGTGTAGTGGGAGAGCAGGTCGGCAGCCATGGGCGGCTTGATGGCGCCCGAGCTGGAGGCCTTCTTGTTCATGAACAGAATGTGGTAGTTGGCCACCGGCGTGTCCTGGAAGAGATTCCAGTCCAGCGCCTCCCAGATGGCGGGTTGGGCCACGCAGTAAAAGTAGATGTTGTCCTGGCCAATGAACTGGAAGACCTGGGCGTCGTTGCCCTCGCACCACCAGTCGTGCCAATCGCAGGAGCTGTAGGCGGCAGGCAACACGGAAGGGTCGCAGGCGTTGGCCGCCGCGGTGGCGGGGTCTTCTTGCAGCAGCGTCTTGGTGAACGAGATGGGCGCCCAGAGCGACTCCGGCCAGCACCATACGGTGAGGCCGCAGGTATTGTCCAAATCCGGCGCCGGCACGCCCCAGTCTATGTTGCCGGTGATGCGGAAGGGCAGCAGGCACTTGCCGGCTCTGAAGCGGATGGAATGGGAGTCCAACACCTCCCTGGCCTCATCACGGGCGTCCCAAGACTCAAAGGCTACCGAGAAGGACGCGGCATTCCCCTTTGGCTCGTTGACGGTGTGGGCAGGCAACTGCTGCGCGATGGCGTCGAACTGTTCGCGCAGCTCGTTTTTGATGTAGATGGCAGGGGGCACCAAGAACTCGCGCACGGTAGTGGCCACCACGTCGCGCACCTGGGGGTCGCAGGACCATTCCCCATCGAGCTTTTTGAGGTCTTCCTCGAAGGCCGGCAGGTCAAAGTACCAGTTGGCCACGGGGCGAAGCTCGGGCACGGTGCCGGTGACCTGGCTTATGGGGCTGATGAGGTCCTCGGGCTCGAACTGATGGCCCAGGTCGCACTCGTCTGCGTAGGCCTTCTCAGACTTGCAGCCGGGCACCGGGCAGCGGCCCTGCACCTGGCGTCCATTCAAGAACTGATGAGCCTCGGTGTCGTAGAACTGCAGCGTCTCGCGCTTGGTAAGATAGCCGCGCTCATAGAGGCGCGTGATGAGGGCGTCTGTCATGGCCGCATGGACGGGCTTTGCCGGATCCAGCCCCGATCCGCCATAGAAGTTGAGCGATACCTCATAGGCGGCCAGCGCGTCCTTTTGGGCCTGATGGTTGGAGCTCACATAGTCTGTGATAGTGCCCTCATAGCCCTGGGCGGCCAATTTGCGGTAGCCCTCCATGATGGGGGAGCCATAGCAGTCGGTGCCGCTCACAAAGACCACGTTTTGGGCGCCAATGCGATCGCGCAGGAAGCGGGCATAAAAATCTGCCGGCACAAACACGCCGCCGATATGGCCAAAGTGCAGCCCCTTGTTGCCATAGGGCATGCCAGCGGTGACCACGGCGCGGCGAGGAAAGTGCGGCCGCGAAGCAAATGAAGCTGTCATAGAGCACCTTTCGCACATCCCTTGCGCGAAGGCGCAAGAGGGGAGTGACTGCTTTCTCTAACTGCACCATTCTACTTGTTAGCGGGGGCTGCGAAACCCTCAAAGGCGCGCCTGGACCGCCTTGGATCCTTAAGCCCTCTAGAGATGCTATAGGCTCCCAAAGGAATGCTCCAGACGGGCTAGAATGAGAGCCGCAGGAATGTGCTGCAACTGGCCAGCTGCAGCTATTTGGCCGCACCTGCCCAACTGCAGGATCGCCTGCGAGGCCACAGCCCTCGACCCCAGGAAGGAGTCCTATGAAAGATGAATCAATGATCACTGTGGACTCCTTTCGCCTGGTAGACGACGCTGCAACCCTTGAGGCCATGGTCGCCAATTCCGGCTTCATCCTCGGCGCCGGGCTCGCCCTCACCATTCTCTGGCTCGCCCTCACCATTCTCTGGCTCGCCCATGGATGGGCTCATGCTCCGCTTTCCTGGGCTTGGGCGGCCATCGCGCTTGCCATCGGCCTCATCAGCCTCGCGGCGCTCCCTGTCCACGAGCTCTTCCACGGGCTGGCCTTCAAGCTGTTGGGCGCAGGCGACGCCACCTTGCGCTTTGGCTACCTCTCTTTGGGCATGCTCTATACCTCCTGCGAGGGGGCGGTCTTTTCTCGGCAGCGCTATATGGCGGTCCTTCTGATGCCTGCGGTGTGCGTCACTGCGATTCTTATGGCGGTAGGCATTTGGCTAGGCTATCCGCTGGCTGCCTTTATCTGCGCCTATCTGCATCTTGCAGGGTGCACGGGCGATTTTGCCATGGCACGCTACCTGCTCAAGACGCCTGCGCCTTACGTGCGCGACACTGCCTATGGCATCGATCTTGTGGAGCCGGCCTCCGAGCCTGCCACATCCGGGCCCACTTTGCCTACCATGTCCGGAGCCGATGCCCTGTGACCACGTCTTTTGCCCTCTCATCCGTCGATGTCGCACAGCCGCAGGCTCCCAGTCTTGCTGCCGAGAAACCCACGCCCTCAGAAGCCGGGGGCCTTGGGCGCGATGGCAGCAATGGCCAGGTGACGCCCATTGCGGTGCATGTGTGCTGCGGACCCTGTGCGCTGGAGCCTGTGGTTCAGCTCAAAAGCGAGGGATTCGCCCCCACGCTCTTTTGGGCCAATCCCAATATCCAGCCGGTGGCCGAGCACGATCACAGGCTTCAAGTGCTTAAGGGGTGGGCAGCCCAAGAGGGCATAGACGTGGTGGAATGCGAGCAGGATCGCGCCGCTTGGGAGCGTGCGGTGGCGCCCAAGGGGTTCGAGCGGGAGGCGCGTTGCAGGGCATGTTATAGCCTTCGGCTGGCAGAGACGTGCAAGGCGGCTAAGGCAGCCGGCTTTGCCCATGTCACCACCACCTTGGCGGTGTCGCCCCATCAGCTTCATGAAGTGTGCGATGAGGCGCTGGTGGCAGTGGCTCATGCCCACGGATTGGAGCCGGTGGTTCGAGACTTTAGGCCTCGGTTCCAGCGGGCACAGGAGCGCGCGCAGGAGCTGGGTCTCTATCGGC
Source organism: Leptogranulimonas caecicola (assembly GCF_023168405.1). GTDB lineage: Bacteria > Actinomycetota > Coriobacteriia > Coriobacteriales > Atopobiaceae > Leptogranulimonas > Leptogranulimonas caecicola. Next base: position 1,442,908 of record NZ_AP025285.1, on the reverse strand, counting down.
AGAATTACTGCGGCTGTCGCTTCTCCAAGGTGGAGGCCACGCTGGAGCGCCTGGCAGCCCGGGCAAAAAAGCAACCGCCCCCAAAAAAGTAACCGCCCGCCTCGACAGCGGCGAGGCGGGCGGCGTGCAGTGGACCAGGCGGCTATTGGATGAGCATGGCGTCGCCAAAGGAGAGCATGCGGTAGCCCAGGTCGATGGCTTGATGATAGGCGCCCATGATCTGGTCGCGGCTGGCAAAGGCGCTCACCAGCATCATGAGGGTGGAGCGGGGCACGTGGAAGTTGGTGATCATGGCATCCACCACATGGAAGGTGGAGCCGGGCATGAGATAGAGGTTGGTGGTGGCGTTCTCTTTGGCCACCAAGTCGCCTGAGCCGGTGACGGCGGCGGAGTCAGGAGCCTCCTCAAAGTAGCGGGCCACCATGGGCGGGTCGCTTACCGGGGCCTCGGGATCGAAGGCGCTCTCCAGCGAGCGCACCGAGGTGGTGCCCACGGCAATGACGCGATGGCCGGAGGCTTTGGTGGCATGGATCAGGTCCACCACTTCCTGGGGGACATGGTAGCGCTCGGTGTGCATCACGTGCTGGGTGGGATCGTCTTCCTCCACCAGGCGGAAGGTGTCGATGCCCACTTCCAGCTCCACAAAGGCCATGGCCACGCCCATGGAGGCCAGACGGCCGATAAGGGCGGGCGTGAAGTGCAAGCCAGCAGTGGGGGCTGCGGCGCTGTGCTCCTCATGCATGGCATAGACGGTCTGGTATTTCTCGGGGTCGCCCTGGTAATCGGTGATGTAGGGAGGCAGGGGCACATGGCCTGCCTCGTGCATGGCGCCATCCAGGGTACGGCCGCCCAAAGGCTCAAAGCGCACCAAGCGGCCGCCCTTGGAATCATCCACAAAGCTCTCGACGGTGCCGCGCAAAATCACGGGAGCATCTGTGGGGGCATGGAGGCCGCCGGCGCGGTACTCGATGGTGGCGCCGGGCTTCAGGCGCCGGCCGGGATTCACCAGGCACTCCCACACATGGCCCAGAGGATCGATGTCTTCGCGGCGGGTGAGCAGCAACGTCTCGCAGACCGCGCCCGTGGGCTTGCGGCCCACCAAGCGCGCAGGCAGCACACGGGTTTTGTTGGCCACCAGAAGATCGCCGGGCTCCAGATAGTCGCAGATGTCGGTGAAGATGCGATGGGTCACCTCGCCTGTGGCGCGATCCAGCACCAAAAGCCTGCAGGAGTCGCGGGGCTCGGCGGGAGACTGGGCGATGAGGGTATCGGGAAGGTCGTAATCAAAATCGTCGGTTTTCACAGCAGGCCAATCAATTATAGGAGTGATAATCCAAAGAAATGAAGCGCCTGGTCACAGGGAGGCGTCGCCAGGCCGCAGGTAGAAGGTCATGCGACCCGGCGCTTCGAGGCGCCTTGGGCATCGCAGCGGCTCGTTAAGCTCCTTTGCCGCCAAAGAACACCAGGAAGAGCACCAAAAGCACGATAAGGGCAGCGGCCACCACCAGGATGAAGGCGATGCGGCTGGTGCGGGTGCGCTGACGAAGCTCGTGCTCGTCGGCTGCCAGCGAGTCTACCTGGGCTTGCTGGAGCACGGCGGCCGCATTGTCGTCTGCCAGCTGCTCGAGGAGCTCTTGGGTCTTCTCGGGCGTATGGTGGATGTCGTTGGCCTCTGCGATGGCTTGCTCGGCCTCCTCTTTGGTCTTGGCGGTCTGGGCCAACTGGGCTTTGAGCGTCTTGAGATGCTTTTGCACCTCGATGACCTCGTCTTCTGCCGCCTGCTCGGCCGACTTTGCCGCATCTTCCATGCCTTCGAGGGTGTGGGCTTGCTTTTTAGCTTCGCGCTTGGCCGAGTCAGCCGCCTCCTGAGCGCCCTCCAGCCTGCGCTGGGCCTCATCTACTTGACGCTCCGCGGCGCTGATGGAGGCGCTGCTTTCATTGGGGGCCACCTGAGCGTCTTCCTGCGCTTTGGAGAGCCTGGCCATCTCTGCGGTGATCTCTGCCCTGAGATCGGCCAGCTGCTGCGGCGTGGCCTCGTCGTCGTGCTGAAGGTCGCTCAGATCCCCCTGCAGGCGGTTGAGGCGCTGGCGGGAGTTGTCCACCGCTTTGTGTGCCGCGCTCACGCGGCTATCGCGCCTGCCGATAAGATCGCGCAACGAGTTCTGGGCAGCCTTGAGGTCGCGTTTGGCGCCGGAGAGGGCTCGGGCCGCATCCTCAGAAGAGGCCTTAGCATTGCGTGCAAGCTTTTCATAGGGGCGCAGGTCCTTGGCGTTTTTTGCCTTGAGCTTATCGAGGGCCTCTTGCAGCTGGGCTTCTTGCTCTTGGGCTGCTTCCTGCTCCTCTTCCAGCGAGGCGATGGAGGCCAGCGACTCCTCGATGACCTCGCTGTTCTCATTGATTATCTGGTCGTAGCGAGCCTCCACATCTTGGCGATGCTCCACTTCCTGGGTGCGCGACTCGATAGAACTCTTTAGTTCCTCCAGGCGCCCCCTCGCTTGCGCATGGGCGCGTTTGGCCTGGTTGACAGCCTTAAAGGCCGAAAGCCCGCTGGCCGTCTCTTGCCCCAGGGCGCCGGCTGCCTTGCGCGCGCCGTCCACCGCCGAGCCCGCCACCGCCTTGAGCTTCGAGGCTGCGCTGGACTCCTCGTCCTCCTCTGGGCTCCCGACCTCATCTGCTGCCGAGAAACCCTCCTCGCCGGGTTGAGACTCTAGGTGGGAAGGCTCGCCCTTCTCGGGAGGGGAGCTAAGGTCTGCCTGGGAGTCAGAGGCGGGTTGTGCGCCGATAGACTCCTCTGCAGTATCTTGTGAAGATGGCGCATCTGGGGCCGTCGCGTCGCCAGATTTGGCACCATGGGATGTCGAGGTGTCAAAAGGTGCGTGGCCGTCGCGAGGGTCGAGCGCGTTATCGTCGTTGGGTGTGGGCATGATACCTCCCAAGAGTGTGCGGGTCTCTTTTATGGTACCCGCCCAGCGGTCTGAGTGAGCCCTTCTGGGCCAGGCTGCGTTCAACCATCATGGAGGCAGGCAGATGAGCGAGCTGTTTTCTTTTGATATCGAGGCGGAGGACCCTCAAACCGGGGCCCGTGCGGGCGTGTTTCATACTGCCCATGGCGACATTCCCACCCCCATCTTCATGCCAGTGGGCACCAAGGCTACGGTAAAGGGCATCCTGCCAGACACGCTCAGAGAGATCGGCGCCAAGGTCATCCTGGCCAACACCTATCACTTGAGCCAGCGGCCTGGCCCAGAGCTTATCGACGGGATGGGCGGCCTTCATGTCTGGGAGCGCTGGGACCGGCCCATCTTGACCGATTCCGGTGGGTTCCAGGTCTTCTCCCACAACGAGCACGTGAAGCTCTCCGACGACGGCGTCACCTTTAGGGTGGTGGACTACGACGGCTCCTACGTCACCTGGACTCCCGAGGAAAACATGCGCATCGCCCAGCTTCTGGGCTCAGACATCTGCATGCAGCTGGATGTGTGCCCGCCCTATCCCTGCGACCGTGCCTACCTCGAGCGTGCGGTGGACCTCTCCAGCGCTTGGGCCGAGCGGTGCTTCGCGGCCCATACGCGTCCCGATCAAACGCTCTTTGGCATCGTGCAGGGCGGCATGGACCTATCCCTTCGCCGGGAGAGCCTCTATCGCCTGGAGACCATCGGCGACTTTAAAGGCTATGGCATAGGCGGCTACTCGGTGGGCGAGAGCCACCAGACCATGTTCGAGAGCCTGGCGCCCCTCTGCATGGAGTACATGCCTCGAACCAAGCCCCGCTACCTTATGGGAGTGGGAAACCCCCGCACGCTGGTGGAAGGTGTGGGCATTGGCGTCGATATGTTCGACTGCGTGCTGCCCACTCGCACCGCCCGCCTGGGCACTGCCTTCAGCGACGAGGGCCGCATGAACCTCAAGAACGCCCGCTTTACCAAAGACAGCCGCCCCATTGGCACAGATTGCGGGTGCCCCGCCTGCACCCAGGGCTTCTCCCGCAGCTACATCCATCATCTCATTAAGCAAAAAGAGATGCTGGGCGGCATCTTGCTGTCCATTCACAACCTCTGGTACCTGCTGGATCTCATGCGCCGAGCCCGGTGTGCCATCATCGACCACTCTTACAAGGCGTTTCAGGAAGCCTACCTAGACCGATTGGGCGACGCCCGAGACTTTTAGGTTTCGCAAAGGCGCCGGCACCCTCGGCGGGTGCGTCGGAGTGCCATACTAACAAGAGCACGGCAGCCTAAGGGTTGCTGGATCGGGGCCACGGGTTTCTCGGCAGCGCGGCATGAGGCGCCCTCACCGCACGCCGAGAAGGTCGCAGCCCCGGTGGCTGCCAGAGGTGTCTTGCAAGAAGAGGGGAGGGGCTATGCCCGGTTTATACGCCAGCGATCGCTGGCAGGTGCGCGCACAAAACCCGGAGGCTGCCCGCTTCCTCAAGGACGCCTATGGGCTCGAGGGCTTGGTGGCTCGGGTGCTGGCGGCCAGAGGCATCACTGATCCTGAGCAAGTGGAGACCTATCTCTCGCCCTCTCTTGCCAGAGACTGGCATGATCCGTCAGAGATCCCCGGGCTCGAAGCGGTGGCCCAGCGGGTGGAGCAGGCCATAGTCGCTGGCGAGTCCATCGCAGTCTTTGGCGACTTCGATGTGGACGGCATGAGCTCGGCTTCGCTTCTGTGTTTGGCGCTGCGCGAGTTTGGGGCCAGGGTGCATGCCTTCATCCCCCACAGATTTGGGGAAGGCTACGGTCTTTCTGAGCAGGGCATGGCCCGGGTGATCCAGCAGTGCGACCCCTCGTTGGTGGTCACCGTAGACAACGGCATCTCCTCTGCGGCAGAGGTGGACTATGTGCGCTCGCTGGGTATCGACGTGGCGGTCACAGACCACCATGAGCCTGGGGCTCAGGTGCCCCAGGGAGTGCCGGTGGCAGATCCCAAGCTAGATCCCCATAACTACTCTCGCGATCTGGCCGGCGTAGGCGTGGCGCTCAAGCTGGTGCAAGCCGTGGGCCGGCGTGTGGGCCAGCCCGAGCTCTGGCGCAATTACCTAGATTTGGCCAGTCTGGGCACAGTGAGCGATATGATGGAGCTCACTCGTGAAAACCGCGCGCTGGTGACCGAGGGCATCGCCCAGATGCGCCAAGGCCTGCGTCCGGGTTTGGTGGCCCTGGCCCGCACGGCACGCACGGATATCGCACGCATCAATGCAGATAACCTGCCTTTTTCCTTGGTGCCGCGCTTGAACGCCGCCGGCCGCATGGGCCAAGAGGACGTGGCCTTCAACCTGCTGCTCACCTCTGATCCTGTGGAGGCAGAGGCCCTCGCCTCCGAGCTGGAATCCATTAACGCCTCCCGCCGCTCCATCGAAAGCGACATGGCTGCCGAGGCCTTCGCCCAGGCAGAGGAGGTATATGAGGAGGGGCCTTGCTTGGTGCTGGCCCACGAGGGGTGGCATGAAGGCGTCAAGGGTGTGGTCGCCAGTCGCGTGGCCAACCGCTACAAGGTACCCACGCTGCTTTTCACCATCAAAGACGGCATTGCCTCTGGCTCTGGCCGCTCTGTGGGCCAAGTGGACCTGTTCCACGCTGTGGAGTCCTGCTCCGATCTATTGCTGCGCTTTGGTGGTCATCCCAAGGCGGTGGGCGTCACCTTGGAGGCAGACAAGCTTCCCCAGTTCAAAGAGCGCCTCACCGCGTGGCTCGATCAGGTGGACCCTGCGGAGTTCTTGCAGGTGGACGAGGTTGCCTGCACCGTGCGCCTAAGCGAGCTTAGCCTGGGTGCCGTGGCTTCACTGGATCTCTTGCGCCCCTTTGGCCAGGGCAACCGCGAGCCGCTTTTTGCTGCCTGCGGCCTTACTTTGCGAGGGGCAAGCCCCGTGGGCGCCCAGGGCGACCACGTGCACTTCTATGCCACCGACGGCATCACTTCTCTGCCCGCCATCATGTTCCGGGCCCCCAACGTGGCGCGGGTGCTTGCTTGGGAAGGCGTGGTGGACCTGGTCTTCGAGGCTACGGTCGAGCAGTGGCAAGGAAAATCAAAAGTCAAGCTTATGGTGCGGGACATCCTCTTCCGGGACGAGCAGCCCCAAGACCCCGGCGACCAGCAGCTCATAGAAGAGCTCTTTGCCTCTCCGGCTGCCCAAGACGCTGCTGCCGAGCAGACCGCAGCCTTCGCCGCCCGTCTGCCTGAGGCTGCTTTGGCCCTTTCGCCCGAGCCCTCGTTGGGCTCCCTTCCTCTGGAGGGGCTCACGGCTAAGCTCAAGGGTGCCTTCATTGGCGATCATGAGCTTTTGCCCTGCCAGGCCCAGGTGCTCGATGCCTTGGCCCAGGGCAAAAGATGTCTGGCCATCATGGCCACCGGCCGCGGCAAGTCCCTTATCTTCCAGCTCCATGCCGCGCGCCTGGCCCTCAAGGAGCATAAATCCAGCATCTTTGTCTATCCGCTGCGTGCCTTGGTAAATGACCAAGCCTTTCACCTAGAGGAGAGCTTTGGGGCCCTAGGCCTCAAGGTGCGCGTCCTCTGTGGCGAGACGCCTCAGGAGCAGCGCGACGAGATCTTTGGCCAATGGGCTGCAGGGCAGCTGGACACTCTGCTTACCACGCCGGAGTTTCTGGCGATCCACAGCGCTCAACTGGCTCAAGCGCCGGTGGGCTTCGTGGTCATCGACGAGGCCCATCACGCCGGCCAGTCCAAGGGCGGCAATCGCGAGGCTTATCAGGAGCTTCCCCGCGTCCTTCAGGAGCTGGGCGACCCTCAGGTGCTGGCCTGCACCGCTACGGCCACCAGCGCGGTGGCTCAGGAGATCTGCCGTCTGGCCTCCATTGATGCCGTCTTTACCGATCTGGCTTCCCGTGACAATCTCCATCTGGTAGATGAGCGCAATCCCGATGATGTGATAGTCTGCGCGGCCTCCCATCTTTCTGCCCAGCAGAAAGCCATCGCCTATACCAACACCCGCGACGCTGCCGTGCGGCTTGCCCGAGAATTGCGTCGCCGGGTGCCCGAGTTGGGCCATCGCATCGCCTTCTACCATGGCGGCATGACCCGCACTCAGCGCCTGGAAGTAGAGCAGGCGTTCCGGGCTGGCAGGCTTTCCTGCATCGTGGCCACCTCGGCCTTTGGCGAGGGCGTCAACCTGCCCGATGTGCGCTCCGTCATGCTGTGCTCGTTGCCCTATGGGCGCGTGGAGTTCAACCAGATGAGCGGCCGTGCGGGCCGCGATGGCCAGCCCGCAGAGGTGTGCTTGCTTTATGGCCCTGCCGACATCGCTACCAACCAGGCGGTCCTTGGCGCTGCAGCCCCTTCGCGCCAGGTGCTGGTGGCCCTCTATCGCGCCCTGCGCACTTTAGAAGACTCCACAAGCCACAGGCTGGCCTTTGACGCTTCCCAGATACTGGGACTCGCGCGTTCTATCGACAGCTCTGCCACCTTGACGCCAGGGGCACTCGAGCAGGGAGTGGCTGTCTTTAGCGAGCTGGGGTTTTGCTCGGTAGATGGCTTTGGAGAAGATCGTGTGATCACCATGGTGGACAGCGCTGGCCGCATGGATCTGCTCTCCTCGGCACGCTATAGCGAAGGTGTGGCGGAGCAGCACGCGTTTGGCGAGTTCGCCTCTTGGGCTTTGGAAGCCACGGCTTCTGAGTTGGAATGCGCCGTCGACAGACCCATCGCGCCCGCAGAAGACGTGCCCCTTCCTTAGGGGAGTTTGAAAGCTTACGGTAACTAGCGATACTCTTAAGGGCGTGAACGTTTCAGGCGTCGCATCACGGCGCCTTGCCTCTGCGGTCTCCTTTAAGGTGGCCCTTGAGGGAGACTCATTTCAGGGAGGGGAGCCATGACCGAGATAAGCGCTGCCACGCAGGCACGACCCATGCCTAAGGTAGGGGCTGACAACTACCCGCAACTGCGCAACACCTGCGAGTCCTACATGACTCCTGAGGCCATGGACCAGGTGGAGAAGGCCTATCTCTTTGCAGCAGACTTCCACTCAGAGCAAAAGCGCCGCAGCGGCGAGCCCTACATCAATCATCCGGTAGAGGTGGCGCTTATCCTCGCTCACGACCTGCGCATGGATGCGGATGTGGTCTCGGCCGCGCTGCTCCACGATACGGTGGAAGACACTCCGGCTACCAAGGAGCAGCTCATCGAGCTTTTTGGCGAGACTGTGGCAGATCTGGTGGACGGTGTGACCAAACTCACCAACATCGATGTCAACTCCATGGACGAGAAGCAGGCTTTGAATCTGCGCAAGATGTTTCTGGCCATGTCCAAAGACATCCGCGTGGTGATCATCAAGCTGGCAGACCGCCTGCACAACATGCGTACGCTGGCGGCCTTAAAGCCTGATCGCCGCCAGTTCAAAGCCCGCGAGACCATGGATGTCTATGCGCCCTTGGCAGACCGTCTGGGCATCAGCTCTATCAAATGGGAGCTCGAAGACCTTTCCTTCTTCTACTTGGAGCCTGAGGAGTATCAGCGCATCGCCCGCATGGTGCAGGAGTCTCGCGAACAGCGCGTAGCCTCCACCAATGAGGCCATCAAGGTGCTGGATGACGAGCTTAAAGCTGCCGGTCTCTCGGGCTATCAAATCAGCGGCCGCGCCAAGCACCTTTGGTCCATCTACCAAAAGATGCAGCGCAAGGGCAAAGACTTCACCGACATCTACGACCTTATTGCCCTGCGCGTCATCACAGAGACGGTGGGGGACTGTTACAGCGTCTTGGGCGCGGTTCACAGCCTGTGGCACCCGCTGCCCGGCCGTTTCAAAGACTATATCGCCACCCCTAAGCCCAATCTCTATCGCTCGCTGCATACCACGGTAGTGGGGCCCGAAGCCCGGCCCATTGAGATTCAAATTCGCACCAAAGAGATGCATGAGCAGGCCGAATACGGCATCGCCGCCCACTGGCTCTACAAGAGCGCCGGCAACTCCAACGGCGTCATGGCCCAAGACGACCAATCCATCGACTCCACCATCTCCCACATCCGCCGCTCCCTCGACTGGGCGGTGGAGGGCGAGATCGACGATCCCAGCCGCTACCTGCAGGATTTGCGCGTGGACCTCTTTGACGAGGAGATCTTCATCTTCACCCCCAAGGGCGAAGTCATGAGTCTGCGGCGCGATTCCACGCCGCTGGACTTCGCCTATGCCGTCCACACCGAGGTGGGGAACCACTGCGTGGGCGCCAGGGTCAATGGCTCGGTGGTCCCGCTCACCTATCACCTCGAGATGGGCGATCGCGTGGAGATCCTCACCAACAAGAACTCCAAGCCCTCCGCCGACTGGGTGAACATCGTGCGCACCCCCTCGGCCCGCGCCAAGATCCGCAAGTACTTCTCCAGCGCCAACAAGAGCGCCGACGCCGAGCTGGGACGCTCCATGTTGGCTGTGGAGCTGCGCAAAAAGGGATACGGCATCTCCACACGCCGTTCGGTGCGCGCCATTGCCAAGGTGTGCGAACAGCTTAAATTCCCTGGCCAAGACGAGCTTTTCGCCGCCATCGGTTCCAACAAGCTCTCACCCAAGAGTGTGGCCAACAAGGTGGAGCAGATTCTTGAAGAGGGCTCGCCGGCCCAAATCGCCGCTGCCGAGAAGGCCACCCAGCAGGCTCGGGAACGCCAAAAGGTCTTCACCGAAGACCGCCCCATGCTCCCCACACACGCAGCCCAGCGCGCCCAGCGCGACCTCTCGAAACGCCAGCGCAACAGCTGCGGCGTAGTGGTGAAAGACGATCCGGACCTGCTGGTGCATCTGGCCCATTGCTGCAACCCTGTGGCTGGCGACGAGATCGTGGGATTCATCACCCGCGGCCGCGGCGTATCGGTGCATCGCGCCAGCTGCCCCAACGTCAAGGGCCTCATGGTACATCCTGAGCGCCTCATCGAAGTGGCTTGGGACACTTCAGGCGCCACCCAGTTCCAGGTGGAGATCGTGGTAGAAGCCACCGATCGCATTGGCCTTCTCAAAGACGTCACCATCGCCATTGGCGACGCGGGCGGCAACATCCTTTCAGCTGCCACTCAGGTCTCTTCCGACGGTTTTGCCCGCCTGCGTTTCTTGGTACATATCTCAGACGCCAGCTTGCTCGACCCTCTCCTGGCCGCAGTAAGCCGCGTGCCCAGCGTCTATGACGCCCGCCGCATCATGCCTGGCGAGGGCGCCAACCAAATGAAACGGAGAGTCTAGCCATGGAAGACACTGCTGCCTCCACTGCAGCCAACACCCCTGCCCAGAACAACCAACCTCAAGAGTCAGAAATCACCGATCCTTCCGACACCCATGTGGAGATCCGGGCCTTTACCGTGGGACCCATCGAGACCAACTGCTACGCACTCATTTCCGACGGCCACGGGCTGGTGGTGGATCCCGGCGCTGCCGGTGCGGCCATCGCCCAGCACTTGAGTGACGTCACGGTGGATCTGGTGGTCGCCACTCACGGCCATGGCGACCATGTGGGCGGAGTGAAGGCTCTTATCGGCGCTTTGGGCGGCAACGTGCCTTTTGCCATTGGCGCTGCCGATGCCGAGCGTGCCATGAAAGCCGGAGGCGTGGGCAACCTGGGCGTGGCCTACGATGACGATGCGCCTGAGCCTTCCCGCGTGCTTCATGAGGGGGACACCATTACGGTGGGCGAGGTCACGCTGGTGGTAGTGGATGCTCCCGGTCATACCGAGGGCGGCATTGTCCTGTTGGGGGACGGTATCGCCTTCACTGGCGACACGCTCTTCAAAGGCACGGCCGGCCGCACCGACTTCCCCGGCGGCGACGCCGACACCTTGGCTGCCACGCTCGAGCGACTCAAAGGCCTTCTGCCTGCCGACACCGTCATTTTGCCCGGCCATGGCGACGCTTCCACTATGGAGGAGGAGTTGGCCTCCAACCCCTTCTTACAATAGGGAAGCCCACTGAGCGTTGCGCAGGCGCCTGCTTTTGCTAGAATAAGTACTCGCGACTCGCCCGAGTGGTGGAATGGCAGACACGGAGGTCTCAAAAACCTCTGAGCTCGCGCTCATGTGAGTTCGAATCTCACCTCGGGCACCAGGAAAACATGCAGGTCATCGTCTGGTTTGGCGGTGGCCTGTTTTCTTGTTTGATTATGCAAAAAGGGCTTCTTGTACACATTTGGACACAAAGGTTTGTGGATGAGCTAAAAAGTACAACTACATAATGGCAAAAAGCCCCAGCCCTCCGAAGAGGACTGGGGCTTTGCTTTATCGAGTATCAATAAGGGTGGAGATGCGGGCTCCTTATTTATATAAATCGGCGATTCTTATAAATAAGGCCTTGCAGATCGGACCGGATCACCTCCAGGTCAGCGGGATGAGTCCCAGGCCCCATCGGGGCCTACGTAGTAGCGAGCCTTGTCTACCCATCGGCTGGTGGCCATGGAACCGTCTCCAGAGAGCCAGTAGTCGGCGCCTTTGGAGTCTTTGCGCCAAGCTTCGGAGACCATTTGACACTCTCGATAGCCAGGCTCTCCTGCTTTGGCGAAGTAGTACCAGGTGCCATCTATAAGCGTCCATCCGGTTGCGGCATAGCCGTCAGCTCCCAGCCAATACCATTCGCCCCGAGAGGGGTTGAACCACTGGCTATTCTTGTAGCTGCCGTCGCCGTTCTCCCACCACCAGCCGTGGGAGTCCTTGTACCAGCCCTTCGTAGGGACTTGGACAGATCCCAGAGATTTGCCTGAGACGCACTCAGCGATGCAGCGACCGATGGCATCAGGGCCTATGCGCCAGTAGGCATCAGCGTCGCTTTTGACATCCAGGAAGCATACTTCGATGAGGATGGCTGCCATGGTGGTGTGACGGAGCACGCCTAACGATTTGGCGGCAGATTGGGTGTCCGGCTTCACTCCTCGGTTGGGGATGCCAAGCAGCTTAGAGAGGGAAGCTGTGATCTTCGCTCCCATTTCCTTTGGCCAAGAGCGTCCTGTAGTGGCGGCGTAAAAGACCTCTACTCCGCCTTTACCACCGCCGGAGTTGAAGTGAAAGCTGATGAAGTAATCGGCCCCAGAACCATTGGCCTTCGAGACGATGGTGTTGATGTCTGCGCGAGCACTGGTTTCTGTGGTAGAGGAATCATGGGTAGACCAACCGGCTTGACGCAGATACTTGTCTGTGGCGGCGCGCACCTTGCGATCTTCCGTGACCTCATCGAAGTAGCCTGAGGCGCCAGGAGCATAGGGAGAATGGCCGCCGTTGAGGGATGCCTTAGGCATGGGCCTCGCCTCCCTTATTGGGATCAATGAGGGTTTTGGCTTCTTGCTCTCGTTCGGTGTTCTTGAAAGCGCGCCCCAGCTTGTCGTTGATATCCGGGTTGATGGCGCAAAGGTTCTCGACAACGCTTACCAGCTCGTTCCAGAGGCAAAGGGCGCAGATACCCGTGACGCCAATGCTGGCGATTACTTCCAAGCCTGTGGCTGGCTGCATAAGGGAAGGGTCGATCTGGCTTAACACCTCTCCTGCCAGCTGGACGAACCAGGCAACCCCGATAATGCCCATCCAGGCAAGCTTGTGCCAAAGGCCTTCGCGCATCTTGGATGAGCTGACGTTGTGCTCCTTGCAAGCCAGGGCATAGCCGGTGGCGATGTCCATGGCCATGGCGATGCAGACTAGGATGAAAAGCGTAAGCTCCATGGGAGCCTCCTTAATGAAAAAGGCCCCTGGGGCCTTTGGGCTAATTGGTATTTGCGGCAAGTTCTTGCCAGGGCGCTCCTGTGGATCCCGGCTCCCATACGTTGTTATCGGCGGTGGACTTCCAACGCTTGCCGTTGTGAGTCACTACGTCGCCCATACGGTAACCATTGGTGGAGTCAGGCTGGAGCCATTGACCAACTTTGCCATCCTGCCCTGGGAGCACTTCGGCCCAAAGAGATGGGGCGGCATTTGGCGTCCAATCTTTCTGGGAGGTGTGGTCTTGGAGGCACTTGTAGAGCTTGCCTCCGTATTGCACCTTGGTACCTGCTGAGTAGACGGTGTCATAGTGCCACTTGGGAAAGAGTGCAACTACCTCAAGGGCCTCGTTATCGGGCAGGCTCATGGCGTTCATCTTCGCGAGGCGCTCCATGGCCTCTGTCACTGTGCCTGTCTCGGGCGCCATTTCCCAGATCTGAGTGATGGCGCCAGGGCCGCTTTGCCATGAATAGCGTGCTGTGTATCCATCCATGGGCGCTGGAGGCTCGGTCTCCACGATGGGCAACCCAGTGCCATCGATAAGGACCATGCCGCCAGCGACAAGATGTCCTGAGAGCATATTGCTTCCTTTCTTCGGTTCCTGCGATTTGGGCATGTATCTTATCCGGCGTAGTAGACGGTGCTGAAATCCACCCAGGTATTCGCTCCCCCGTAATGGGCGACCATGATCTGCCCGCTGGTGCTCACATACCAGCGGCAGATGTTGTTGCCCACCACGTCGTTGCCGTAGGCTGCGCCTTGGACATTGTCGCGTCCGCTGAACATCGAGGGGCGATAGCCTGCAGGAAGCGTCACCGGACAAGTGATCCAGCCACTTGAGGTGGTGTTGGCAGACTGTACAGACAGATGCACGAACTTGCCCACCTTGCGATAGCCTCCTGTCCAGCCACCTGAGCTGAAGGTCTTCCAGCCAGAGTCAGAAGGCTCGCCCGCTTTGCCCCAGGATGTCCAGGCGCCGTTGTTAATGGACTTTCGCAACCAAACGTCATGGTCTGATCCTGTGGTGATGCCGAGCTGCATGCACCAGGTGCCTCCTGATGCTCCCGTGGCGTTGGATAGCGATATGCCTACGCCCCAGGTACCAGACACCGGGATGCCTGTGGTGGAGGGTTGCCACCAGAACAGGCGCGAGTCCTTGATGTCGTTGAGGCTGTTGGAGGCAGGGCATTTGGCCACGCGCCAGAGGTTGTAGAGGTCATTAAGGTTGCCGATGTTTTCCAGCCACCATTTCACCTGGGCATGGGTTAGCTTCGTGTTGATGTTTGAAGTGCCGCTGCTCGCGCGGACCCAGAGGGACCCGTCGCTGCCAAATTGCCAGCCAGAATCGCCTCCAAGCATAAGGGACACGGTATCGAGGGTACCTGTGAGCGAGTTGGGATTCCTCACCGCCTCAATGCCCACCCCTGAGGTATGGCCTTCTTCGTCGAGACATACTAGGTCGACCACCGATTGGCAGGTGCTCATGGGCTGAGCCGCACTGTAGATAGTGCGTGCCATATGAGGAAGCACAGGGGAGGAGAGGTCGAGGTTCGACCAGATCTTGGACATGCCGCCGCACATGCTGATGATGCTGTCGGTCGAGTTGACGCCTAGCTCGATTCCGTTGCCGGTGAAGCTGGCGTTAGTGATAGAGCCGCTGCGGATGTTTACGGAGTCGGACTTGATCTGCACGTTGTTGCCTACAGCACTGCCTGTCTGGTTGGCCATGATAAGGCCTGCCTCTGGCGAGTAATCCAGGTAGTTGGTGGCCACTTTGGCGGCATCAGTAGCGGCTTGCTGGGCGTTGGATGCAGTGGTGTTGGCGGCATTGGCTGCGTCCTGTGCATCTTGGACGTCTTTGAGCCAGGCGTCGCTGGCGGTGAGGACCCAAGATTCTCCGTCATAGGTGAAGGTGCAGTTGGACATAGGTGGCCAGGTGACAGAGGAGCTGTCGGGGGAACTCGAGCCTGCCACAGAAATAGGCTTGGGTCCAAGACCGGCAACATCCAAGGAGGGAGAATGAGCCAGGTTTCCCTTGAGCATGAAGAGGGTCAGTTCCTGGCCAGTCATAAGCTCCTCTAGGGTGTCTGCGGTGGCAATATCTACCACTTTCACCTGAGTTTCGGCATCGGTAGAAGAGCTTCCCACCAGGTTGCCAGGGCCGCCTTCGCCAGCCGGTCCTTCAGGCCCTTCAGGGCCTGTGGGTCCTTCTGGCCCTTGATTTCCGGTGACGCGCACCGGGTCTCCGACGACGCTGTGGCCGTCGCCGTAGGTGGTCACCTGGCGGGTCCAGTAGATTTGGCCTTCCATCCACTCAGGAGGCACGCGCACCCACTCGGCATCTTCCGGGGGAGGGGTCTGAGAGTCTGAGGCCCAATACTCCGGGTAGCTGGCAGTGACCGCTGAGGCGGCCGCTTCCATGGCGGCAGCGGCGTCAGAGGCCGCCTGCTTGGATGCCTCGTCAATGGGTTCCACTCGCTGGACCACTGCATCAAGGTCCGCTTGGATTGCCCGGGTGAGGATGCGGGAGTGATCGGTCAGGGTGGGATGGGTGGAGCCTAAGGTATAGGAGGCTTTGGCGGGGTCCGCCTCGATATGGCGCTGGACTACCTGCATCCATTGGTCCACATGGTGGGGTTTGGAGGTCACGCGTACCAACGTGTTGAGCGCCAGTCTCTCGTCGGAGGCGCCGATAAGGGAAAGGTCGAAGGCGTCAACGTCGATGGTCTCGATGGCAGGAGAAGTCTCGATGAGATCCTTGGAGGCAGCGTCGATGAGAGCTTGGACCGTCTCGACCTCGTAGTTTCTTTGCTCCTCGATGTAGCCATGGAGGGTCACTAGCTCGTTGGAGTAGATCCTGTCTCCTGCGATGGTCATGCCGTTGGGCTGCTCGCCAGGGGCTGCGGCCTCAAGGCCAAAGGACTCCTGCCTGTCTTCGCCCTCTTTTGAGGGCGGGTTTGCCTTGGCGATGATGGCGGTGACCACATCGGCTCCGTCGATCTCTCGGGCAAAGTCCAGAAGGTTCTTGCCAAACTCGATGCGCTGTCCGCTTCGGTCGCACTCGGTGCGAAACTCCACTCGGCGCTCGCCCTCTTTGAAGTAGACCACTAGCCAGACGCCCCAGGCGCTCAAGACCTTCTCCTTGAGCTCCGCCCCGATCTTGGGATAGGAGGTGGAGGATCGGGTGCAGCTGTCGTCGGAGGACAGCTGGTTTACCACCACGCGAAAACGTTTTGAGGGGTCTACCTGTCGGTTGTGTTGGTCGATGAGCCATTCGGCATAGTCATGGCGGTTGGCAGGGGCGATGGTGGTCCAGGCGGGCTTCTCGCCCTCTTTGGGGGTGTCTGGATAGGTGCCATAGGGGCGCAGCACCGAGTCGTTGAAGTAGGCCATCTGGCCCTCGCAGGTATAGCTGCCAGATCGCTCCATATCTTCGCCGTTGTCTAGGAGGCGCCCTCGAAAAAGCTCCTCTCCGTCGTCTTCGACCACCACTTCGTGGTCTGCCGACAAAAGCGCCAGGTCTCCCTTCAAGGGATGGCCTGGCGCCAGGGTGAACTTCAGGGTGGAGCTTGCATTGGACTCCATATCCAACTCCCAGGAGGTGGCTCGCGCCAAGTGGTCCCGAGGGTCGTGGACCACCTCGTCATCGTAGAGAATGCGATACATCCCATGCCCCCTTTTAGGAAGTGCGGCGCCAGATGTTCACCACGAAGTAGGGCGGCATGTTGTTGTGGGCGCTGCCAGAGCCTGAGTTGGTGACCTTGACCCAATCCTTACGGGTAGAGCTGTCGCCCTGGGAGTAGGTGGATGCCACGTCCCAGAGCTGTCCGAAGCTTGCGTTGGACTTCCAGGCGCCTACCCAGTCGTTGTTGTTGGCCCAACGCACCTCGTGGCTGTGGGTGGGCATCTCGGCCACGCTGAGCTTGTGGTTCTCCTCGCCGCCGGTGGTCTGGGCCCCAAATCGGGAGCTGGAGCCCAACAGGAAGCGCCCCTCCACCTTGATCCAGGTGGTGCCGGTGAAGATGGTGTTGGGGTCTGTGGCCTGAGCGCACATCCAGATGGAGCCCACCGGGTAGAGCTTGTTGATGAAGTCGGCATAGGACCCTACGATCTGCACCAGCTTGCTTACGGTGTCGTTCAAGTCAGGCTTCTCGAGTCCTAGGGCGGTGGTAGTAGACATCAGAGGTCCCACCTTTCGAATTGGATGTAGACGGTGTCTTGAGGGGCGTCTGGGTCGGGTGGATGGCTCAGCTCAATAAGTCGCATGGAAGCCAATCGGTTAAGTGTGTAAAGCTCGATTTTCGACAAAACCAAGGTTTCTTGGAGAGGCCCGTCGGCTTGGCAGAGGTCGCTTAGAAGCTTGGTGGCAATAGAAGAGAGCTGGGCTGTCTCCCAGATAGACAGAGTCGACACGTCGTAGCTAGGGCGAGTGTTTATGTAGAGGGCGTTGTTGCCGTCTTTGAGCCAGAGGTCGGTGATCTTGTTGGCTCCAGGGAAGATGGTCCAGGAGTTGCCCTCATAGCCCACCAGAGTAGGGGCATCAACCTCGATCACGGGACAGGTAGGCCTGCGCCCCGAAGGGAGGTTGAGCGTGACGCCACCGGCTCCGTTGACCCTCCAGGTGCGCTTGCCGCCATATCTCCAGGGTTGGCAGGTGACATCCAGGTCGAACGTGCCTGTGTGCCAGTCATAGCCGGAGATGACAAAGCGGCCGTCCTCGTAGGTGTAGCCTACGTCCCAGGAGAGCTGGAAGGGATAAGTGCGCCCATGGAGGTAGGCCACTGCCCCCTCATAGGCTTCGGGGCTCTTTGCAAGCACTTGGAACTTCAGTTGGCGAGGGCCATAGCGCACATCCCCATCCACAGAGGTGGCGTCGATATAGCCATCTCCTCCAGGCACCTCGATTAAGGAAAGCTTGGGCTCTGGGGGATCGCACTCGATCTCCCAGAGCAGCTTGAGTCCGAGCTCTTGGGTGTCTTTGGTGCCTATCAAGATGTGGCAGTTTCTGCGGTCTTGGCGATAGGCCATTTATAGCCCCCTTTCCACCAGGCGCTGGCGCCGTCCCAGCTGGCGGTCCATGTAGGGCGCCAGCTGCTCTGATGCCAACTGGCCGTCGATGTAGGCATCGGCGGTGATGTGGGCCTGCTCTAGGGCGGCCACAAAGGCGGAGATGATCCTGGCGGTCACATCGCCGCTGGAGTTGTCTTGAAGGGCGTCGTCTACCACCGAGCGCATGAGCGCCTCGGGAGTGACGATCTCAGGGGTGGAGGCGTCGCCTACGCCCACGATGGAGGGCGAGGCAAAGACGGCGCCGGAAGCGTACCAGGACACATCGATGGCAGGCACCGCTCCTGTGGCAGGGTCGAACCTGCCGCTCATGGAGAAGTGGGGTAGCGGCCCTAAGGTGGGGCTCGGGATATGGAGCCTCATGGAAGAGAAGGCTGCTTGGATTTGCAGGGCAGCCAGCTGAGCTTTTGTCACCAGGGCCGCAAAGCTGGAACCCATACGCTCGCAGTTGGCACTCACGTTGGAGGTGGCGGAGCCCATAGAGGTGGCCATAGCCATGCCAGCCGTGGATACCAGCCCTAAGGCGCTAGAGACAGCCTTTGCTGCAGAGCCCATGCGGTTGAGGCCAGAGGCTCCCGCCGAGCTGGAGGAAGCGATCTGCTTGGAAGCAGAGGCCAGCTTCACCACCGAGTCTGCTGCAGGCCCTGCAGCCCCAGCAAAGGCCGCAAAGCCAGGAGCGGCTAGAAGAAGGGCTGCTCCAGCCGCTGCAGCCGCCACACCTAGAGCGGCGATGGCCGGGGCTGCCGCCAGCGAAGAGGCTGCCAGCAAAGGCATGGCTGTGGCAATCATGAGCACCGACGGGGCCATCATCAGAAGGCCCACAGAACTCAAGATCACTGCAGCCCCCATAGCCGTCATGGCAAGAGCCAGGGCGGCTGAGGCCACCGCACAGGCGGCAAGGCCTACGGTAAGGGCCACAAGGCCCGCAGTCATGACAAGAATTCCGGCGCCTGCTGCCAATGCCCCTGCCGACAGGGCTAGAAGCCCCGCCGACAGAGCCACCAGGGCAGCGGCCCCAGACACTCCAGAGGCTGCCACCACAGGCAGAGCTGCAGCAAGCACGCTCATGCCCATCCCTGCCAGAAGCGCTCCCGCTCCCAGAATCACCACGGCTGCCGCCAAGGCGGCGGTGGCGATAGCAGCAGCCGCCAAGCCAATGGCAGCGGCAGCCACAGCCACCCCTAGGGCGGCGATGCCCACAGCACCAATGAGAGATGCGGCGCCCATCACTGCCACCCCTGCCGCCAGCACAATTAGGGCTACAGAGGCCTGAATGCCCGAGGCAGCGATCACCGTCAACTGGGTTGCCAGCAAAGTGATGCCTACTCCTGCCAGAAGCGCTCCCGCTCCCAGAATCACCACGGCTGCCGCCAAGGCGGCGGTGGCGATAGCAGCAGCCGCCAAGCCAATGGCAGCGGCAGCCACAGCCACCCCTAGGGCGGCGATGCCCACAGCACCAATGAGAGATGCGGCGCCAATCACTGCCACCCCTGCCGCCAGCACAATTAGGGCTACAGAGGCCTGAATGCCCGAGGCAGCGATCACCGGCAACTGGGTTGCCAGCAAAGTGATGCCTACTCCTGCCAGAAGCATCCCGGCGCCCACTGCAAGCACTGCCAAGCCAAAAGCTGCAATACCCACAGCTCCTGCCGTCAAGGCGGGGCCGAGAAGGGCAGCCCCTGCCGCTAAGGCTGCCACTGCCGCCACAAGGCCTACGAGAGCCAAAGCTGCTCCTGGGCCCGCAGTGGCGATGGAGATGGCTGACTGCACCAGCAGGGCAAGGCCAGCGGAGGCCATGAGGACTCCGGCTCCTAGGGCCACGCAGGCTGCGGCCATGGCAAGGATCTGGGGCACCGAGGCGGCCATGGGGGCGGCAGACGCCGTGACGGCTCCACCGAGACCTGCGAAAAATCCAGAGACCGTCTGGACAATGGCCATGCCCGCCATGACGGCCTTGAAGAGGATGAAGCCTGCCACAAGAAGCCCCACTGCAGGAACGATGACGTCCATGTGCTCGGCCAGAAAGCCTAGGGCGTTGGCAAGCAAGGGCAGGGCCACAGAAGCCAGCGCTCCTGCCATGGCAGCCAAAGGAGTGGCTGCGACAAGCAGGTTGGTGGCTGCCTGGGCGATGGAGCCCAAGGCAGTGCCGAAGTTGGTGCCTGCACTGGTAGCATCGGCGCCAAAGGCTCCAAAGAAGGCGTCTTTTAGACCCGTGAAGGCTCCTGTGAGGCTAGAGAGATCGAAGGCAGAGCCAAAGCCGTCGAAGAGGCCCGCCACAAAGTCGAAAAGACCGTTGGTGGCGTCCAAGAAAGGCTGTCTCATGGCTTCTGGCAGGCCGTCGGCGATGCCGGTTTGCACTGCGAGGAAGAGGTCTGGCCAGGCCTCAGCCAGCACCGACACCATGGTGGGCACAATGATGGCCGCCCGTTTGGCGACGTTTCGACAGACGTTTTCCACGGTGCCCATGAACTGGGCTGCAGTGCCCTGCAGCGCTCCCACGTTGAAGACGTCCCAGTCTTCTGCGGCGACGGAGGTGAGCAGGTTTTCCCAGGCAGCCTTCATCGAGTTCACGGAGCCTTCGATGGTGTCAGCGGCCTCTTGAGATGTGGTACCGGTGATGCCTAGGGAGGTTTGCACCACAGAGATGGCGTTCACGATGTTGTCGAAGCTCAGAGAGCTGGAATCCACAGTGACGCCGAGTGCTTTTTGCACGTCAGTCATCTTGGATGCATCGGCGATGAGCTTCTGCATCTCGGACTGGGTGCCGCCATAGCCAAGCTTTAAGTTATCTAACCATTAAATACCCTTGGTTTCCCAATACTTTAACGCTGCTTACAACAGCGGGATTGGACTATCTCTTCAGCTTCTCGAAAATCCAGTTTCGCTTGCGTCCTTTTTTGTAGACGTAGCCGTAGGATATTTGCGAATCATGGCAATGGAAGTACTCTGCGGCCGCTTGCCTGGACTCAAATACCAAGACCTCATTGGTCAATGTGTTCGTGGCCTGAACTGGTCTCTTTTTATTCTGGATACGGTTTTTGTATCCATAAGCCAGGCAATTCTCACTTGGTGTAACCCAACGAAGATTTTCGACATTGTTGTTCGACCTATTGCCATCAATATGGTCGACCCATCGCTTTGTGCCATCTTCCGGCTCGGGCAAAAATGCCTCTGCCACAAGGCGGTGGACATGCTTGGCAACAACAATGCGCTGATAACCGTTATTGGTTCCAAGCTTCATAATATGACCGTCTGTATCTCTGCGAACTCTTCCTTCGTTGCTAATGGAATAACCAGGAAGGTCGCTGATAGGTTTCCACTGCTCCATTGATTCCTTCAAGAAGTTGGTGGGCACTTCCTCTGCCGTACCGATAGGCAGAGTACTGGGTGACGAACCCATAGTCTCTACACTTTACAAAACCATTGTACTGTTGCTTATAGCTTTGTCTTAGCACGGTGTTGTCATGCGCTTCTAGGCGTTTAGAGTTTCACCGTTAGCAGGCCTTCTCAGCCCACACCCCTGGTAAGGTTCACCCACGCTTACTGCATAGTCACCTAGGCAGCAGACATTAGATCTATCGTATAGTTTTGCTTGGCAAAGCCCTGATAAGCATTTTGAATATCGACGATATTGGTGCCCATCTTGTTGGCGTTGTCGCTCATGTCGCGCACGGCGCGATCGGCATAGCCTGCGGCCTTGGCAGTGTCGCCTCCCAGGCTTTTGAGCAGCGATGCCGAGAAGCCCGTCACCGTGGTCATGTACGCATTGGCGCTCATGCCAGCACTCTTGTAAGCCGCTTGGGCGTTTTGGATCACAGCCGGAGCCGCGTCTTTGAAGAGGGTTTCTACGCCACCCTTCACCTGCTCGTAGGTGGCATAGGCATCTAGGGCACTCTTGGCGGCTACGCCAAAGGCGCCTGCCATTGCGGCCCCTCCGGCAACGGTGGCTTTCACCACGCCAGAGACAGCTCCTTTGACAGCTCCTAAGGCTCCGTTGAGAGGGCCTAGAGAGCTGCCAAAAGCGCCTCCAAAGGCCTTGCCGCCCTCAGTACCTGCCTTGGAGGATTCTCCGGCAAGGCTCTTCACGAAGCCCTTGGCGGCAGGAACCACACGCACATAGGCAGTGCCTACATATCCAGCCATCTTCTCACCTCCTTTATGAACTCTTGGCAAGGTCTGGGATGACCGATGCCAATATCTCGTCTACCTTGGCCTTGGAAGCCAGGGAGGCTTTCAAATGCTCGTCTTGACGCTTGGCCTCGCCAGGGGTCTTGAGAGGCTTCGGCTTTTTGCCTTTGCCCCTCCCCAGGCTCCAGCTGATGCAGCGCAGGTCGTACTCGATCTGCCAGAGGAGCCGTGCTCGCTCGTCCCAGGCGCCGTCGGGTTCCTGGATCAAAGCAAGCCTCGACGATGAGGGGAGTTGAGCGAGAAGGGCTGCGGCCCTATCGATCTGACATCCCCCACCGTCGAGGTCGAAGTCGTAGGCATTGAGCTGGTAGGTCTCTTGGAAGTCGGCTATCAGCTCGTCGCGATGGTTTTCCCAGGCCCAGGCCAGAAGCGCTAGTTTTTTGGACCCACCTTTTTCAGCAGCGCTTGGATGAGGTTGTCCATGGCGCTCATGGTGCCCTCAGAAGCAAGGCCAGCTTCGTCGAGGGCTGCGGCCACCTCGTCGGATTTGCCGCAGAACAGCTCGTCGAAGGCGTTCATTTGCTCCAGGGGGCCTTTGGCCATGGTGTGCTGCCAAGCCCAGTCAGTGATGCAAGCAGGGTTGTAGGTGATCTCCAGGCCTTCGTAGGCAAAGGTGGCTTTCTGGTCACGTTTAGAGCTCATGGGCTGATCCTCTCGAAAGTCTTAGTTGGAAGCGACAGGAGCGATGTAGTCGAAGCAACCGACGCCGTCGGAGTCGGTGATGTAGGTGAGGGTCACTTCTCGGCCTGCCAGCTCCGAGGAAGAGCCGGTGAACTCGCCGAGTTCGGTGACCTTGCCGGAGGGGATCACCTTGCGCCAGCGGCGCCCGTCTTTGAGCACCAGCTCCAGCACGCAGGACCAGGTATCGTTGGCCTTGGACCAGCGATGCTTTACTTCCAAGCCCTTGGTGGCATCGCTGGTGACGTTGGCAGAGCCGTACTGCACCTTGAGGGCAGGGGCATCCATGTTCAAGAGTTTCAGTACCAAGGTCTCAGAGGTGCCTGCCGAGCTGGAGTCGACGATGTCTCCGTTGATGTCCTTGAAGTCGGAGCTGTCAGAGTCGGTGCCCTCGGTGAAGCCGTCCTCGCCGATATAGCCAGCGTTGACGAACTCTGCTGCCAAAGTGGAAGAGTAGTCGGTGGGAAGGGTGGTGCCAACCGGGGCTACGAAGAGATAGCCGCCCTGGACGCCGCGAGTGGTGGATACGTAGCGGGAATCGTTGGATGCGGCGGGGGTGACGGCAGACTCGGTCTGGCTGTCGGTCTGGGTTACCTCGGAGTCGTTTTCAGCCATGGGATTCCTCCTTATTTGTTGATGATGAGATTGAGCAATAGGCGGTAGCGAGCGCAGCCGCCAGGAGTAAAGGTGTCTCGGGAAAGGGATGCCACAGAGGCTGCAGAGAGCCTGGGATGGGTCTGGGCTGCCAGCTCCACTGCCCTGGCGCAATCCATGGCCAAGGCCATGGCGGAGGCGTCGGAAGTGCCCCAGCACACCAGAGCCACCTGGGGCCTATACAGAAAGTCGGTGTCTGTGGCAGACTGCACCCAGCCCAGCACATGGGCAGAGGTGGGAGCCGGGTCTGGCAGCACCGTGGAGAAGGGGACCTCTGGCACATGGGCTTTCAAGGCCTCTTTCACGATGGCGATGGCGTCGATCATAAGGTCTCCTTTGCAGCCTCTTGGAGCCGTCGGAGCTTCTCTAGGCCTCGAGGCTCATGACGGTGGTTCACCGTGTGCCAGTCGGCCCGGCTCTTAGGCCTCACGTCTAAGGTGAGGCCATACTTGAAGCCGCAGCGGTCCTTGCCGCCAGCAGGCTCCACCTCGGCCTCGAAGCCCATGCCTCGCATCTTGTCGGCCCCGATTTGTGCTGCCTGCTGGACGGCGGGGGCCACGGTAGAGGTGAGCATCTCGACGATGCCCGCCTCGTCTTTCACGAAGGTTTTGTCAGCCAATGCGGGTCCCCTTCCAGACGATGTTTCGAGATCCGGGAGCGCTCTCTGGCCAGACGGCGGGCCTGCCAACACAGCGGTAGGTGTCTTTATTCACCTTCACGTCGGCCCCGTCCAAGGCAGCGACATCGGTGCCCTTGGGAAAGTAGACCGTCACGTCCACCTGGGCGCCTTCGGGATCCCACTCGATGGACGAGGCCTCGGGGTCTCCGGGAGCTACCAAGGCACCTGCTACGGAGAAGGGCTTCCCGCCAGCCATGATCGGATCTCCATGGATGTCAGAGGCCTGAGCTTTGCGGGGGACGACCGTTACTTGCTGGCCTGCCATGAAGTCACTCATCGGCACCTCCGATCCTAGAGATGGAACCACAGGCGACCTTGTGGGCTCCCAGCATGGTTCGCTCGGCCTTGGTCAGAAACAGGTCGCCGTAGGGGTTTCCAAAGGTGAAGGACTCGGTGAACGGCCCTGTGGTCTGGCTCTGTTGGGTGACGCCGTCAGCCACGGCCCCCAAGGCACGACGGCTCACAGAGATGCACACCAATCGCTCGGTGTCAGGGCTTGCATCCGGCCCTTCCTCTGAGCGGATAAGGGCGCTGGCAAGGTCCAGCACGAAGGAGGCGCGCCCCTCGTCTGCTGGACCTATGTCAACACCTGCATCTCGCAAGTCGTCCACTGTAGCCAGGGGCGTGCTCTCATCGGCCATTAGGCAGTGGGAACGTCGCCTACGAGGCGCACGAACTGGTTCTTGTCGCGGACGATGAAGCCCACCTCGAAGGAGACCATCATGGCCACCATCTGGCGCTGGTAGAGGGAGATGGCGTTGCCGTCGGCGTCGAAGACCGTGGCCTCGGTGGAGGGGGTCACCGTGACGTTGTCCACGATGCCGTAGCGGGCGCCGGACCAGTCACCGGCGATGCCCAGCTGCTCAGGGGTGCCGTTGTCGCTGGTGCCCTTCTTGACGCCAGCCTTGTGGACGCGGTTGGTGAGCTTCACGGCCTTGTCCAGGATGGACATGGTGCCAGTGCCGTCCATGGGGGAACCCAGGAAGTAGGGGCGGTTGTTGGTGTCTTTGCACTTGAGCACCGTGGTGCGGCCCTTGGGCGAGAGCACATAGGCGTTCACCTGGCCGTCGGCGGCAGCCACCAGCTCGTCGGCGTCCAGGAAGGCGTCGTAGGTCTTGCCGGCGGCGTTGTCGGTGATCTTGACCGTCTGGGTGGCGTCGGAGAGCACGTCGAAGCCGGTGCCGGGAGTGGTGCCGGTAAAGATCGTCTCGTCGAACTTCTTGCCCATGGAGCCGGGCAGGCGGGCGATGAGCTCGTCGTAGAGGGCGGGAAGGTCGCGGGTGAATTCTCGGGAGAAGAGCTCGATCAGGGAGAGCTTGTAGCTCTTCATGTACTTGGAGGAGATGGAGGACTTGCTTACCGGGGCAGCCTCGGTCTCGCCTACCCAGCTGGCCTCAGGGTCGCCGGTGATGACCGGGATGGTAAGGCCTGGGCCAGGCAGGGTGATAGGGGTAGCCAGGCTCATGACGGCGCTGGCCTCCTGGGCCTTGGCAAGGATCTCGGAGGATACGTCCTTGGGAAGCACCACGCCGGTGGTGCCGGTGGACATGTCGATGGGAGTGGTAATGGCCATTTCGATCTTCCTTTCTGCTAGTGATTCAGGACAGGTTCCATGGATTCAGCGAACTGGTCGCGGGTGGCCTTCTTGGGCTTGGCTCCATCAGCAAAATAACCTGGCCGAGAAGTGCTCACGCCGCTTTTGGGCTTGGCCCACTCGGCTAAGTCTTTGGCCGAGGCGCGCATGGCCTCTTCGTCGACGCCAGCGATAAGGCGGGCAGGAACACCAGTCTCCTCGGAAACCTTCTGGCGCAGCTGCTCGGTCTCGCGCTCCTGGGTCATACGGCTTAGAGCCCCTTCTGCCTCATCGGCCTTGCGACGAAGCTCTTCCATCTGGGCCTGGGCTTCCTTGGCGGCCTCTGCCTGGACTTTGAGCTCTTCGTAGTCGCCGTACTTCTCGGCCATCTTCTTGCGCTCGCGGGTCAAGCGATCCTTGATGGCGGCGTCGAAGTCCTCTTGGGTGTTGATGGGAGTGAATTCCATGGCTGTCCTTTCTTGTGGGTCCGTCTGCTCAGACGTGGTCGAGCTGGCTTTCCCTGCCAGCGAGGTGGGTGCCTTGGTTGCCGCCCAAGGCTGCGTAGCTATGAAAAAAGCGCCCTTAAGGCGCTTGATTCAACGAGATTGTGGAGTGGGATGCTGGTAGGGAGATGGCTACAAGGTAACCTGCACACTTATCTCTCCGGAAAGACGCTCAAGCTCTGTCTCTAGCTCGCGCTTTTTGGCTAGGTAAGGAGCTGCGCAGCGGGGGCACAGATGATGGTTTTGGCTAGTTTCGCACCAGCCTTCATCCTCAGCGGAGCGATCAGCCCTCCACTTCATGGAGGTAGACCTCTCCTCGAAAGCTACTTCGCGGGCCTCTCCGCATCGGTCGCACTTGAGGAAGGTCTTGTTGATGTAGGCCATGGGTGCCCCTTCCTACGAAAAAGCGCCCCTTAAGGGCGCTTAGGTGAACAAAGCAGATTGGATGATTGGCTGTTTAGATGCCAGGGATGATTGATTTGGTGTCTTGAAGAAACCTCTTGGTCTTTTGCATCAATGAGTTTTCTTGCAAGTATTGGATGCCCTCAAAGGTGATAGTGGGATCGCAGCCAGCCACTATCAGGTCACCCCCAAAGTCATTGGCTATAACCAGTCCTCGTACATAACCATGCTCATGAAGTTCGAGCATGATGGAGTTCCAATAGGATTCGGGGATTCCAAAAGCCACGTGAGAGTATCTGTCGCGGTCAGGCTTGATGCCGTTTTTCATGCAGCTGTAGAGGTAGGCGAGGATCTTATAGATGATCACCTGCATGTCATCTGTGGCCAATGTAATCACCCCCATGGGATCACTGGCAGCCTTTCAATAGCACGGATGCGTTAAACAGCGTTAAATCGAAAAACGCGACTTGTAATCTTCGTAAAGTTGCTCGAAGCATTTATATTCAGATTTATACGGCTGGTCTGTTGCCAGCGCAACATAAATAGATGCTAAATCTGACAGAGGCAAACCAAATCCTATCTTCTCGGGGCTGTCGATAAGCATTCCGACGGCCTGCAAAAACTCATGATTATAAATACGATTTTCTATAAGAAGAGCGATGGCATTTGCCTGCAATCCAGATTTATTGGATTGGAGAAGAGTCCTTATTTCATCGACAGGAGGAGTGACTATTTGCTGGGTATTCTTGTTATCCATAATGCTTGTTCAACTCCTCTCTCATCAACGTTTCGAGTCTTGCAACGAGTTCGTGATTCCCTTGGGCTTTTGCTCGGTCAACCTCTATTGTATATGCGTGACGTTCCATATTTGCCCAAAGAGCTTGATCTTTTAGATAATGGGATAGTCCTGGAAAACCTAAGTTTTCATCATAGGCTGCATGGTCAGCCTCATGAAGCCACGCTGAGTAGCTCATGCCTTGAATGTAGTGGAGTTGCCCTGGTCTTCCAGCATTTGGGTTTGGTCCATATCCGATGGCATCTTTTCCATGAGCGGACTCCGTTTTATCTATTAGTTCAAAGCCTCTCGAAATGAGAGACTCTTTTAGAGCTGCCAGCTCTTTGGGATTAGACGATTCTGCGGAGCCGTAATAATCGCGCGCAGGATCATCCAAAGTATGTAACTTTTGCCTCCCGCCCTTGCCGCTGTTGGGAGCGCCTAGACTTTCCACCGGCTCTCCTGCCATAGCCCGTTGGATCTGAGATACCGAATAGCCTTCTTGTTCCAGCCTCTGACGGAGCTCGTAGGCCTCCTTGTACTCCTCGGGGTCGTAGTCCTCTACAGACGGGCTTCTGCCAAAGCCAGGGATCACCTTGCAGCGGCAATTGTCATGGAGGCGAGTGAGCTTCTTGGCTCCTTCCTCGGTGAGCCCATGAAAGCCGTTGGCAGCAATGCTGACGCAGAATTCGCAGGTCTTGGAGTCGCCTACGGGCACTCGGGCATAGCGTTTGCAACCCAAGGCCTTAGCGCTCTTGAGCATCTGCTTGTTGGCAGCTCTGTGGCACTCATCTTTCACACGGTCAGATGAGAGGGCAACGAATTTAGACCGATCTCCTTGAGTAAGGGGTTCTCGGCTTTTTTGGCTCCCTAGGATCTTGCCGATCTCTTTTCTGTCTGGGGCATAGTCGGTGTGAGTGGTGCCGGAGATCTTGTCTTGGGCTGCCAACTGGCGGCAGAGCTCGTCTGCCGCGGTGGCGGCGGCTTCTCCATAGGTGTTGAGAGTGGTGCAGGCGAAGTAGGCTGCAGCGTCGATGATCTCGTTTTCTGTGGCCTGAGGGTTGTTGGAAAGCCAGAGCGAAAGCAGCCGTTCGTAGGCCGTGGCAGCCCTTTCCCCTGCGGCTCCCACCAGTCGGTCATAGGCCAGCAGGCTCTGGCGGCTCATCCTCATGGGCAACGACCTCCTCGGCTATGCCCGATCCGGGCGCCTGGACTACCTCTGGCAAGGCGGAAAGGGTTTCCATGGTCTGGCGGCTGCGGTAGTCACGCTTGGTCTGTTCTAGGCTGGCGATCTCCTCGTCGGTGTAGCCCAGGCGTTTGAGCAGCACGTCGGAGTCGGCCAGCCACTCGATGATCTGGGACTGCTTGAGCATGGAGTCTGCCAAAGATGCCTCGGAGGGCATGGAGGCGGGCCTGAACTTCACAGCTACCTCCGGATAGGCCTCTAAAGACTCATCGAAGGTGATGTCGTCTCGGATGGCCAAGGCTATATGGGCGGCGTCAGCAAGGGCCGATGATGCCTGGCGGTTCAGTCGGGTCACTTCGATGACGGCATCCTCACGGGCGGCATTGATGGCCTCGGCAGAGCTGGGGTTGTCGGTGACCACTCCGAAGGTGGATGCAGGCACCCCTGCATCGGCTGCTGCCATGGAAGAAAGCGTCCTCATGGTGGACAGCAGCGGTTCCATGGTGAGCTGGGTCAGCTGGCCGAACTGGGGAACATCGCCGTTCTCGTCTCGGGAGACCGCCCACATGCGGTCCATATAGCTTTTGAAGGGGCTTTTGGTCTCCATAGTCTCGGGATCCAGGCCTAAGGCATAAGTCTGAGGGGCTGCGGCAAACTGTACTGCCAGCTTCATCAAAGCCATTACCTCTGAAGCCTCTCCCACAAGCGAGCGCATGCCAGGGCCGATCTTGGAGCGGCCGAAGGGATAGCGAAGTGAGGGGCGGTTGGCGATGGCCACCATGTGGCAGCGCCCCAGGCGATGAGGGGTGGTCTGGGCCACCCAGCCATCGCGCTTGTAGGAAAGCTCGATGAGCTCTGTGGGAGTGAACACGTCCACCAGGGTAGGGACTGATTGGCCTTCGATCTCTGCCATGTCTGCCACTACCAGGCCTGCCCCAAGCCTTCCGGCCCGCCGGTCCCAGAGAGCTGCGGCGGCGGTGGCAGGATAGAAGCGTAGCAGCGGGTCATGGTGCTCTTGGGTGGTTACGGTGGCAAAGGCGCAGGAATGGGTGAGGGTGCTTGTGATGGCTCCCGCATAGGCGTTGGCGATGTCGTTGTCGGCAGACCAGCGCCTGAGCCATGAAACGGCAGCCTCGTCGTCTCCAGCAGAAAAGCCGTCGAATTGGCTGCGGTTGGCGATGTAGTCTACGGCCTTCCTAGCCCAGTCCACACGCTCCTCGAACACAGAGGCCTTCTTGGGATCGATGGCGATGCCCAGAGGCTCGATGGGATAGGTGCCTTCATAGAAGGACTCGTTCCGCCGGTTCGATGCCACATGCTCCAGCCAAATGGAGGTGAGCTTTGACACCAGAAGGCCCTCGTCGAAAGTGAGGCCTTCTGCAGAAGCCAAGCTCTGAGGAATATCGATCTGCTCTGTCACCACAGCACCTGCTTTCTCGCTGGGTTTCTCTTGGTGGTTCTCACGGCCCAAAGGGCCAAGCTTGCAGCCTCCACGGCACAGGAGTCGCCGCCCCAGCCCCAACCGCCGTTCTGGCCGATGGTACGGCGGGTGGAAGTGAGCACCGAGGCATCTAGGGCGGGGCTCTCGATATGGGTGACGGCTTTGGTGGTGATGGCGCCTTCCAGCATGGTGGCGGCGGTGATGACCTCTGAGCTTTTGGCTCTTACCACATAGCCACGAGGGGCCTTGAGGTGCTCTAAGCGGTCGCAGAGGTCCCCTGTGCCAGAAAGCCCGTCTATGGCCACGCAGCAGCCCTGCTTGGCGTGATAGGCCAGCCATTCGGCCAGCCAGCCGATACCGCGGCTTCTGGGCTGCAGCTCCAGTAGCTCCACGTATTCAGGGCCTTCTGGAGGATGAACCGCCACGGCCAAGGCCACCAGCTCCCCGTCGGGGGAGAACTTGACGCCGTAGGCTTCGCGGCCTTGAGGGATGGCGTCCTCGCCGATGAGGCAGGCCTGCCACTGGGCGGGGGAGATGATGGTGTTGGCCTCTTTGGGAAGCCAGTAGCCCAGATACTCTTGGGCGAAGGCCAAATCTGAGAGGCCGCCTCGCCCGATCTTGATGGCGTCCACGGTGGTGATGAGGCCTAGGGAGGGATTGGCTTCGTACCAATAGGCCTCGTCCTCTGCTTTGGCGTAGTCGTCGATGCCGTACTCGCACCAGGTGAGGTCGTCGGCCTTGCGGTCCCACGCCTCCTTCCTCAAGTCCTGGAACTTGTCGGCCAAAGACCCGGCACGGGTAGGCGTTCCCAGATAGATCACTTGAGGGTTCTGGCTGGTGCAGGAGGAGGTGGTGGGAAGGATGGCTTGGGCTTGGGCGTCTGTGAGCTCTTGGGCCTCGTCGAAGATGACGATGTCGTAGGAGAACCCCAGGGCAGCCGAGTTGGTGCGGGTGGAAAAGCCTATGACCCCGCCGTTCTTCAGCTCGATGAACTCCTGGGCGGTCTTGTTGTTGGTGCGTTTCACCAGCTTGTTGAAGCGCTTGTATTTGGCGTCCGGGTCTCTAGGCCGCTTGCCGAAGATCTCCTGGAAGCGCCTGAGCATCTCGCAGGTGGTCGAGTAGTTGTGGTCTGTCCAGAGCACCTTGTAGCCCATGGCGCTGGCGGCGAAGGTGGCCCAGATGATGCCGTCCACCGATTTGCCTGACTGGCGGGGTACCGAATCGCCGATGCGCTTGTGGACCCATTTGCCGTCAGGCCCAATGGCGCTCCAGTCCTCCAGGCGGTTTCTTTGCCAAGGCAGAAGCTCGTAGCCTGCCATCTTTCCCACCTGGGCAGCCTCTTCTGCCAGATGGGACTCATAGGGCTGGGCCAGATGGAGCTTAGGAGTGCAGCTTGGAGGCGATGGATGCTGCGAGCAGCTCGAAGGGGTCGTCATCGTCGCCTCCGTCCTCTTCCTGCTCTATCTCGGTAAGCACCGCCCGGTATTCTTTGGAAAGGGCCGCCACAGCCCCAGGAGGAGCTTCTGTGAGCTGCTGGCTCAAGAGCGCCTCTAGCTTGTGGAGCTTGGGAAGACGTCCGGCCTCCTCTTCCTCTGGAGCAGGAGCCTCTTGGGTTTTGGGCTTCTTGCGAGGGGTGCGGGGCCTAGGTCCATCTCTCAGCCCTAGACGCGTCACCGCTCGCTTGATAGTGTTTTGGGAGCAGCCGAAATGCTCGGCGCACCTCTTGGTGCCGAGCTTTGGCCAAAGGTCGCAAAGATCGGCTTCATCCTCGATGGAGAGGGCTCTCATTCGAGCCATTTGGCCCCCTTCCAACTGGTCGCTTCATTTGGGCCGCCCATTTGGTCCCTCCGGAGAGAAAAAGGCTGTCGGCGCGGAGGTACAGCCCGGGGGCGGGGGAGGGGTCATACCCCCATATCTATAAAATCAACATAAAACGTTAGTGATAATCACCAGCGTCCGCTGCGGCGCACAGACAAGGATCTTGAGCCTTGTCCTCGCAGCTCAGCCATGGTCTTGTTACCGCGTTTCTGATTGCAGATGCGATGGGTTGCCTGCACGTTATCGCGGTCGAATGGCGAGCCGCCCAAAGACACTGGGACGATCTCGTCGCACTCGAAGCTCCAAGGGTCTCCGGCAGGCAGAGAGTAGTCGATGGGCTGGCCGCAGATGGCACAGGGCAGCCGCTGGTCGCGGAGCCATTTGCGCACAGCCCTGCGAGCGGCGCCATTGGATTGGCGTGGATCATAGGAGGGTCGGTCTTTGCCGGAGGCCATGGCAAAACCACCCCCACCCGAACAAGAAAAGCAGCCCATCTGATGTGGACTGCTTTGGTGCGCAGCATAGTGATACCACGCGAATCTTGTGCGCAGCCTGCCGGGAGTTGCTTTTAGGTGCCGGTGGCTGCTTTTATGTGCCGAGAGCTGCCGAGGTGTGCCGGGGGCTGCTAGGAGTTGTCCTGAGACCTTTCCATATCCTGGCGTATCAACTGCTTGAGATAACCGGTCATGTTGGGTTGAGACTCCATCCAAGCAAGCAGCTCGGCATCTTCGGGATTGTTGCGGTAGAAGGCCAGGCGCAAGGCCTTGACCTTCTCCCTGGCGTACTTGGCCTTGGCACGGCGTTGGGCCTCGGTGTCTGTCATGGTTAGCGCTCCTCCAGCCAGGGGCGGATACGGCTCACGAAGAAGCGATGCCCTGCCCACATGCCTATGGGAGCGGCGATCAGCAAGAAGAGTATGTAGTGCAACGGCATGATGAACCTCCTTGAGGATGGTTGATGGTAATCTATAAGCGAGTCCCGACCCCGTAGCCGCGAGGTCGGTTCCCACTCTTACATCATCGGTCGTGGTTTTGCAGATACCACTTGATGATGTCCCAGGCTACTTGCAGTACAAAGGGGTACGCAATTCCGATGACTGCAAGTAGCACTTGAAATTCTCTGTCGCTCATAATGTCCTCCTTTCTCTCGGCTGCTTATGGTTATAAGTATAACATCCATGTTATACAATTGCAAGCAGAATTAGGAGGAATTATTAGGTAAAAATGGTCTTTAACCTGCCGTTATAGAGCCTATGTCATCGATAAGTCCGCCATCGTCTATATAGTTCATGACGGCTTCATAGCGCTGGCGGCACACGCTGGCAGAGCACATGGTGGCTGCCTCTACGCCACGCCAGGTGTAAGCCCTGGCGCAGCGATGCCACACCACATCGGCATCTAGGTTTGAGAGAGCTTGGGCCACACCGCCCTCTCCATCCTGGCCATAGAGCACCCAAGAAGCCGCCTGGAGCTTTTGCTGACAGCGCTTTTCTCGGTCGTGCAGAAGCTTGGCGCGATCGAGCCCTGCAATGAGGCGGGAGGTGCCATTGACGTCACCCCTGCTGGAGGCCACGTGCGGAGCGTAGGGATCGCCAGGACGATC
Source organism: Leptogranulimonas caecicola (assembly GCF_023168405.1). Taxonomy (GTDB): domain Bacteria; phylum Actinomycetota; class Coriobacteriia; order Coriobacteriales; family Atopobiaceae; genus Leptogranulimonas; species Leptogranulimonas caecicola. Next base: position 1,409,676 of record NZ_AP025285.1, on the reverse strand, counting down.
TTTCTTATGGACGTCGAGAGCCTCAAGTTGGAGTTGAGTGCGCTCTAGCTCTAAAGCAGCGTTTCGTACCTCAGCAAAATAGTCTCGGGATTTGCTTAGGATGTGGCACTCTCGACCCATGGTCCTCCTCAGACACTGACCCTATGCATTTGTTGAAAACTCATTATAACCCCAGGTAAAAAACTCCAACGTATTTGCTTCTCTTAATCATCCAAACCTTAAATGTGAGAGACGTCCAAACTCCTGCGCAGCAATTGAACAAGTTTGAGCATCTATGTGTTTCGGGGTATTTTTGTATAAGTAGACGTTATCCAACGGTGCAGTCAGCCAAGTGCTTAGTTTTGCTGCTTTGTGCTGGGAGTTTATGGCTTCTTTAGGGTTCAATATCAAAGGTTTATCTGGCACATTTCTGGCACATGGACATCGCAGCACATAAGCTTATCTGAAGCACGGTGCTGGACCATGGAAAAGCCCCAACGTAGGGTCGGGGCTGGTCGAGCTGCATCAGAGCAGGCGCAGGGCTTCAACGGCAGTAGGCATGTCGGTCCAAGGGCCGAAGTCTGTGGTGTCGAGGCGCCTGCGCCTGTCTTCTCGCTCGGCAGTGTTGTGTTTCCAAGCATTCTGCAGAGCGATGTCAAGATTACCCTCAATGGTTTCTTTGACAATGTTTTTGTTGCCTTTGCCGCAGAGGATTCTATTGGATAACGCCCGCTGTTGTGCCGAACGTGCCGTGCAAATAGAATCTGGGCATGGCTCCAAGTGATCTATAAGCCAGACCTCGAAACATGGGTTGGACAGAACGAGCACCATGCCTTTCTGTTTGCATATCCTTGCAGCCTCTCTCAACTGATCTGGGCTGTAATCATCAACATCAGCCACAACCAGGACGACTTTAAAGCCGTCATCACTGGAGGCTCTGATTTCGCTCCTCTCTCGGCGGCATAGCTCGGCAGCGTAAGTCGCAAGAGCAATTGGATCTAGCCCTTGTGACTTGACAGAGATTACCACCCCGAGTTCTTTTCCAAGCTGGTCGAAATACTCCTTCTCTGTAACCTCGCCGCATACAACAGCAAGGGCTCGAGGGATACGTGCCCTTTTCCTGTTTTGCTCTCGACCACGTTCCAGCCTTTTTCTGCTCATTGTCGGGTATCCTCGCATTGAAGGGCACGAGCAAAGGCGCTATGAAAGTCGGGTCGAGGTATGGCGCCGTAGACGCCATGAAGATAATTGCGTCCGAAGTTCTCTTCCCACCTAGGATTGAGCGATGTAGCTGGGAAGAGCTCTGAAGCGCCCTCGGAGGTTTTCTCGACAAACCAGATCTGATCTGGATCGATGACAGGCTCATCGGCGCCTGACTTGGTGATCAGCGAGACATCATGGGTGGTGAATATTAACTGGGATTGGCAAGGATTCGTTGCCGGGTCTTTATAAAGTCTTACGAGCTCCTCTACGTAGGTGGGATGGAGACTGGTATCAATCTCGTCAACAAAGGCGACAGTAGGTACAGCCAGAAGTTTTAGGGCAATCGAGAAGAAGGCGAGCATCGACAGAGTGCCGTTCGACTCGTCGTCTCGAGAGAACTCTGCCGTATAACCGTCTGCTCCCCTATGAGTGAACACTAGTTCCTTGACTGGTTGCGTGAGAAGTTCGCATATTTCTTGGGTGCGCTTTTCACGCTCGGCGGCTGTGGCATTGGGGCCCGTAATTCCTGCTACCCCCTTGGCGAAGCCATCGAAAGCTTCTCCGTCTCGCGATCGGATCGCATCAAAGAAGCCTTTTGTTTCCATAACACTGATACCAAGGTCTGCCTGAGAAACGATCGTCGAGAGGGCGTTCGCGTACCAAGCATCGTCGGAGAGGCGCTCAGCGATTTGATCTAGCTCTCTCTCATAGAACAAGGCATCGAGAAAGACTACTTGGTCACTAAAGAAGGAGTAGGCCTCTTCGACACTTTTACAATTCGTCTTATGAAGGACAGAGAGGTACGCGACGTCATTTCTCGTCATTGCCTCAGCCGCCCTTTTCTGGCCTTTGAAGTTTTTCCCGTACAAAAACTTGAAGGAGCGATCTTCTTTCAAAGCCCTTTCGAATACCCTCTGCGTGCGATTTGTGGGGCCGTTGTACCTCCTTAGAGACTCAAAGGATACGCTACCGGCAGTCAGGTCGATCTCATAGCGGTATCGATTGCCTGATATCGAGAAATCAACAAGAAATGACATAGGATCGGTCTTTGAATGACTGTTTAGGAGAAACGGTTTGAAAAGCGATAATGGATGCTCCTGGGAAAAGCCGCGCTCTATAAATAAGGCGAGATAGGGGAGAGCATTGCAGAATGCCGTCTTTCCGGAAGCATTAGAACCATAGACACTAGCAATGCAAGATATATCTGAGATCGGCCATTTGGTTGTCTGACGCTTCATGGCAGCTTTTGTGCGGGTCATTGAGAAGTACTGTTCATCTCGGAAGCTTCTGAAATTTGCGAAGCTGAAGTCGCGCAGCATGTCAGTGCCTTTCCTGCTTGCATTCGGTGTTTACAGTTCATTCCCGGCAATTATATATTCCTATAACTTAGTATTCCGCAAAAAAATGCAAAATATAAGAGTACAGGGTAGATATTACGTCAATTTGCAGTAACATACGAGCCATAAAAATATGCCCTAGCCAAATGCCAGGGCTTGCACATCGAGAATCTAGGGATGCCTTAGGATCATGACCAGAGTGACCAAAAGCCATCCTGCAGCTGCCACAAGGATTGCCAGGAATAAGGCTGTAAGCACCGGATGGGTGACAGAGGCGTCTTCCAACGCCCAGGATAGACGCACGGTCATCGGGATGCCGGAAGCCTTCCAGCGCCGCCAGCGATCACGAAGAGGGCTGCGTTTCAGGGTCTTTTGCATCCTTTTTCTCCTCCTTGTCCGCTAGGCTTAGAAAGCAGCCGCAATGCTGAGCTCTCAAAATCTCGTCCCTAGGCGGGATCGGGCTTCCATCTCTGCCGCAGTGAAGGTCTCCCTCCACGTCCTCCCAAGAGCGGGCGCATATCCAACGCCAGGCCTCACCGGGAATTGCCATGGCCAACCACCGCCTTAAGGCGAGAGAGGCACTCGATTGCCTTGTCGATGTCTTCAATCTGGCGATCTTTGTCCTCATATTTGCTGGGCCAACGCCAGACATACTTCATCGCACACCCATACCAATAGCCGACCTGCTCTTCATGGGAGAGCATGGCGCCCATCACTTGGTCGCAGCGAAGACCTCCTCGCTCATAGTGGGAAGGATTGCGTGCTGGCGAGCTGGCCATATCAACGTCAAGCAGGCAGCTCCATTGCAGCCGGTAAAAGAAGGGACTGCCTTCTGTATCCTTGTCCTTGATCCACAGGCTTGCGGCCTCAGCATCTTTGAATGCCATGGCAGGCCAGACCTCGACCTGCTCGCCTTCATCGACCTCGCGCCTGCAGGCGCTCACGATCCAGATCCGTTCTTTCTCTTCCATAGTTCATCCTCTTCTCATTTGTTCATAGGCATCCGACGCCATGGATGCCAGCTGGGCGCCGCGCCCCGGTATCACATGGCCGTAGATACGCAGCGTGATGGCAACGTCGGCGTGGCCCATCTGCTCGCTCACGCTCTTAGGATCTGCCCCTGCCATAAGCAGAGTGGTGGCATAGGTGTGGCGCAGGCTATGAAACGTCAGGGAAGGATCCAAGCCCAAGCGAACCTTGAGCGTCCGAAACCACCCTGAGAGCTCGGAAGGGCGCATCCAGGAGCCATCCTCTGAGATCAACGGGGCTGCGGGATCTCCTGTTTGCCAGGAACGCACTTTGTCGAAGTCCATAGGCGTCATCGCCACGTTGCGCTGGGATTTGGCGCTTTTGGGGCTGGGCTTTCTCCAAATGCCGTCGATCTCGACCACTGTGCCGCCCACATGGATCTCTTGGGTGAGAGGCCGCAGGTCTGCTTCTCTCAAGGCGCAGACCTCGCCCACACGAAGGCCGGTTCTGAGCGCCAGCCACACCCCTCGGCTAAAATCCATCTCAGCTGGATCCTCTGATGCCATGGCAGTTTGCAGGGCATCCTCCAGCAGCTTCAAGTCGTGCCCTGAGAGCGATCGGGCTTCTCGGCGCTCAGGCGTGATGGAGGTGGAGAGAGTCACCGGATTGGTGTCGATAACCCCAATCTTCAGCAGCCACTTGAAGACCCCAGAGAGCATCTCGCGCACTCCAAGCACGGTACCTACCGATAGGGGAGCACCTCCCTCGCCACCGTGCTCCAAAAGGTCGTCCTGGAGCGCCTCGATGTCTTGAGGGCTTACGCTGGGCGCCAGCCGGGAACCCAAGCGGGGATTCACGTAGCGCTTGGCATAGAGCCGGTAAGTCCTCAAGGTGTGAGGGCTGGCTTTGGCCTTCTCCAGGTTGGAGATGCGCTCGGCCAACACGTCGCGCATCCGTTGGCTTTTCACATGGCCATGGGCGGTGAGATCGTCCGCCCAGGCCTTGGCCAAGGCTTGGGCCTGCTTGCGATCTCTGGCCTCCGGGAACCGCCGATAAGGGCGTATTCGCCTGCCGTTGGGAGAGGTGCCCAGGTAGACCCTGGCGCTCCAGATGCCGTCCGGCTCGAGGGTGAGGGTGGGTTTCGGCGCCATCAGCCCCACTTCCCCAAGCAGGCCTCGACCATGATGGCGAGCTCGTCTCGAGTAAGGTCGTCGAACTTCTCACAAGCCCAGAGGGTCAGGCAGATATTGTCTTTGGCCTGAGAGAGCTGCTGGCTCTTCTCCGCGAGGGCGCAGGAAAGTTCATCTGCCTTGTCGTACCAGGCATCCCTGTCTCGCCAAGCCTCGGCGGCTTCCTGGCGAGCGTCGACGAGCTGATCCTTGAGGGTTCGGCAAAGCTCGGCATTAGTCCCCTGCCACATGGGCATCACCTGCCAGTCGGTGGTCGTATCCTTGCATCTGCTTGCGGTCGCACATGGAACACAGGCGGCTCACCAGGGATTTGGCAGTCTTTGCCTCGCCCTCCTCGGAGAGTCGAGCGAGAAGGTCTGAAGGGCCGTACTGGCTGGTGACCACCAGGGGCAATCGGGAAGAGTAGCGGGCATCAATCACCGCAAAGATCTGGGAGACGGCCCAAGCCGTGGGCTTTGCCTTGCCCAGGTCATCCAGGATAAGCAGGGCGCACTCTTTGAAGCCTGCAAGGGCTGCCTCGTCTGTTGAGCCTTTGCCAAAGCGGCTTCCGGCTGCCGCCAGGATGTCTTCCTCGGTGATGCAGCGCACCTTGGCCATGGTTACCTCCACGCGAGAGAGTCCTTGGCCCACTGAGATGGTTCGCTGGTCCATGTAAGCCATGGCAGCCCCCATGGCTGCCCTGGTCTTGCCCAGACCTACATCTCCGATAAGCCAGGTGCCTTGACCTCGCATGGCTGCGTTGCAGATGGAAAGGGCGCCAGGGTCGTAGCGACTTCCCGTTGCGGCGTGCAAGCTGGGATTTCTCAGCTCGACGTACCAACGTTCAGGAATCCCTGCCTTGCGATAACGGCGGAGTCTAGCCTCTTCCAGCTCAGCAGCTATGGCACGTTCCTCTTCGGCCTTGCGAACTTTGTCGTGGGCCTGGGCATCTGGGCAGTCGCAAGGCGCCCAAAAGCCGTACTGACCACGGGTTACCCGGGCTAATTCCCTGCCACAGAAGGGACAAAGGGGAGCTTGGTGCTTAGTAGGCGACGAGGCTGATTCCTGCGTCATAGGCGGCTGCATCGGCATGGCTTACACCTCCTGGGCTCATCTTTGCGGCATTGAGGTAGCCCTCGCATTTGGGGCCAAACAGGGTCTCTGGGCGCAGGTAGACCCGCATTCGCTGGTCGCGGAGCCATAGGTGGCATTGGTTTTCGACCACCTGGATAAGATCGGCTTCGCTGTAGCCCTCGCGCAATCGGGCAGCGATGGGCCGCAGGGCCTTCTTGCTTCTCGATCTGAAGCTCTGGTGGGTAAGGTCGTTGAGCCGAGAGATGACGTTGTCTGCAACGGCTTTGACAGCTTCGTCGAATTGGTCGAGATCGTCCGGCTCGCCGGACAATATCTCTTCTCCTCTCATCTCATCTCTACTCATCTCAGCATTCGCACTACCCATAATGGGTTGTGAATCAGACCCATTATGGGTGTCCAAAATGGGTTTCTCATCTGACCCTTGCTGGATGTGCTGGGAGTCGGCTTCATCGTCCTTTGCAGGCTGGCGAGAGGGTTTCTTGTTTGCCCATTGGCGATTGGCGGCGTCTTGGCCTTTACGGCTGCGCTCTGCGCTCATGGCCACACGATCGCGGCAACAGACCCAGGCCATGTACCAGGGCTCGTCGGTATCAGGCTCGGTGCCGTCCATGCCGTATTGCACCAGGGCGAAGATGAATGCTTTTTGCTGCTCAGGCGGCAGGTGGCAGGATGCCTCCCACATATCGCCTTGAATAGCGACCTTACTCATAGTCATCCTCAATCTCTAAGACTGGATCCACGGTGTCGACCCAGGCGAAAAACGCTGTGGCGGCTCCAGCGAAGCTCTGGTAGCTTCCTAGCAAGCGCCGGTTGAAGCAGTGGTAAGTGTTGTCCCAGGAGCGCACGTCATAGACGTCATGGGTCCCTAAACGGCGTACCAGATGGAACCCATGAGAGGTCAGAAGCGTTCCTGGGGGCTTCAGTTGCCCTGACATGAGGGGAACAGGGGATGGTCTGCCAGAGCGTGCTTCATGGCATCGGAAGCCACTCTCAGCGCCCAGGTATCTGTTTGGGAGAAGATATAGGTGAGTGCCTCGGCTCCATAGATCATGTCGTCAGAGGCCGCTGCTGCAAAGCAAGCGGCACTGTTGGCTCCCAACAGGTCTCCATCTTCAATGGCCTTGATAAGCGCCTCGGCTTGCTCGACGAGGTTAAAGGCAGCCTCTTCTATGGCAGCCTTTTGGCTGTTGATGGCTGTGGTGAACATGCCAGCATCTTCGGTGGCGTAAAACTCTTCTGACATGGGCTTGTTAGCGGTTTCCATGGGTCTCCTTCTTATGAGGGTGCTTTCTCAGACGATCGTCCAGGGTGTCTAGGCAACCGGCCATCTCTCGCAGTGCAGGTCCGTCGTAGGATTGGCAAGCCGAGCAGCTGTCGCAGAGGACCGCTAGGTATGCCAAGCGCATGGCTTGCATGTGGACCAGGTCTGCAAGGTCGCGAGGGTGGATCTTGAGCTTTGACAGGGAACGCTCTTTTGCAAGACGACCTGCCACGTCTTTGGAGTGTTTTCTGGGCGTCATGCAAGACCTGCTTTCCGGCGATAGCGCCTGATTCCGCCGAGCACATGGATCACGAAATCGCGCTTGGACAGGCAGTCCCCGTAGGTGCCGAAGTAGATCAGCGGCTCCTTGCAGAGCTCGCGCAGTTGCGCGACGGTCAGAAGCTGCAGCTCCTCTTCGGATACGTCGTCGCCAAAGCGAGCACGATCGAAGATCTCCTGGCGCAGCTTCGCCTTTTTAACGCTGGTAGAATGGTCAATAGGGGTCATCTATGACCCTCCTTTCTTTGGGGCATCCGTCTGGCTTTCCAGGGCACATAGGCGGATGCTCTTTTAGTCGTGATCCCACCATTGGCGTGCAGCTTCAGTGGCGGCGATGGCATCGGCGCTCTGGGTGACGGGCGCCTGAGAGGGCACATTCAGCGGAGGATCCGGCAGCCAGTCGGCGACAACCCAAGCGATGAGGCAGAGGGCCATGAGGGCCGCGAAGACGTCCATGGCGGTGAGTTTGCTCAGTGTCATAAGACACCTCCTTAGACGATCTAAGAGACGAGGAGAAACAGCCTTCGATGCTCAACGCACCTCGCGAGCAGGATTGCTTCGCATGTAGGCATCCAGGTCGGTGCGAGCGATGAGGACACGACGGGTACGGGCCACATGGTTTTCTGGATGCAAGGAGTTGACCACCGTCTCATAGGTGTCGATAAGTCCAAGGTTGATAAGCTCGCGGATGTTTTCTGGGCGGCTGCGTACATATTGGGCAGCCTCGGTGATGTTCAGCCACTCACGAGGCACGGGGCCGAGCACTTTAGCGGTCATGGCTACTCCTCTTCAAACAGTTCTGTGATCTTGCAGCTAAGAGCCTTGGCGATCTGCTCTAGGCGCCTCAAAGAAAGCCCCTCGGCTCCTTTGTCTGTGGTCCAGACCCAGACGGTGTTCTCGTCCACCTCACAGCGGTGCGCTAACTCCCTCTGAGTCATGCGCCTCTCTGCCAGGCGGACCTTCAAAAGCGACTTCATGCTCAACTCCTAGTGTCTCTAGCTAATGTCCTATGCAATATCTGGTAGTATCTAAATAAAAATTAGATAGGAGGTTGCAATGCAGATGATTCCTGTCGCTTCGACGGCCATCGCAGCAATCGGCTACGAAGTTGGCTCGCTCTATGTCGCATTTCGCCAGGGAGGTACCTATCGGTATTTCGGCGTGCCAGAAAACATTGCGAGCCAGTTCTTCTATGCCGCTTCGAAAGGACGGTTTTATCGGCAGTTCATCCAAGGGAAGTGGCCGTCGATTCGCATTCGCTAATCCAGGACGATCAGCACCTTCGCCGGCCCAGGAACGGTAAGCGTCGCTCTCTCCTCTGGGGCCACGTCCAGAGTGATGACGCTGTCTCTGTTCTGGAGCTCATGGACCAGGTATGAGGTGTACGGGACATCGACGCCTATTTCCGGTTGAGGCTCTAATGAAGGGCAAGCTCCTTCTAAACAGGTCTTTTGGGTCATGGGAGGTCTCCTAACTTGAGTTATGAGAGGAGGTGAGAAGGATGGCGGTTCATCACGGTGGTAAGACGGGGGCGGCTGCAAAGAAGCTCGCAACCAAAAGCACGCTTAAGCCTCAAAAGAGCAAGGCGGGGAAGACCTTGGCAGATCACAAGGCACGCAAGCACTGACGCTCTTGATCGCCTGGTGAAGCCCGATGGCGAGTCCTTGCACAAGGCACTCGTCATCGGCTTCTTCCATGCGTCCGAGGCGCATCAGGAGGCCATGGATCACCTCATGGATCAGCACCTCGGTGGCCTCGTCTTCCAAAAGCCCCTGATAAATGCGGATGGTGCGATCATCGGGGCAGATTAGTCCGTCCAAGGCATCCTCGCGAGAGACCGTCTCTACGTACTGGACCCTATAGGGGATGCCGAGAAGATCTACCTGGGAGATCCGGGTTCGCGGGCTCATGAGGCGTCCTTGCAGTAGCGCGTGATGAAGTAGGACTGGCCTTTGCCGGTGACTTTGGGAGTGCGGTTGATGGTGACGTGGCCGTCGGAATGGGTGACGGCAGTCTCTTTGATGCGGAAGAGGCCCATCTCCATGGCACGTTGGGTGGGCACGTTGCGGTTGGAGCCGCACTTCCCCAGGTAGCCTTCTTCACGGAGAAGGTCGAAGAGGCGGTTCTGCCCGATCTCGACGCCGTTCTGGCGCATCATCTTGGCCAGCTCTCCCACCAGGCATGTGCCGTCGCTGGCAGCCACGGCATCGGCGAAAAGGGCTTTGGGCTCCAGCTCTGCGATGCGGGCATCCTTGCGCTTGAGGGCGTCGTTGGCGATGAGGAGGGCGCGGGCCATGGTCTCTTCTGGAGTCTCCTCTGTTGCCGCCACCATGTAGCCTCCGCGACGACGGATGGAGGGCAGGACCTCCTCATAGATCCATGCCTCAAAGCGCTCGGCGGCGGGAAGTTTGGAATGAGAAATGAGGCGGTAGAGATCCGGTTCGGTGATGAACACGGCCTCCTGGGTACGGCCCAGCGCGTCCACGATGGGGTGGCGAAACGACACCCCACGGCAGTGGCGCTTAATTGCGTTCGTGGGATCGGAATATCCCAGCGCTACTGCAGAATCCTTGGCGCAAAAGCGGGTGTTTCCATCCGAGTCGATCATGGTGCGGATATTCGCGCCTAACGCTTCGTTTGAATGGGTCTGGATGTCTTGCATGGTTCACCTTCTTTGCAGCTGAGATAGTCGGGTGGCCAGGTACTACTCGCCGAGAAATTCGCCGATAGCGTCGTCGAGCATGGAGAGGTAGAGTGCCTTGGCGCTTTCTTTAGAACCGAGGTCTTTGGGAATGCCTTGACGAGCCGCAACGGTGATGAGGTAGATGGCTTCTACAAAGCCGTTCTTGTAGCCAGAAGCGAACGCCTGGGCAGCAGCGGCCTTGCGCTTGGCCTTTTTGCTGTCATCTTTAGGCGTGGCACGAGTTTCGATGTGGCTGATGGCGCCGACGACGTGGTCAGCGAAACCTTCTAGCTCTTTGATTTCGACCTTTTTTGACATGTGGTTCTCCTTAAGTCGTGTTTGTTAGTCGGTGGTTTGATCTGACTCTCGCTTGAGCAGGTACTCGATTGGTCGCCCGTACAAGTCATGGAGCCGTTCGAGGTTTTCGGATCGGATTGAGCCGGATCCCTTCTCCCATTCCATGTATGTGTTTGTGGAAACACCGATACGGAATGCTGCCTCGGCAAGCGTCCAACCTCGGCGTGCTCGTTCTGCAGCAAGATTTGCGCGTCGCATATGCACCTCTTATATACCAAAACGGTTTCAATTCAATTGAGACTATATACCGAAATGGATTAGCTGTAAACCACTTTGGTATGAAAAAATCTCACTTAAGTTGTATTCAGTTCAGGAGGCGCATTGAGATGGCCGAGATTAGGCAGAGGCTTTCTGAGGCTCGTGCACTTAAGGGTTGGAGCCAAGAAAAGCTGGCAGATGCCTATGGCGTTCAGCAGGCAACGATCCAGAGATATGAGTCTGGTGCTCGAAAAATCAGGGCCGACGAGATAAAGACGCTAGCCGACCTTTTGGGAGTATCAGTGCCATTCCTGATGGGCGTCTCTGATGATCCAACTCCGATAGAAGTCCTGAATGACGATGAAGCAGAGATCCCTGTCTACGGGTCCATAGCTGCTGGTATCCCTATAGAGATGATTCCTGTCGATGAGCTTGTGAGTGTCCCTGGTGGCGTAAAGCGCCATTGGCCGAAGGCCTTTTTCTTACGAGTCAGAGGTACGTCCATGAATCGCATACTGCCTGACGGCTGTCTTGCCCTCATAGACCCATGCAACGAGGTGGACTACCCAGGGCAGCCTTATGCAGTGTGTGTCAACGGATTTGATGCGACTGTCAAGCGGGTTAACGTTTTAGCAAACGGCTTCGAGCTGTCGCCTGACTCCACCGATCCAACCTACAAGCCGAAGATCTACGACTATGGCGAGGATGGTACTGAGGAAATAACCATCATCGGGCGTGTGGTCTGGTTTATGCCCACCTATAACTGGAAGTTCTGAGTTTTCTAACGAGCGTTGGAACGTAAAGCTTCGATAGATGAAGGAAGAATTCATATGTCGTATGGCTCAAGCCAGTTTCCTATAGAAAAGTATCCAACTTCATATGTCGTATTCGACCTCGAGACCACAGGGCTGTCTTGCGAGAGTGACGGCATTCTCCAGATCGGCGCTATTCGCATTGTTGATGGGTTGGAAGAACAGTCGTTTGCAACCTATGTGGACACTGACGTGCCGTTATCTCCAGAAGCGCAAAGAGTCAATGGGATTACTCGGTCGATGGTCTCCGGTAGCCCAAAAACCGACGAAGCGATTCGTCGGTTCATAGACTTTGTGGGCGATTTTCCCATTGTCGGATACAATTCCGACAGCTTCGATGTACCCATGCTCCAAAGCAATGCAAGGAGACATGGCGTCAAGCTTCCCGAATGGAAAGCGTTCGATTGTATGAGTGTCGCAAAATCAATGTTTGGATATCGCAGGAAGCTTAAAGATCTTTGTCATGACTATGGCATTTCCCCCGGCGGCCACGATGCCCTGGCGGACGCCCGTGCGACTTGGCTCTGTTTAGAGGCAATGAGAAAGAACATCATTGCAACGACCGAGAGAGCTGCTGTGTTTGGAACTCCGCATGATGGTCCCCTTACCGGTTGCTCGATAGTCTTCACTGGGCGGTTCCAGTCACCCAGTGTGCATGACCTTATGATGCAGGCTCACCAACTTGGTGCAGCGCTCCAAGATCGAGTTACTCTCAAGACCACGCACCTGGTCGTGCTTGATAACCCCGGAGATTCGAAAATCAAGAAGGCCCAGGAGTATAAGAGTCGCACCAACGTCGAAATCGTCCCCTACGATGACTATGCGGAAAACATGGTCAGAGGCCTGGGCAGGCAGCAGCCATTCAAGGTGGTGCATCAGGATATGCTGGAGCTGCCTACCAATGAAGCCGCTGGCTCAACCGGCGGTTCTGCGAGCCATAGCAAAGGGTCATTGGGAGATGCTGCTGGGGAGAGTACAAACATTTGGCCATTGGTAAAGATTGTACTAATTGTTGCTCTGGTAGCGCTTGCCATCTATGCATTGGTGACATGGTGGCCGATTATTGTGGCAATCTTGATCGTGCTTGCTCTTCTATTCGGTAAAAAATGATCGACTCCTTCGCTGGTCGTGAGCTACAGCGCCCTCATGCGACGATGGTATTCCACGGGCCGCACCCTCGTGCTCTCTCCCGACTCCTTCGATGCCGACATCGAGGACATCGTGCTTCGTTGGGAGGACGGCCCCATCCGAGTCCTGGGCACAGTGTTTCACTTCCAAGCTCCCGACGACTGGGAAGAGTGGATCCGCCTCCAAGACCTAACTACATAGCCTTTCACCTCGTAGGCTGTGGCGACCGGGTATGGGAGCCTAGTTGGAGGGGACACACAATCGGTAGAATGGTCTCATTAATGTGGATGGAAGGAGGCCTATGGATATCGTGCGTCGCGGCCTGACGGTCTCATTTAAATTCAACGGTGAGTTCGATGGAGTGGATGCCGTCAACTTTTCAAAGGCAATCATCGACTATTCAAACCTCATCAAGATCGCATCGGCTCACGCTATGCCCGGCATCGAGGTCAATACTGTCATCAAGAGTGTTGATGACGGGTGTCTTGACGCGATGCTCGGGGTAGTTGTCAGTCTTGGCCAGCTTCTTGCTGGGTCGAGCGTGGAAGTGGTGTCGCTTCTCAATAGCTCTGTACAACTGGCCCTCTCAGGCCTCAAACTTCGCCAGGAACTCTCCGAGCGGGGAGGGGCCAAGGAAGCGAAGCAGCAGGGTGACTCCGTCAACATATCCACAGGCGACGGATCTACAGTGATCACGACAATCAACCAATACAACTTTTGTTCTGATCCGATAGCCCAGAAGTCAATGAGGAGAATGGTGGAGGCAGTGGACCAGTGCGAGGGGGTCACCGGAATGAGAGTATCTGTGCCTGATGCTAAGGACGATCCTTTTGTCATGGAGAGGGGAGAGTTTAGCGGATTCGAAGACGCGAACCTGCCACCTCTTACCTCCGATTTAGAGGAGGTGTGTGACCGCACGCTGTTTCTTATCAGCCCAGTCTATGAAAAGAATAGGCGCGAATGGCAGTTCTCCGACCTCAATGGATTAAACTTCCTTGCCAAGATGGACGATCAAGAGTTCTTGGACAGGGTGATCGCACGAGATCCAACCGTTGACTGCGGACCAGGCTCCATCTACCACGTCAGGATGCGGTCTGTTGCCAGGCGTGGACCAAAAGGAATCCAAACGGCATCGACGGTAGAGCACGTATATTCGACGAAGCCAGCCTCTGACGAGCGAACGCTCCCCATTGATTGAGACATGTTCCAATGGCCTCCAATGTTAAGTGATTAATCACCCGCAAAATTACCGAGACTGGCTTAAGGGACGTGTTCTCGTGTTTTTTGATTTCGGAATACAAATGGGAGCGGGAATTGCAGAATCACTATTGATGCCAATTGGTCCGATGCCCAGTTTTTGTCCTTTGGACACCATCATTGATCTGTGCACTACGCTTAAGTGCACAGATCATAGTGTTTACGTAGCCCATTCGGTGATATATCTCGGATTGTTATAAATAATAATTCTCTTGTAGGATAGACTGTCATCACGGATCTGGTGTCAGCACTTCGTTCGGCTGACATCTGGAAAGGGGTGCGCGCCTTCGGGTACGGCCCCTTTCTTGTTGTCGAAAAGGATTGTTATGGGAGATGTCCACCCCTTTACGACCATAGAAGAGCAAATTGCTAAACTGGAAGACCGAGGGATGGTCGTATCTGATAAAGAAATGGCCAAGAGATTCTTGCTCAGCAACAATTATTACCGAGTGGTCAATGGATATAAGGAATTGTTCTTAGATAGAGGCCGGAGTACTAGAGGTCATGAAATCTATGTCCAAGGATGCACTTTTGAGCAGCTAACTACTCTTTATAACTTTGATCGAGAGCTTCGCAATAGAACCTTAGATGCAATTCTGGTAGTGGAAAGCCGCTTGAAAACAGCTACTGTTCATGCTTTCTGTTATAGCCACAGGGGAGTAGAAGACTACTTAGATCAAAGTAATTACAGAACAGTAGATCAATACCCGCAGGGTAGAGATTATCAAAAGAATTTAGGTAAATTAATACATTCTTTAGAGACCGCAAAAGACAACAGAAGGAAAGACTATATAAAGCACTATATGAATAGGGAGCACGGTGTTCCCCTTTGGGTGGTTAGCGGTTGTCTTACATTTGGTGTCATGTCAAATTTTTATAACCTTATGACCACTGCAGATCAGATTAGAACTGCACAGTATCTATCAGAAGCTGTTGGCAAAAGGGTTTTGCAAAAGAAGGTAAGCAGAGTCTATGAAACTGCCAACAACTTTAGAAACACCTGTGCTCATGGAGAAAGACTATTCTGTGCCAGGTTTGGCAGAAATAAAGACGTTAGATACGCAGAGTTATGTCAAAAATTGAAGCTCGTGATGACGGATGGAGAATATCAGGGACTAATAGTTAATCAGATAGATCAAGTACTTGGCAGGCTCTCCTCTGATTCTGGGTTGAAAACAAAAGTGATGAAGATAATGGGAATTCTGGACAAACCAATTTAAAACAGCGTTTTTAAAATGACTCCCTATGAATACTTTGTTCAACCTAACGCAATGCCTTTTCAAACTAAAATACCTCCTTTCTAGTATTGACAACGACAATAGACAGTGTCAATATATAGACATGGAAAGGAGGTACGGATGGCCAAGCAAAGAGAGATCATCCGCAAGCTTGAGGCGGCCGGGTTCGTCTACATCGGCCAAAGAGGCCACCTCAAGTTTCGCAAGGGAAACGTCACCGTGATGGTTCCGGCTCACAAGGACATCGGTGAGGGACTTGCGAATAGGATCCTCAGACAAGCCGGGCTCCGCTAGGGGCCCGGCCCTCGGGCCGTCCGTTATCAATAGAAAGGAGCCACTATGGCTACCCTTACATGCGAGTTTGAAATGGTTCATGAGGAAGGCCGCTGTGTCTGCTATGCCTTTGGGCTCGGTGCCGGCACTGAAGGCCTAAGCCGTGCCGACGCCGTCGCCATGTGCGTGGACTACGTGCGCGGCTATGCCCAGGACTTCCTTATGCGCGATGAGCCTATGCCCAGCCTTCCTCTTGGAAATGAGCCAAGACAGGGCGGCTCCATCCTGGTGGTGTCGGTGGATACCTCTTTGGCAGACGTGCCGGCTATGTCTTCCGCCGAGGCAGCCAGGGCACTGGGTCTCTCTCGTCAGCGCGTGGCCCAGCTTTGCGATGCTGGGCTGCTTGAATCCTGGCGAGTAGGCGCCACCAGGATGGTGTCTGTGGCGTCGGTGGAGGCTCGTAAGAGCGATCGGTAAAAGAGGCGGGTGCCATGGCCAAGCGGAAAACCAATTATCGGAAGATGGGCAACATTCAGTGGTCTGACGATGGCAAGAGCTGCAAAATCAGAGTGTCGCGTGGCTATAGGAGCGACGGCAAGCGTCGCGTGCTTACCAAGACACTGCACAACGTGACAAGCGATGAGGCAGAGGCAGAAGTTGTGCGCATGGCCAAGCAGCTCGGTGCATCAGACTTCACCGGCGACTCGATGACCCTTTCGACCTACTACTGGTCCTTCTTTAGGGATGCGCCAAGCAATCGAGGAAAGCCCAGGGCTCCAACCACCCTCAAGGGCTATGACTATGTAATGAAAGCCTATGTTCTGCCTAAGATCGGCGGCTTACGGCTCGACCGCATCACCCATGACAAAGCTGCAGCCATCATTCGCGAGTCGGCATCTCCCAGGCAATGTAAGGCGGTGCTCCGCACCGTGCTCAGGGCCGCCTATGATGACGGCTATCTCACAGAGAAGCCGCTCGAGCGCCGAGTCAACGTAGTCCAAAAGCACAAAGAGCCTATCCAGCCATGGGATGCCCACGAGATCATCCAGGCGATGGACGTGCTCGACGATGCGCCCATTGAGGTGCAAGCCTATTTCTGCCTAGGACTCTCGACGTTGTCCAAGAGCGAGGCTATGGGCGCCCGTCCCTGCGACCTCTCGGTCACACGTCTTTACGACTTCATGACCGGAAAAGAGACTGAGACCATGACTGTCACTGTGCGCTGCACTTTCAATGAGGTCAATGGTTTTAGGGATGAGATGAAGAACGATCACCGAGCGAGGTCTGTGCCCGTCTTTAGCCCCTGTCGCCAGCGTCTTATGGAGATCGCCAAGCAGTGTGACCCTCAAGAGCGTATGGTCAACGTCACCGAGTGGAAGCTTAACAAGCGGTGGAAAGACTGGATCGCCCGCAATGGATTGCGACCTGTTCCGCCAGGAACGCTTAGGCACACATCCGACACGCTTGCATTGGATGCAGGCGTAGCGCCTGATCTTGTGGACAAGATGCATGGACGATCCGAGCATACGAGCACTTATCGAAACTACTACCGCCCGGCACTCTCAGCTATGGAGCAGGCATCGAAGAGGATAGGAGAGTCGTTGCATTAACGTGCAGACACAAGGGTTCGCAAGATGGTAGGAAAATGGGCTAAAACTGGGAGTATTTCTATACATCGTTATTGAGAATGCGCAGGTAACAAGCCAATATGCCTGCACCTAATGCCAACTCAAAAACCTCTGAGCTCGCGCTCATGTGAGTTCGAATCTCACCTCGGGCACCAGGAAAACATGCAGGTCATCGCCAAGTTTGGCGGTGGCCTGTTTTCTTATTTGATTATGCAAAATCGGCTGAAGCGCCGCACTGGGTCGCAAGGCATTTGTGAAGGTGCGCGAAGTGCATCAACTATGAAAAATTCACGCCATAAGAGGCGTGGCTGCAATGGGCAACGCGTGTGCCCATTGCCGATAATGCTCTAATAACGCGAATAGGAGCATTTGGGGCATCTCCACCACAGCTTATTAGTGAGGATATGGAGAATAGGGCGAATAGGTAGGGGCTATAGTTCCCCAACCAGGTCATCTACCTGCGCCTAGCAACCAACGGGCGCCTGAAATAAGTCCAAAATGAAGCCGCCGGTTGGTAGAATGAGCACCCTTGCACCTGCATAGTGAAGCCAGCGTTCTTCCCCAGATGGCCTGTGCACAGCCCAGGCCGGAAGCATGTGCACTGCTCGTCCAACCTCTGAAAGGCACATTATGAGCTTTCGTACCAACCTCTCCTACCTGCGCATGAGCCGATCCATGACCCAAGAGCAACTGGCCATGTTGTTGGGGGTTTCTCGGCAGTCGGTGACCAAGTGGGAGTCCGGCAAGTCTACGCCTGAGATGGACAAGCTCTTAAAGCTCTGCGAGATCTTCTCATGCACCTTGGATGAGCTGGTTTGCGGCGATCTTTCCGGCCGAGAAACCCAGCCCTCCCAACCCGAGGCCTTAGAGCCTGCAGACCTTTGCGGCTACGATGAGGAGCGCACCGGCTTTGCCTGGAGCATCTCGCTGGGCGTGGGCTGCTTCATTCTGGGGCCGGCGCTGCTGTGCCTGATCCAATCCGCTGGCGATGTATTGGGAATAGCCGCCAAAACCTCTGAGACAGCGGGTGCCATAGGGCTGCTCGCACTGGTGGCAGTGGGCTTGGCGCTCATCATTCCTGCAAGCATGAGGCATGCCGCCTTTGTGAAGGATCATCCCTACATCGAAGACTTCTACACGGCTCAAGAGCGCGAGCAATGTCAAGAGAGCTTCATTCGCCACCTGGTGGGAGGCATCTTGCTCATCTTGGCAGGGGTGGGCATCTGCATACTCATCGAGAGTCTCCTGGCCAAAGACACGCTAGGTGCGGGTTTGCTGTTGGGCTGCGTGGCTCTAGGAGTATGGTCCATCATCTACGGCTCGATGCTCAGGGGCGGTATGGATATCGATTCCTACAACTCCCAATCGGCGGAGTTTGCAGAAATCCCTGTGGCCAACGATGGTGGCCTCACGCCCAAAGGCCGCCGCGATCGCATCGCCGGAGGTCTCTGCGGCGCCATCATGCTCATCGCCACCATCGCAGGGCTGGTCATGCTCTTCGTACCGGGCTATGCAACCCCCTATTTCTGGTTGGCCTGGCCTATCGGCGGCCTGCTGTGCGGAGTGGCCAGCAATCTCACTTCAGCCTTTGTGGCAGAAGGCTGAGGTGTCCAGAGCCCATCGGGTTTCAGAGGAGCGCCTGCGGGAATGAAGCCTCCCACAGGCGCTCTCCAGCGTTGCAACTCATCAAAGGCAGGAACCCATCTCGGGCTATTCAACTAGGGTGAGCCGGGGCTTCTCGGCAGTGAGGATGTCTTGAGCGGTCACTGTGCCCCCAAGGAACTCGCCAATCAAGGACCCTAGGTCGGCCAAGGCTGCTTCGAGATCCTGGGAGCGTGCCGGATCCACGTTCTCGATGACTAGAAAGGCGTCGTGGGAGTCGTCGGTGAGGGCGGTGCGCTGGCCGTCTCTCCAGTTGAGGCATCGGCATACCGCGCCCGCGTCGTCTCGATAGCACACCTCACCCGCCAGCGTGGGATCCTCAGCATCTTCGCCTAGGGGCAAAAATGCGTCGCCGCCCTCTGTGACGCCTAAACGCAGATCGCCCACGAAGGCGTTGACGTCCTCGCCGCCCACCGGGAAGGCGTGGCGCAGGCTCACGATGTTGTACAGATCCACCGAAGGCGTGATGGGCTCCACCGGCTTGTCTTTGAGCACGCGGCGAAAGAGGTTCTCCACCGAGCAGCGGGCCCCACGCTTGGTCTTGAACTTCTTATAGGCGTCGCGCCATACCTTGATGGGCGCATTCTCAGAGAGGGCAGGCGAGTCCAGGTGGCGTGTTGCCTGGGTGTTTGCCTGGCTCAACAGCGTGGCGATACGCGCGCGGTCTTCCTGGCTCACCTCGTGGGCCGACTTCATGTCGCGCACGACTATACATCCTACTGAGGCTTCTGGAAAAAGATCCCAAAATGATGGTTCGATCACAAAAGACTGCATGACGCACTCCCTTCTCGGCCTGCAAAGACCGAGTTCGACGGTTGTCCCAATCTCGCTCGGCCGGCTGCAGCCACCCTAAGAGTGCCGGCGTCTCGACCTAGTCCTAGAATACCATGGAGTATCTTGCTAAAAACCTTTGCCTTGCCGAGAAGCTCGCATCTTCCCAGGCGGTATCATCTTCCTCGTCCCTGGGCATCCAGCGCCAAAAGCTGTGGAGATTCTTTGTGTCGTCCAAAGGTTGTAGCCCTTGGGGTGGCGGATCTTCTCGGCATGCAGTAGTATTTGTCACTGCGCAGAAACCTCTGCAGCTAAGTGGGACCTTGCGTCCCCACCTGATCGGCGCCTTTAGGCTGCTGGCTGGTTCTTACAAACGCATCTTTCGCCCTTTATGGGCTCACAAGATTTGTCTGTGGACCGGCGGCGCCCCTGTGGAGCCTCCGGTTTTTCTATGCGTCGATGTGGTGCCTCGCATCCTCGCGACGTAGTGACAGGCGATGCAAATCGCCCAGAAAGGTAGGTGTTTTAACATAGCCAAGAACGATGGACCTCTCATCAATGGCCAAATCAACGCCCGTACCTGCCGTCTCATTGGCGTCGATGGCTCGCAGCTCGGCCTCTTTGGCATTCGCGATGCCCAGCGCATCGCAGACGAGCAAAACCTCGACCTGGTAGAGATCGCTCCCAATGCCGAGCCCCCCGTATGCAAGGTGATGGACTACGGCAAGTACAAGTACGAGCAGGCTATCAAACAAAAGGCCGCTCGCAAGAACCAGCAAAAGGTCGAGATCAAAGAGATGAAGTTCCGTCCCAAGATCGACACCGGCGACTATGAGACCAAAAAAGGTCACGTGCTGCGTTTCCTCAAGAAGGGCGCGCGCGTAAAAATCACCATCATGTTCCGCGGTCGCGAGATGGCGCATCCCGAGCAGGGTCTCAACGTGCTCGAGCGCCTCGCCGACGACCTCAAGCCCTATGCCACCGTAGAGTCTCAGCCCAAGATGGAAGGCCGCAACATGCACATGCTGGTTGCTCCCATCAAGGGCGCCTTCGACGAGAAGACCCCCGAAGACTCCCAGGATAAGAAGGAGAACTAGTATGCCTAAGATGAAGACCCACAAGGGCACCGCCAAGCGCTTCCGTCGCACCGGCACCGGCAAGATCATGCACGCCAAGGCCTTCAAGAGCCACATCCTCACCAAGAAGTCGCCCAAGCGTATCCGCAGCTTCCGCAAAGAGGAGCTCCTGGAGCCCTGCGACGCCAAGGTCGTCTCCCAGCGCATGGGCAAGTAGCTCGCGCTTTTCCCGTCCCACTCATGTCTTTGACCGCGTTGCGTGGTCCTTTGCGCCGCATCTTGCGGCCCCTGTTAGGAGTTGATTTTCATGGCACGAGTCAAGCGCGCCGTTAACGCCAAAAAGCGTCGTCACACTCTTCAAGAGCGCACCAAGGGCTACTACGGCACTTCTTCGCGCACCCTGCGCGGCATGAAGGAGCAGAGCCGCCACTCCATGCAGTACCAGTACCGCGATCGTCGCAACAAGAAGCGCGACATCCGCAAGCTCTGGATCCAGCGCATCAACGCCGCTGCCCGCATGAACGAGCTCAACTACTCCAACTTCATGCACGGCTTGAAGCTCGCCGGCATCGAGCTGGACCGCAAGGTGCTCGCCCAGATCGCCTACGAGGACGAGGCCACCTTCGCCCAGCTGGCCGAGGTCGCCAAGAAGGCCCTGGCCCAGTAACCTCGCATTGCCAATCGGCCCTGCATCTCTTTGGGTGCAGGGCCGTTTTTTATGCCGAGAAACCCTGCCGCCCAAGGTTGGAGCATATTTCGGCTTAAGGGACCCGGACAGAAAGTGCGCTATCCAATGCAGTAGTGCCCCAGCTAAAGGCTGCAGAATCGCCCCAGCTAAAGGCTGCAGAATCGGGCCGTTACATCCTAGTGGTAGGAGGGCTCGATGAAAAAGGTGGTCTGTGAGGCCTGCAGGACCAAGATGCAGAAGAGAGACAACGCTGGGGCCTACTAAGTACATTTCCTCCGTACATTTCCTCCAGCAGGCGCCTACTAAGTACAATTTAATATGAAACCAACTTTGTGAGCTTGGGTGATGTAATACTTAAATAAAATAAGACGCAGATTTTGGGCGAAATCGGCCTACTAAGTACTTAGTAGGCGCGAAATGGTACTTAGTAGGCATGAAGCGGCGCCCAGTCCAAACCTCATCTGTCCTGCGTTCCCATCTCACAGGCAGGTCTGCTTTTGAACTTCCGTTATTTAGCCGGGGTTTTGCAGTGTGAAAGCGGCCCTGCTTTCACACTGCCCCTCTTCTAGCCGCAAAGAGCACTTGTAAATCATGAAGGTAAATTTGGCCTACAGGTTAGGGGCGTTGAGGCAGGTCTGACGCAGGCCACCATCCCTTATCACCGCACGCTATCTGTCCTATAGGCCCATCTGTCTTGCCCGACGGCCATGGAAGAGGTGGGGTCTATCCCTTCCATCTTCAAACCTCTTCGCTGCGCGAAGAACTCGCTGGGCAAGATAGGCCTCGCCCCTTCAATAATCTTGCTAGGAATCCATGTGCTGGCGATGGGCCTCTTCTTTGAAGCTGGGGTCGTCGGGCCCAATGAGCTCGTCGTTGCCCTGATCGTCATAATGGTGAAGCAGCACCGGCTGGAAAAGCTTGAGCTTGATCACAAAGACGGCAGACATGGCCACCAACAGGCAAAAGACCACGATGCGGGGACCTACTTCCACCTGGGTCATGATGACGGCGCCTAGGCAGAGGGCAGCGGTCCAGAGGTAGATGAGGACTACCGCCTGACGCTGGTCGAAGCCTTCGGCGATGAGGCGGTGGTGGATGTGGCCGCGATCGGCTTGGCCCACAGAGATATGGGCGCGCTTGCGCCGGACGATGGCTGAGAAGGTATCGATAATGGGGATACCGGCGAGCACCAAAGGCAAAAGCAGGGTGGTGATGCCGGCTACGCGCGTGACCGAGAGCAGTGAGATGCATCCTAGAGTAAAGCCCAGCAAAAGCGAGCCGGAATCACCCATGAAGATGCAGGCGGGGGAGAAGTTGTAACGCAAAAAGCCCAGGGTGGCACCACACAGGGCCAACGCGAAGGTGGCAGCGTCAACCCGCCCGCAGAGCACGGACAAGATGAACATGGTGAAGCTGGAAATACAAGTGATGCCTGCCGCAAGCCCATCTAAGCCATCGATAAGGTTGACGATGTTGGCGAAGGCTACCAGGTAGATGACGGTGACCGGGTAGGCCAGAGGGCCCAAGGCAATCTCAGGGCCGCCAAAGGGGTTCACGATGTCGCCAATCAAAAGGCCGCTGGCGGCAGCGATGGTGGCTGCCAGGATTTGACCAACAAGCTTGGGGAGAGGCCTGAGGGATTTCGCGTCATCCACCAGGCCTACCGCAAAGATGCAGATCATAGAGGCCACGATGCCATGGTAGGTGACAGACAGCTTGGGGCTAGGGATAAGCACGACGGGCCAGCTCAGGTAGGTAGTCCCAAGCCATTGCACGACAGCTGCAGCAGCCAAGCCGAGAAAGATGGAGATGCCGCCCATGCGGGGGATGGGATGCGTGTTGACGCGCCTGCGCGAGGGCACATCGATGGCGCCTGCGCGTACGGCAATCCTGCGAGCGATTGGGGTGGTGATCACGCAACCCAAAAGCGCGGCCAGAAAGACACAGGCATAGGGAAACCACGATAGTAGGGCCACCTGTGCTCCTTTCTAGGGCGCTGCTTGGGCGCGCCTGTCATTGTCTTGGAGCTCTTAGTGTACGTCAGGCGAGCTTCTTCCCCAAATGCCCCCACAGACCTTGCGAGCTCGTAAAGGCCCGCCTGGGCATCCAGATGCCGTTTTCCGCAGAAATGGTAGCGTTTGCGGTCTTCTGGAGCGTGCTCGTGACTAAAAAATAAGGGTTGGGTAAGATGAGGTTGTCGATCTTCGCGGTACAAACTGGGTGAACCGACAAGTTTTTTCAGGGAGTCCGCATCTCGATCTCAGTACAGGTATCCTCCGTTGATGAGGAAGCTGGAACCGACGACGAGGACACCCACCTGTGAGAGGTGGGTTCATTATCGTCCCGCGAGGTCGACTAGCAATTACCAGGCCAGGATGCATTCTTTTTAGCATCCTGGCCTTTTACATTGACAGCTTTGCCTGTGGTCTGCCATACTCAGCGATGCACTTCCCAAGGGGACGTAGCTCAGCTGGGAGAGCGCTGCCGTCGCATGGCAGAGGCCGAGGGTTCGATTCCCTTCGTCTCCACCACATACTTCAAGGCGCAATGCCTTTTTAAGAGGACGCTTGAGCAGAGCGTCCTTTTTTAGTTTGGAGCCCCTATGGCGCAGCTTCTCGACCCCGCTCTCTATCGCCAATGCACCCTGTGCCCTCGCAGGTGCGGCGTTGACCGCACGGCAGGTCAACGCGGTCTTTGCGGCATGACGTCCCAGCTCAAAGTGGCGCGTGCGGCACTTCATTATTGGGAGGAGCCTCCCATCTCGGGAGAGGCCGGCTCTGGAGCCATCTTCTTCTCAGGATGCCCCATGGGCTGCGTCTTTTGTCAAAACCATGAGATCAGCTCTGGTGGCTTTGGGGTTGAGATAAGCGAGGGGCGCTTGGCAGCCATAATGATCGAGCTGCAAGCCCAAGGAGCGCTCAACATCAATCTGGTTACCGCCCTTCACTTTGCACCCACGGTGGCTGCGGCAATCGCACGGGCCAAAGAGGCCGGGCTCATGCTGCCCATCCTTTGCAATAGCTCGGGTTTTGAGGATCCCCAGCTTATCTATGAGTTGGAACCCTACATCGACATCTGGCTTCCTGACTTCAAATACGCCTCAAGCCAGGTGGCTCAGCGTTTCTCGGCAGCCCCAACCTATCCCGAGGTGGCAACAGCCGCATTGCGCGCCATGCATGAAGTGACGGCTGCCAAAGGAGGGCGAGTGGAGCGCGAGGACGGCACGCTTGCTCAAGGCATTGTGGTGCGCCATCTAGTGATGCCCGGTCACGCCCAGGATTCCTGCACGGTGCTTGACCGCGTATGGGAGATTTGCGGCAACGATTGCGATCTTTCGGTCATGAACCAGTACACCCCCAACGAGCGATGTCGGGCCCGCGAGGACGAGCTGGCGCTCACAGTGAGTTCAGAAGAGTACGAACTGGTGCTCGATCATGCCGACGACCTGGGATTTGAGCGCCTGTGGTGGCAACAAGGCGGCACGGTGTCAGAGAGTTTCGTGCCCTCTTTCGACACCACGGGAGTGGAGGGCCCGGAGCTGTAGTCTCAAAAGCCTTCCGTCGGGGGACCCAACATAGATATGTTTACCTGCCGCAGACCGTTGATTTATGAACGAATCCCTCATTTACGTCTCCGAGTTTTCCAGAGATTGGGTAAAGCCCTTTTGTCCATCAGGCTTCAGGGTATAGACCACGCCAGATGATCGTGTCTGGCATCTTAGGAGGAGACATGTTCGATTACTTCGACCGTGACCAAGAGACTCAAGAATCCAAGAATCTCGACCGTCCCCAAGAGATGACCGAGGCTGAGCAGGAGGCGCTTGACAACCGCCACGAGGCTGCCAAGAAGCACCGCGAGACGCTCAACGCCGCTCGGGCAGACATGATCGAGAACGAGGAGAAGGGTTATCTTCGTCAAACGCAGTACGACTCTGACTATGAGACCACGCGCGATGAGGAGATCGGCCGTTAGCCTCAACTGTCGGCAGGGCGCCCACTTGTGCGCGCCCTCTTTTGTGAGGAGCCAACATGGCATATATCTATGATGAGCCGCTTAACAACCGTTCTGGTATTGGCGGCAAAGAAAAGATGGAGCGCGAAGAGGCCGTCAAGGCCGAGCACGAGCAGCTCGAGGAGCACGAGGGCAAGCTCGAGCATAGCCTTGAATCTGAGCGCGAGGCCGATAAGGCCGAGGCCAAAGCAGCCAAGGATGTCCTGGTCGCCGAGATGGAGGCTGAGGACAAGTAGCCTCGACCTCAACAGATTGGGAGACCTATGGCAGATCAGAACAACTCGCTCACTGATCAAGAGCGTGCCGAGCTAGAGCAGCTGCGTGCCGAGAAGGCCGCCCGCCAGGAGCAGGAAGCTGCTCAAAGGGAGCGTGCCGAGCTAGAGCAGCTGCGTGCCGAGAAGGTCCAGCAGGCTCAGCGAGCCGCGGAAGACGCTCAGCTCGAACAGGCACGTCAGCGTATGGAGCCAGACGATGATCTGCGTATGCCAGTGGCTCAAAAGATCGTGCTGGCCATTTGTTTTGTATTGCTTATCGCCGGCATCATCTATGTAGTTACCGCCCCAAAGTAGGCTTTGCTATAAGCTGCGGGCTTTGCGCCAAGGCACTCCCTATGAGTGCCTTGGCGCTTTTTTTGTAGAAGGGAGCAGCATCGATGGCCGACATCTCTGAAGCAGCCGTTGCGCAGTGGCTCCGGTCCCTTAAACGAGACGCTGATTTAATTGCAACCCTATGTCCGCTTGATACTTAGGGCCGTAACAATTGCGCAAGCGCGTTACTATGGAAGGCATTCATGCCTTTCTAAGGCCTTGCGCTTTCAAGCTTTCTGACTGGAGGACCAATGTCCCTCACTGATCGCACCGTACCTACCGACGTGGCTCTCAACACAGACCTCTATGAGCTCACTATGGCTCAGGGGTTTTGGGAGGCCGGCATGACAGACACCCACGGTGCCTTCACGGTGTTCTTTCGCGAGAATCCCTTTGGCGGGGGTTATACCATAGCCTGCGGTACGGGCCAAATCGCAGACCTGGTAGAGAACTTCAAGTTCGCGCCAGACTCCATTGAGTACCTGCGCTCCCTTGAGGCCCCCGGCGGCGGCCCTATGTTCAAGGAAGAGTTCTTGGACTATTTGGCCGGCTTCTCCATAGATCTGGACATCTATGCGGTGCAAGAAGGCGACATCGTATTTCCTCGAGAGCCTTTGGTACGCGTCCAAGGGCCCATCATTGCCTGCCAGCTTATCGAAACTGCGCTGCTCAACCTGGTGAATTTCCAATCCCTGGTGGCTACCAAGACCGCCCGCGTGGTACAGGCAGCCGAAGGTCACGCAGTAAGCGACTTTGGCCTTCGTCGTGCTCAAGGTCCTGATGGCGGCTTGGCTGTGGCACGTGCCAGCTATATTGGTGGCGCCAGTTCCACTTCCAATGTGCTCGCAGGAAAGATATACGGCATTCCGGTCTTTGGCACCCATGCCCATAGCTGGGTCATGGCCTTTCCTAAAGAGATAGACGCCTTTCGTGCGTTCGCCAAGTCATTTCCCAAGAACTGCGTGCTGCTGCTCGATACCTATGACGTGGTGCAGGGCATAGAGAACGCCATCGTGGTGGCCAAGGAGATGGAGGCTGCAGGCGAGCGTCTGGCTGCCGTGCGCATCGACTCTGGGGATCTGGCGAAGCTCTCCAAGATGGCCCGTGCGCGTTTTGACGAAGAGGGCCTGGACTACGTAAAGATCAGCGCATCCAATGACTTGGATGAATACACCATTCAGTCCCTCTTTGCCCAGGGCGCCCCCATCGACTCCTTTGGGGTAGGTACTAAGCTGGCCACCTGCGATCCGCAGCCCTCTTTGGGCGGTGTCTACAAGCTCTCCGCCTACAAGAGCGCAGGTCAAAGTCAGTGGCAGCCCACCATGAAGCTCTCTGAGATGGCCTATAAGCGCACTATCCCAGGCGTCCAGCGACTGGTGCGCTACCGCGACGCCGCTGGCGTGCCCATTGGCGACGTGATTATTGATGACGAGTATCGCGATCCCTCCCAAGACGGCTTTGCCGTCAATGTCCTCGACGCAGACACGGTCTATGACTTTCGCGGCGCAGAGGCCTCAGACGTCCTGGTGCCCATGGTGCTGGGCGGCAAGGGTGCCGGTGAAAACGGCACCATTGCCCAAGCGCGTCAGCGCTGCCGCGACGCGATGATGTATTTGGATGCGGCCACCCGCCGCTTCCTCAATCCGCAGCTCTATCCTGTAGGGCTCGAGCCCGGTCTCTCTTCTCTTCGCAGCCAACTGGCCCGCGAGGAGCGCGAGCGTGCCAGCCATAGCGAGCGACGAATCTAGCCCTGGGCTCGCCTTTTGCCCCTAGATGCTTCAATGTGCAAAGACCCGGCGCCCAATAGAACCTGCTGCCGGGGGCGTGTCTCAGGATGCTATGGTTTGTTTTGGATAAAATCGCTTACTTTATGAGATCGCGTATCTTGTGATTGCTCTTTTGAGAAGAAAGGATATCCCCATGCCCGAAACCATCGAGGAGCTTGTAAAACAGGCCATTGCTGCAGCTCAGGAAGCCGGTGTGCTGCCTGAGTTTGTGGTGGAGGACGCAGGTGTCGAGCGCCCGGCAGACACCTCGCATGGCGAGTGGACCTCTACGGTGGCACTGCGCTCTGCCCGCTTGGCCCGCATGGCTCCTCCTAAGATCGCTGCGGCCATCGTAGAATACCTGCCTGCCTCTGACGAGATTGAGAAAGTGGAGATCGCCGGCCCTGGCTTTATCAACTTCTATCTCAACACCGCTGCTCATAACGAGATCTTCGCCGAGGCCCGCGCTGAGGGCCCCGACTTTGGCCGCTCGGATATCGGACATGGTGAAAAGGTCCAGGTAGAGTTCATTTCTGCCAATCCCACCGGCCCTCTCCATGTGGGCCATGGCCGCTGGGCTGCCATTGGCGATTCCCTGTGCAACGTACTGGACTTCGCTGGTTACGATGTGCAGCGTGAGTATTACATCAATGATCACGGTTCTCAGATGGACGTCTTTGGCGAGTCCGTGGCCCAGCGTTACCTCCAGCTGGTGGAGGTCATGGAGAAGTTTGTCCTGGATGCTCAGGGCGCGGTGGACTACCTCATCCAAGACCGCGAGAACTACATCGAGGACGAGGACGATTCTCATCCTGAGACTCACCCCTACATGGACGCCTTCAATGAGGCGCTGGGCGGCAACTCCTACGGCGGAGACTACATCATCAAGATCGCCAAGCACTTCTACGAAGTGGATGGCGACAAGTGGGTGGATGTGGACGAGTCCGTACGCGCCCCTGAGTTCCGCGAGCGCGCCTACCAGCGTCAGCTGGCTGCCATCAAAGAGACCTGCGATTCGGTGCGCTGCCACTTTGATAACTGGAAGAGCGAGCGTGCCTTCTATGTGGAAGACGAGAACGGCGAGAGTCCCATCAGCCGCACCTTCAAGATGATGGAGGACAAGGGCCTTCTCTACCGCACCGATGACGGCGCCCTATGGCTCCGCACCACTGACTTTGGTGATGACAAAGACCGCGTAGTGGTCAAGTCCAACGGCGAGTACACCTACTTTGCCTCCGACGTAGCCTATACCTGGGACAAGCTCACCGAGTATGACTATGAGATCAACATTCTGGGCGCAGACCACCACGGCTACATCAAGCGTGTGCAAGCTGCGGCTGCCGCCTTGGGCTTCCCCGGTAAGTACGAGGTGCTGCTGGGCCAGTTTGTGAATCTGCTTCGCAATGGCGAGCCCGTGCGCATGTCCAAGCGCCGCGGCACCATGGTGAGCTTCGACGAGCTCATCGAAGAGGCCGGCCCTGACGCCACTCGCTACACCCTCATCTCCCGCAGCTCCAACCAGACCATCGACTTTGACATTGAGGCGGTACGCCGTCAGGACAGCTCCAATCCTGTCTACTATGTGCAGTACGCCCATGCCCGCATCTGCTCCATCCTGCGTCGCGCTGCAGGCGTGACCTATGAGGAGGCAGAGAAGATGGGCATGGAAGCCGTAGCTCAAAAGGCTATTGGCGAGGATCCCAACCTCTCTCTGCTCACCAACCCTGCTGAGGCCGAGCTGGCCCGTACTATGTCCAAGTTCACCGACCTTATCGCAGGTTGTGCCCGTGACCGTGCACCCTTCCGGATCACCCACTACGTGCAGGAGCTGGCTTCCAACTTCCATCGCTTCTACAACGAGTGTCAGATCCTGCCCTCTGAGAACAACCCGGTAGACCCCGAGCTTACCCGCGCCCGTTTGGCAGTCTGCGATGCGGTGCGCATCAACCTGGAAGTGGCTCTCAAGCTCATTGGAGTTTCAGCTCCTCACAAGATGTATCGCAACGAAGAGCCCCAAGAGGCATAAATCGTAACGATTCTGTGGCGGCGCAGGTGATAACCTGCGTCGTTATCTTTTTATAACCTGCGATTTGTAGATGTAATATAGATACAAAATGTATCTAAAAAAGACCTCCCTAAATTTCACTATAACTATACATAATTACAGGTAATAATACAAAAATAATTATAAATAATTAGTTCTAACAAATGAATAATAGTTACACAATAAACTAAAATTACTGAGGTAATTGAACAGATACTGACCTATCCAATTTTACTTTTCTAATAAATAGAAGGAGTAATCTCGCTCTTTTGGTTGTACTATGTACCTGTATATAAGCAATCTGTTCTCGCATTAGGTGCGAGGGCGGCGCAAATTGCGCCGCTAAAAGGAGCTATTGGGATACGGGAGGCACGGAATGGATCTTAAGGAATACATGTCAGTACGTTGTGCGTGCAACGTCGTAAGGCAGAAGACTCCGGCCAAGGAGCGCCTGACCTTCGATGAGTTCGCTATTCTCTGTCACCTTTATGAGGCCGGCGAAGAATTGCGTACTTCCGAGATCGCCGATTATCAGGGCGTATTGCGTCCTACCATGACCCATCGCACCAACCACTTGGCGCGCTTGGGCCTCATTACCCGCCACGAGGGCGAGTCTGACCGCCGCAACGTATGCTGCAAGATCTCTGAGAAGGGCATCGAGGTCAAAGATCAGCTCTGCGCAGAGGTATGCAATAACATCCAAAACGGCGCTCCTCTTCACCGCTCCAGCCCTGAGCGCATTTGCAAGTTCGTGGATGCCATGGGCACCATGTTCTGCATGTCCGGCGACCTGGTGCTTTTGGCTCTCCAGCTCTCCGGCGATGACTCCATGAGCGTCTCTCAGATCGTACGCACCCTGGGCCTTCTGCAGCCCACGGTGTCCATGTCGGTCTCCAGCCTGGTAGACCGCGGTCTGGTAAGCCGCAACCGCGCCACCCCTGATGCCACCCGCACCCTGCAGGTGGGTCTCACTCCCGAGGGCAAGGCGCGTGCCCTAGAGCTCACTGCCGAGGTCAACAAGATCGTCGTACGCCGCAATCGCCGTGGCCGCAATGAGGAAGAGGAGACCGCTTCCGAGTAGGCCTTCTGCCTCCTTTGCCTGCCGAGAAACCCTTGCGCCTCACTCCTCGAACCGCGTGCCTGATCCCCAAGGAGCAACGAGGGTCCGGACGGAAGGGCGAGACCTTCTCGGCGGCGAGATGAAGTGCTGCTCCCGTTGGCTTTCGCAGCGCTTCGCCTGCATGTTCCCAAGCTTAACCCCGCAGAAAGATAGGCAAAACGCTTCTTTCTGCGGGGGATTTTTTTGGCAGGAGGAACCACCTGACCTCGGAGCAGATCGATTAAGTTAGCTTTCATGCTCTAGGGAGTCTTGTTAATTTACCGATGGGCTCTGTTGCGGATGCGGATATATTTTTGAGTGTGCTATAGTCAAGACCCGTGCAACCCTTAGTGGTGCCATGTTTTGGGGCTTTGCTGTAAGGGCTTTGATCCCGCTTATTACCCTGTGATCGGCATTATTTCTTAATCCATCGCCGCTTGATCCCAGGGGTCTTCCATGTATGCATATGCCTTCTGGGCAATCATAGACTGTGCCGGTCGACAAGGAGTACAAAACGGTGTCTGGCAAAGATTCTGGTAATTCGTCGTACAATGGGCGCTATGAGCGTCAGGGCCGTCCGGGCCGCCATCAAGAATCGGCTCCTAAGAGCTACAAAAACAATCAAGATAGGCCTGGTAGGTTTAACCGTCATCCTAAAAAACCGCAACCGTTGCCCCCGCTGCCTCGGGAGGAGCTCGAGCTGTTGAAGCTCCCGGCCCTGCGCGAGCGTGCCGGCCTGCTGGAGATCCCCTTCCAGGGCATGCGCAAAAGCGAGCTGGTAGATGCCATTGTGCAGTCCTCCATTAAAGAGGGTTATCGCACGGTCAAAGGCATTCTCGAGATCACCAATGAGAACTACGGGTTTGTGCGTACCAACAATTTCATGCAGGGCGATGAAGACGCCTTCGTGCAGCAGATCACCATTCGTACCTATGGCCTTCGCCGCGGCGACCTTATCGAGGGCACGGTGCGCCCGGGTAACTCCAGCAACAAGTTCCCGCCGGTAGCTACCATCACTTCCATCAACGGCAAAGACCCTGAGCTGGCACTTAAGCGCCCGCGCTTCCGCGATCTCACTCCCATCTATCCCAATGAGCGCCTCTACATGGAGCATGGCAAAGACTCCATCACCGGCCGCGCCATCGACTTGGTGGCTCCCATTGGCAAAGGCCAGCGTGGCCTCATCGTGTCGCCTCCCAAGGCAGGTAAGACCACGGTGCTCAAGCACATCTGCCAGTCCATTGCGGCCAACAACCCCGAGGTGCACCTCATCTGCCTTCTGGTGGACGAGCGCCCGGAGGAAGTCACCGATATGGAGCGTTCCATCAAGGGTGACGTGGTGGCTTCGACCTTTGACATGCCTGCCGATAACCACACCCACGTGGCAGAGCTGGTGATTGAGCGTGCCAAGCGCCTGGTAGAAGAGGGCGAAGATGTAGTGGTAGTGCTCGACTCCATCACTCGCTTGGCTCGTGCCTACAACCTGGCCGCTCCTGCCAGCGGTCGCATCCTTTCTGGCGGCGTGGATTCCGCCGCGCTTTACCCGCCCAAACGCTTCTTGGGCGCCGCCCGCAATATCGAGAACGGCGGCTCCCTTACTATTCTGGCCTCTGCGCTGGTGGATACCGGCTCCAAGATGGACGAGGTCATCTTCGAGGAGTTCAAGGGTACCGGCAATATGGAGCTCAAGCTGGACCGCGAGCTGGCCGACAAGCGCATCTTCCCGGCAATCGATCCTGTGCAGTCCGGCACGCGCAACGAGGACCTGCTCATTACCCCCGACATGCAGCCGTTGGTGTGGGGCCTGCGCCGCGTGCTGGCAAACCTCAACAACATCGAGCGTGCCGAAGCCTCTCTTATCAAAGGTCTGCGCCAAACCAAGTCCAATGAGGACTTCCTCATTCGCTCGGCAAAAAAAGCCGCTCAGACAGACTACATCGCCTAAAGATTGTGCGAGACGGCTTGCAGGACGCAAGGCGAATTGAAAGGAACGCCCAGCCTCTTTACATGAGACTGGGCGTTTTGGTTTGGCTGGCTCGTGGGGAAAGCGACGCCCTAAAACGCGAACGTGCTACTTTCCCAACCGCTCAGCCAGATCGCTCACCAGGCTTTGGGCCTTCATCACCGCAGGGGTGGGCAGGAGCTTAGAAAAGAAATGAAATACCTTCACCGAGGGCGAGGTGATAATGCACACCTTGCCTGCCACCGACTGCCTGAGTGCTTTCGCTGCACAGGCTGCAGGGTCTTCAAAGCCCACCCACTCCAGGCGCTTCAAGGTTTGGGCATTGCCGGGCTTGTCTAAGAAGTGGGTGTCCATGAACTTGGGGCACAGGGCGCTCACATGAATGCCTGCACTGCCCAGCTCTCCATCGAGGGCATAGGAGAAGTCCAGCACAAAGCGCTTGGTGGCGCTATAGACCGCCAAACCAGGCTGGGGCACCAAAGCAGCCAGACTTGCGATATTGATGATGCGAGAGCCTGCATGCATATAGAGCAGGCAGCTGTAACAAAGCTCCACTACCGCCAGGCAGTTGAGCTTCACCATGTTGCCGTTGGCTACTGCTCCGATAGAGGTAAAGGGGCCAAACTTGCCAAAACCGGCGCAGTTGACAAGCCATTGGACGTTGAGGTCTTTCTCGGCAGCAAGGGCGGCGTCGAGGGCGGCGAAGCTGGAGCTGTCGGTGAGATCGAGTGCCAGGCACTTTACGGGCGTCTTGAGGGTGGCGGCCACCTTGTCGAGCTTGGAGATGTCGCGGGCGATAAGCCAGATCTCTTGCAGGGGTCCGCCGGCTCCGCGATCTAGGAGCTTGACGAACTCTTTGCCTAAACCCGAAGAGCCGCCAGTAACTATGGCGATGTGTTTCATAGGTCCTCCTCTAGAGGTGCGCGGGAATGCGTCTAAAGAATGGGCGCCCCAAAGGGCGTGGGCAGGTGGTGTCAGCCGCAGGGCGCGGCTGGACTCTTGGTATTAAGAGCACATACCCCCTAGCCTGGGGCTTAGAAGGCGACAAGAGGCCATGTCATCATATTTGCATCGGTGGCAGGTGGCTTGGGGTGGGGGAGCGGCGAGCGGCAGCAGAGGTTTTTGAGCGCTCTTGATCTATGTAAGGCCATAATGCGCCAAAAATGGCAGCTAGAGAAGTCGTTAGGGTTCTAGGTTTCCTGTAGAGAAGTAAAAAATGAAGGATCTGCCTGCACTTTTCCAAAAATGTGCTCGCAAGAAGGTTAACGGATCGTCTATGATGGGAACCATTCATAGGTACGCGACGGTACACGCAGCCAATAAACACACCTCGCCGTTGCCCTGAAGATCTTGCAGCCGTGCTCCCTTGGGGCGCCTGTAGAGCTTCATCGCTTAAAGTTTTATTACCTTACCGAGGGATCTAGGTTTCGCGCCGTCATAAGACGTATCGGTGCTTGGCGCGAAGGGGTCCTTATGGTTTCATCACACACATCCCGCGCAGTGTTCGCCGGCCTTGCCGGTGCTGCTGCGTTGTGGTCGGTGCCTACCATGGCTATGGCGGCGCCCGCTGCTGCCGATTCCACTTTGGTGGCAGGGGCTTCTGCTGCTGCGGGCTTTGCAGTAGGCGCAGCCTGGGTGGCCATGGTGAGCCATCGCACTCATAAGGCCCAGTCTGAGGCGCTAGAAGCACGCATCCGCCTGCTGGAGGCCCAGGTTGCCGCACAGGCAGCAGGCACTCAGGTCATCCCGGCAGATCCCTGGGACGAGTACGCCGACGCTTCCACCCAGTTTGCTCCCACCCAAGGCGCCGCTTCCTACGAGCCCGCAGATCAGAGCGCCCAGCTTCTCTTCCCAGCAGAAGAACCGGCTGCCCCAGAAGCCCAGTCGCCAGAGGCCGAGGGGGCGTCTGCTGCCGAGAAGTCCGCACCATCCAAAGTCGGACCTTTCGCCCCCAAAGTCGATGCCGGCGGCTTGCTGCATTTCCCCGACAAAAGCGGCTCGCTGCCCAAGCTGGCAGCAGAGGCTCCTGAGCCCCAGATGTCTGGGTACTGCAGCAAGCACGTCAAGAGCCCAGACGAGAGCTTCTCGGTAGATGAGCTGTTGGCTCGCTGGCAAGCCGAACGCGCTATCAGAGTGCAGTCTCCCGAAGACGCTGGAGAGTCCCCTGTGGATGCTGTTCGACAGAGTGCTGCCACAGCGACTCCAGAGGTCCCAAAAACCTCCGAGCCGGTAGCAGCTCCTGAGGCCTCGGAACCCTTCGAGCAAGCTTCGGCCCCTGAGGTTCAGGGCTTCTCGGCAGGGAAGAGGATCCCCCATCTGCCCGAGCTGGAAAGCGAGCCTGTGCCTGCAGCCTCGCAGGTTCCGGAGGCATCCGAAGGTCATGACGGAATCCACGCGGCAGCCAGCGTGGACTATGAGCGGGTGGCCTCGGAATATTTGGATCGCAAGAGTTTCAAGAATCGTATGCTAGCCCTTTCCAAGGGCGTCTCGCGCGTGCTTGCTGAGCGTCTGGGCGGCGACATGATGGACGATCTGCCCATGATCCAGCGGGCCGACGGCACGGTGGCCGACCTAGGCACCTCCTGGTGGGAGGCCGCAGCCCAAGCCAACGACCTGGAAATCTCTCGCGACCTAGGCGTGGAGCTGGACGGCCTCTTTGATAGCGGTACGGTGCTGGAGACTGCCGAGGAGGCCGTCAGCGCGGTGAGTGCCACGGCCAGCTTCCAAAAGCCCTTCTCCTTCGCCGCCGAGCGCTACGGCGCCCCTGCCGAGAAGAGCGCCCAGCCTGCCAGCGCGAGCGCGGCTGCTCAAGCCCAGCCTGCCGCCTCTGAGGCGCCCCAGAGTTCCTCGTCCATCTTTGATACCGACGCCTTCCTCGCCCAGGTGGGCTACACCTCCAAAGTGCCGGCCCAGGCGCCGGTGGCCAGCTCGGAGATCTTCCCAGAGACCGAGCTTGCTATGGATCCTTCGGAGGACGTCTGGCAAGAGGCGCTGGACGCCATGGACGTGCGCTTTGACGACAACCTGGTGTCGGGCTCTCGCCGCGTCTCCGTCAAGATCCACTCCAGCGCTCCCGAGCCGGTCAAAGGCGACTTCTTCGACCTCATCGGCGGCGCCGACACCCTGGATGAGCCCGACGGTCTTGAGCCCGACACCCAGTTCTTGACCTTCCGCACCCCTGCAGGCCACCCCGAGGTCCAAGACACCAACAGCTATATCAACTATTTGGTGGAGCACGAGATGGAGGGCAATTCCAGCCAGGTGGTGCGCGACCGCGCCCGCCGCTACTTCCAGGACGGCACCGCTGCCCGTCAGGTGGTGTAGGCCTGCGTGACCAACCATCGCATCTCTTCGCCCACTGGTCCTTCTGCCCAGGAGCCTGTCTCTTCGCCGAGGCAGGCTCCTACCACATCCCCTTCCGAGAAACGCCCCCGCCACTCTTGGCGCCGCTGGGCGAAATGGGGACTTGTGGCTGGGTGGGTCCTCTTCATTTGGAGTCGCTCGCTGGTGCCCGGCGCAGCTTCGAGTCATGAGAGCCTGCGAGTGGTGAACCTGGTGGCCCCCTGCCTGGAGGCGTTGGGTCTCACATCGTTGGACGCCCAGCAGTTTGTGGTGCGCAAGTTGGGACACTTCACAGAGTACTTTGTGCTGGGCGCGCTCACACAGCTGCATCCAGCGCCTCATACCAGGCGCCAGCGCTGGATCCAAGCGATACTTCTCTGCACGGTTCCTGCCCTCGACGAGACGCTGCAGCTCTTTGTGCCCCTGCGCGAGGGGGCGCTGCGCGACGTGGCCATCGATATTGCGGGTGCTGCCTGCGGTCTTTTGGCAGCCTTGCTCATCCAGCGGCTGACGTCGCACAGGCGCTCCCGCAAAAGCGCCCGCTAGCGCTCGCAGAGGATAACCCCTTGGTTGTCTGCCATGAGAATGTGGGCGGCCACCGTGGGGGAGAGCTGCCGCACAGCCTCGCAGAGGTCGGCAGCCGTCTGCTCGTCCAAGCAGGCGGCTATCATAGTGGAGCCTGAGCCGGAGATCCAAAAGGCAGCGGCGCCGAGGCGCAAAGCCAGTTCTTTGAGAGGCTCGTAATCAGGGATGAGCGTCTTGCGATAGGGCTCATGAAGCCTGTCTGTGCAGGCGGCTCGCAAAAGCGCGCCGTCGCCGGTTTCCAAGGCTCGAATGGTCCCTTGGCAGCGGCCCAAACACCACACCGCATCTTCCAAGGGCACCGAGGGTGGAAGCACCCGCCTGGCTTCGGAGGTGCGCACCTCATAGGCAGGGGATAGCGCCACGAAGCGCCAGCGCTTGTCTACCGGGTTCTCAAGGCTCACCACCTGGCCCTCTGGTGCGATGAAGGAGCAAGTGAGGCCTCCTAGGCTGGCAGGAGCCACGTTGTCTGGGTGGCCTTCTGCTCGGGTGGCCCTCTCCAGCAGCTCCTCGCGAGCAAGGGCCACGCCGGCCATGGCATAGGCGGCCACGATGCCTGCCACAATGCAGGTGGAGCTCGATCCCAGCCCGCCCGAGAGCGGCACTTGACTGGCGCAGGACAGATGCACTTTGGCAGGGTCGCACAAGGCCGCAGACCCTCGGGATTCATCGGCCAGCGAGCGCAGCGTGCGCCGCCAGGTGGTGTAGGCCAGGTGATGGTCGTTGGCAAAGCGGGCCTCGCAGCCCTCAAAGGAGAGCTGGGGCGCCGCCTCAAACAGAAACTCGTTGTAAAGGGTGAGCGCCATGCCCAGAGAGTCGAAGCCACAGCCCAGATTTGCCGAGGTCGCGGGCACCCTCACCCGCGCACGTGTCGCCGGTGCCCCTGCGTCCAGGATGAGGTCTGAGGCGCTCACGGCTACTCCTGGCTCTCTGTTGCCGAGAAGGACCCGGCCTCAGGGGCTATGGGTTTCTCGGCATCGGAAAGATCGAAGACGGACTGGCAAGCGTGCTCCACCACCTGGGTCATGGCAGGGCGCTCCACCACCTGGGTGAAGCGCACGGGCAGGGAGCGCAGGCCCGAGAGCTGTGCGGGCGGTTGGGTATGGGTGAGGGCTGCCAGCCGATCCATGGCCTTGAAGCCGTCGGCAAAGGTGGCAGCGGGGTCCAGGGCGCGCAAGACCTCGGCGGAGAACTTGTAGGGGCTGGCGGTGGAGAGGACCACACGTACGCGGCCCTCAGGCTCGGTGGCGTCAAGCACGGTCTTGGCCACAGCGGTGTGGGGGTCTATGAGCACGCCGGTCTCATTCCAGGTGCGCGCAATGGTGGCGCGGGTCTCCTGGTCGGTGGCCTTGCCGCCGCTGAAGGTCTCGCGGATGGTGTCCATGACAGGCTGGGGCACCTGGTAGACGCCGTCTTTTGCCAAAGAGTCCATGAGGGAGGAGACCAGCTCCACGTCGCTGTCGGAAGCATAGTAGAGCAGGCGCTCCAGATTGGACGAGATGAGGATATCCATGGAGGGAGAGATGGTCTTGTGGAAGTCGCGGCGGCGATCGTAGACGCCGGTCTCCAAGAAGTCGCAAAGGACGTCGTTGGCATTGGAGCACACGTAGAGGCGGCCTACCGGAAGCCCCAGGCGCTTGGCATAGTAGCCTGCCAGCACGTCGCCAAAGTTGCCCGTGGGCACATAGAAGTCCACAGGATCGCCCAGCTTTAGAGCGCCCTCTTTTGCCAGCTGGCCATAGGCGTCAAAGTAGTAGACCACCTGAGGCGCCAGCCTGCCGATGTTGATGGAGTTGGCGCTGGAGAGCACGCAGCCCTGGGCCTCCAGGCGCCCTGCCAGCTGACGGT
This sequence comes from Leptogranulimonas caecicola, assembly GCF_023168405.1. GTDB lineage: Bacteria > Actinomycetota > Coriobacteriia > Coriobacteriales > Atopobiaceae > Leptogranulimonas > Leptogranulimonas caecicola. Next base: position 1,371,371 of record NZ_AP025285.1, on the reverse strand, counting down.
CGCCAAAGATGCGCTTGACTTCGCTTTGGGCATCGTCGAAGTTGCCCTCTACCGCGCAGACCTCCACGTTATGGCCGGTCTGGGTGGCCATCTGCAGCTGCTGGACGTCGCTCACTTTGCCATGGGGGTAAAACACGGTGACGCCGCAGCCCTCGACTCCCGCAAAGCCAGCCAGCGCCGCCTTGCCGGTATCGCCCGAGGTGGCGCACACGATCATGATGTCTCGCCCGTCACCTTGGCGCGCCACGCCCATGAGCTGGGGCAGCATTTGGAGCGCCACGTCTTTGAAGGCGCTGGTGGGGCCGTGATAGAGCTCCAGCAAGAAGTCATCTCCCACAGGAGTCACCGGGGTCACTGCAGGGCTTGCAAAGGTGGACCCATAGGCGCGGCGCACGCAGCCCGAAAGCTCCTGTGCCGAGAAATCGCACAGCAGTCTTCCCAAGATCTCTGCAGCGTGCTCCTCATAGGTGCCCGCCAACATATCTGAGAGCTCAACGAGGTCGTCGAAGGCGCCATCGGACACGAAAAGGCCTCCGTCGGGCGCTATACCCTCAAGAATTGCTTGCTTGCTTGTTACGGGTTGCGAGAAGGAGCGAGTGCTGTGGTAGAACGATTTCATCGAGACGACTCCCTTAGGGTTCGTTGGATGCGTCTCTCCCATGGTACCTAAGGACGCGGCCGGCTATAAGACGCGCGGCCAACGGAAAGATTGGATTAACAAACATGAGGATCGCCCTTCTCGGCGCAGGCACCGTTGGTGGCGGCGTCATCGAGATCGTAGACAGCGCCGTGCCCTCATTGGAGGTCGTCAAAATCCTTACGCTACCCAATACCTATGAGGACCCTCGCGTAACCTACGACATCAAAGACATCGTGGAAGACCCCACCATCGACTGCGTGGTGGAGGCCATGGGCGGCCTTGAGCCCGCTCACAGCTTCATTATGCGGTGCCTGAACGCAGGCAAGTCGGTAGTCACCGCCAACAAGGCCGTGGTGGCCGCCTATCTGCCGGAGTTCAGCCAGGCGGCTTCCAAAGCAGGGGTGGGCTTCTTTGTAGAGGCCAGCTCGGGCGGCGGCATTCCTTGGATCGCCGCTATCGAGAAGGCCCGCCGCACCGATACCATCACCCAGATCTCCGGCATTCTGAACGGCACTTCCAACTACATCATCTATCGCATGGCCACCCTGGGCGCCTCCTTTGACGAGGTGCTCAAAGAGGCTCAGGCGCTGGGCTATGCAGAGGCCGATCCCTCCGCGGACATCGACGGCATCGACGTGGTCAACAAGTGCATCATCAGCACCACCCTGGCTTTCAACACCCTTTGCCGCCGCGATATTCCCGTTATGGGCATCCGCAACCTTGCCAAAGAGGATCTAGAGGCCTTCGGCGCCATGGGCTATGGCGTGCGCCTTATGGCTCGTGCCACCCAGGACGGCCAAGGCTATGCGGCGGCGGTGGAGCCCGTGCTGGTGCCTGCTGCCTCTCTGGAGGCCAACGTGCCTGACAACTTCAACCTGGCCACGCTGGTAGGAAACTTCGTGGGCCCCCTCAAGTTCTTTGGCCAGGGCGCAGGAGCCCTGCCCACCGGCGACGCCATCGTTCAGGACCTTCTGGACTGCGCCGCGGGCCAAAAGCCCGTCTATCCCCGCGAGGAGCGCTTGGCCTGGAAGCCTGAGCTGCTCACCTCCAGCTACCTGGTGCGCACCCAGGCACAAGACCTTCTTCCCGAGGGCGCTCAAGTCCAAGAGAGCGGCCTGGTCCTGTTGGATGGCCTCACAGCCGTAGCGGCCGCAGGGCTTTGCCAGAAGCTTCTGTCCCAAGACCCGACCACTTTCATGGCTGCGCTCGCCACCCAAGACTAACGGCCCTTGAGGGTACGTGTTTCTCGGCAGCTTGCATGCCCTGCGCCCCCGTCCTTGTCTCATCGCGCCACCTACATGAGGGAGACCCCATGCTCAAGATCACAAAGTTTGGCGGCTCCTCGGTTGCCTCGGCCGAGCAGTTTCGCAAAGTCAAGTCCATCATCGCCGCAGACGACGCCCGCCGCTTTGTGGTGGTCTCCGCGGCAGGCAAGCGCTTTTCTGGCGACAACAAGGTCACCGACCTGCTCTATCTGGTGAACGCCCACCGAGAGTACAACGTCGACTGCACGGCGCTTCTGGACGACATCGAGCAGCGCTTCGTCGATATCAAGGAGGATCTGGGACTCAGCTGGCCGGTGGCCCAGAAGTTCGCCGACTTCAGGGCGGGCCTGGCCTCTGACTCCCCGGAATACATTGTGAGCCGCGGCGAGTGGTTCACCGCCCACCTCATGGCCGAGTACCTGGGGCTTCCCTTTGTGGATGCCGCCGACGCCATCGTCTTTCACCACGACGGGTCGCTGGATCTGGAGCGCACCGCTGACCGTGTCCATGAGCTGGTGGTGCGGGTGGGCCACTTTGTGATGCCGGGCTTCTACGGCGCCACCACCGACGGCGAGATCAAGCTGTTGGATCGCGGCGGCGGAGACATCACCGGCTCCATCTTGGCCAACGCCCTCTCGGCAGATCTTTATGAGAACTGGACGGACGTCTCGGGCTTCCTCTCTGCCGACCCCCGCATCGTGGACAGGCCCCGCACCATCGAGTCCATAACCTTCGACGAGATGCGCGAGCTCTCCTACATGGGCGCCAACGTGCTCCATGAGGAGGCTATCTTCCCGGTGCGCGAGGCCAACATTCCCATCGCCATCCTGAACACCAACGCGCCCGAGGAGGGTGGCACCATCATCCGCGAACGCGTGGAGGCCACCCCTGACGATCCGGTGATCACCGGCATCGCCGGTCGCAAGGATTTTCTCTCGGTCTACATCGCCAAGACCCACATGAGCGACGCGGTGGGCTTCATGCGCCAGGTGCTCTCCATCTTTGAGCGCTACCACGTCTCCATCGAGCATGTGCCCACGGGGATCGATTCCTTCTCGGTAGTGGTGAACGGACGTGACGTGAAGGACTCCATCTATTCTATCGTGGCCGACATTCAGCGCGAAGTAAAGCCGGACACCGTCAAGGTCATCGACACCTTGGCTCTGGTGAGCGTGGTTGGCCGGTCCATGAGCTCCAGGCCCGGTTCCTCGGGCAAGCTTTTGGGCGTGCTTGGCAACGAAGGCATCAACGTGCGCATGATCACCCAGAGCTCCCAAGAGATCAACATCATCATCGGTGTGAACAACGAGGATTTCGAGCGCACCGTCCAGGCAGTCTACGACGCCTTCATCGAGTAGCGGCGGCCTTTTGGCGGCCTTTTGGCTGCCGAGAAACCCGCCCATCGTAGGTAGAAACCCAAGATCTTTAAGGGGGATCTCGTGGCAGATCAAAAAAACGTGACCATTCTGGGCGCCACCGGCGCCGTGGGCCAGCAGATGATGCAGTGCTTGGAAGAGCGCGACTTTCCCGTAGGCGAGCTGCGCCTTTTGGCCAGCGCGCGCTCGGCAGGCGCCATCATCGCCTGGAACGGGCGGCTGGTGCGAGTGGAGGAGGCCACACCCGACTCCTTTGCAGGGGCAGACATCGTATTGGGCGCTGCAGACAATCCTGTGGCCGAGGCCCTTCTGCCTCACGCGGTGGCCGCAGGCGCCTGCGTGGTGGACAATTCCAGCGCCTTTCGCCTAGGCCCTGACGTGCCGCTGGTGATCCCCGAGATCAACCCTCAAGACGTGGCCCTCAACCAGGGCATCATCGCCAACCCCAACTGTGCCACCATCATCGGTTTGGTGTGCGTTGCTCCGTTGGCTGCAGCTGCTGGCGTGACGCGCATCATCTGTTCTACCTATCAGGCGGCCTCTGGCGCCGGCCTTCCCGGCATGGAAGAGCTTCAAACAGAGAATCAAGCCATTGTGGAGGGCATGCCCATGCCCAAGCCTCGCGCCTTCGCCTATCAGCTGGCCTACAACCTGATCCCCCAGATCGGCGGCTTTGACGGAGCAGGCTATACCTCTGAAGAGATGAAGATGCAAAACGAGGGCCGCAAGATCATGCACGATCCCAATCTGCGCGTGAACTGCACCTGCGTGCGCGTGCCGGTAGCCCGCTCTCACTCCGAGTCCATCACGGTGGAGCTGGAGCGTCCGCTCACCCCGGCAGAGGCTTGCGAGATTCTCGCAGCAGCCCCTGGAGTCAAGGTGGTGGACGATCCAGGAACCCAGCAATACCCCATGCCGCTTGAGACCACCGACCAAGACCTGGTCTATGTGGGCCGCATCCGCGAGGACCTCTCTGCTGCTCCCGGCACCCACGGCCTCACCTTCTGGTGCTGCGGCGACCAGATCCGCAAGGGAGCCGCCACCAACGCCGTCCAAATCGCCGAGCTGTTGCTAGACCTTTAGCGCAGGCTGCCCTTCATCGAGCAGAGCCACCGTGCACCTTCGAGTCTGTGGCCTGGCGCCAAGAATTGCAATTTCTTGATAGGCGGCCAGGTCAAAATGACCTAAAGTAAGTGTGCTGCAGGACCTACGAGGATCTAGAGCCTATCCTGCGGCCAGGCAGGCGTTTCTCGGCAGGACAAGCGGTCCAAGAGTCAAAAGCCTCCCAGATAGGCGCCCGTAGCTCAATGGATAGAGCATCGGTCTTCTAAACCGAGTGTTGACAGTTCGATCCTGTCCGGGCGCACCAGATACCAATAAAGGCAGGTCACCTAAGATGCGGTGACCTGCCTTTTGCATGAGCGCGAATGCCTCGAGCCTTAGGCGGGCGGACCTTGAGGGGATGGTTTCTTCTCGGCAGATTGAGAAGAGAGGATCTCTGAGATCTCGCGGTCTGCCTGGGCGCGAGCTCCGGCATCGCGTACGGTGTTGGCGCGACGGCGCTGGCGGGGATTGCCATACTCGTCCAGCAGCAGCTGGATGGTATCGATGACCGGGGCGTAGTCTTTCTCGCGCATCTTATCTAGCATGTAGACCAAGCAGGTAGGCAGCACCTCTTGAAGCATGACGCTGTCTTCCGTCTCACGGCGCAGGCGCGACCCCTTGTTTTTGGGGGCGTCCTCGAACAAAGCTTGGTTGACCGCCGTGCGCAGAAGCTTGTCATTGTTCATGCGAAAGGCGAGCGATATCTCCAACAGCGTGTCTGCAGAGGGGGAGAAGGGCTCAAGCGCCTCTATGAGGTTGTAATAATCGTGGTTGTCACAGGCATCAAAAACTGCTTGAATGCCTGCGCTGGTAGCGCCAAAATCGCGCAGTGTGCTACTTTTTTTGGGAGCTCGACTGGCATCAAATCCCAAAACGTCGCCTTTGCTCATGCCACCCCCTTTCTTTAGATGGGTGTAGAGCGTTGGTAAGAGTATCCCACAGCGGGGGCATTCTAAGCCTTAAGACTAGCCAGAAAGATGGCAAAAGATAGAGATAATGGCTCTATTGGGCAACCAGTGGAAAACGCGCAGGTCCACCGGCCAAATAATCCGGCCAGCGGCGCGCCCAAGGCGTTGAGACGGGCGATGAGAAGCGCAGGCAAATAGTGGAGGCCTCGCGCAGGGGCAATGGCGGCCTTGTGAGTGGGTATCTAGTAGCGCAGATATGGCATGGTGCAAGGGACTTTTGCTCCTGGCACCCAAAAGCGATGGTCGCTGGGGCCGCAAGGCTTCAGTCAAGGTTTTGAGGAGCAGCTATGGCAACGGTGTTTTACGGCACGATGAGCATTTCTGAGGATCTGGCAGACAACCTGGAGTTCAAGCCCATCTGGCAGGCTGCCCTTGACAGCTATGACGAGGACAAGCTGGAGTGGGGCATCACTTCGGTCTATGGCCAAGATCCTGAGGACGGCCAAGTAGTCTACACCATAAGCGGCTCTACTCCTGACAGCTTTGACGACGAGGTGGCCACCTGCCTCTGCGGCTCGCTCTCGGTGGCTCAGGCCGGCGAGCTTATGGAGCAGCTGGAGGCCCAGAAGGCCGTTATTGCCTTTGACATCTATGAATACGATGCTGACGAGGACCAGCTCACCCACGAGAGGTGCAAGGCTGCCATCGCAGGGGGCGAAGCCATGCTCTCCCAGACCACCTATGAAGATGAAGAGGTGACCTCCAAGCGCCTCTGCGACCTGGGTTTTGCCGATGAGAGCGAGATGGATGATGAGGAGCTGGCAGTTATGCTCTCTGCCGAGCACCCAGACGGCCCTGAGGCCGACGACCTCGTCGACGCCATCGAGGACGTGCGCAACGACGAGCGCCACCAGGGCGTCTTCACCCAACAGGAGACCTCAGACCCTGTGGCCTTCTCTCAGATGATCGAGGCCGCCACTGCCGATGAGGACGACATCTACTAGCGTTACTGTTCTAAGGCAGGCCCTGAGTCACCCGGTGCGTGCAACATGTTTTAGGGTGGGGCTTCTCGGCAAGAAATAGGCGAGCGAGCCTGCCAAGGGCTACAATAGGCACGCTGTTCTCAGAGTCGCAGGCTCAAAGGACGGCTATGGAGAACGCCACTTTGCGAAAGGGTACAGCTGTGTGTGACCTGCCCAAAAACTATGACCCGCAAACTGTCGAGCCGCAGCTCGTGGAAGCCTGGATCAACGGTGGATGCTACCAGCGCAACAAGGGTGTGGGCGACTGCACCGTAGTGATTCCGCCCCCCAATGTGACCGGCGTGCTGCACATGGGCCATGCCATGGACGACACCATTCAGGACGCCTTCATCCGCTACAACCGCATGAAGGGCGTCTCTACCCGGTGGATCGTGGGCTTGGACCACTCCGGCATCTCTACCCAGACCAAGGTGGACAAAAAGCTCAAGAGCGAAGGCATTTCTCGGCTGGAGCTGGGCCGCGAGAAGTTCATCGATGCCTGCTGGGACTGGACCCGCGACTACGGCGGCACCATCATCAAACAGATCAAGCGCATGGGCTGTTCGGCAGACTTCTCGGACGAGCAGTTCACCATGAGCCCTGAGTTTTCCTATGCGGTGCGCAAGGTCTTTTGCGACTGGTACCATGCGGGGCTCGTCTATCGCGGCAAGCGCATCGTGAACTGGTGCCCTTCCTGCACCACGGCGATCTCTGACGACGAGGCTGAGTACAAGACCGAGAAGGGCCACCTCTGGTACCTGCGCTACCCCCTCAAAGAGCCGGTAGACGGCAAGGATTACATCGTGGTGGCCACCACCCGTCCTGAGACCATGCTGGGCGACACCGGCATTGCCGTGTCTCAGGACGACCCTGAGTCCTCCAAGTTCGTGGGCGCCACTGTGGTGCTGCCCATCGTGGGCCGTGAGATTCCCATCTTCTCCGATTGGCATGTGGACGCCGGCTTTGGCACCGGCTTTGTGAAGGTCACCCCCGCCCATGACCCCAACGACTTTGCCATGGGCGAGGCTCATGGCTTGGAGAAGATCAACATCTTTGATGAGCATGCTCGCGTGGTGGACGGCTACGGCGATTTCTCCGGCATGGACCGCGATGAGGCCCGCACCGCCATCCTGGCGTGGTTCGAAGACCACGACCTGCTGGATCATGTGGAAGACCACGAGCATTCGGTCATGCACTGCTATCGCTGCGACACCACGTTGGAGCCTTGGCTCTCTGAGCAGTGGTTTGTGGCGGTGGACAAGCTCAAGGGTCCGGCTACAGATGCCGTGACCTCCGGTGCCATCACCTTCCATCCCACCCGTTGGGAGCAGACCTACCTCACCTGGATGGACAACGTCAAAGACTGGTGCATCTCCCGCCAGCTGTGGTGGGGTCATCGGATCCCGGTGTTCACCTGCCAGGACTGTGGCTGGGAAGACGCCTCCATGGACGATGTCGAGGTATGTCCTAAGTGCGGCAGCCATCATGTGGTTCAGGACCCCAGCGTGCTGGACACCTGGTTCTCCTCGCAGCTGTTCCCCTTCGCCACCCAGGGCTGGCCGCAGCATCCTGAGGAGATGGAGGGCCATTATCCCACCAAGGCCCTGGTCACCGCCCGCGACATCATTGCGCTTTGGGTGGCCCGCATGGTGATGAGCTCGCTCTACTTCACCGATCAGATCCCCTTCGAGGACGTGGTCATCTACGCCACAATCCTGGCCAAAGACGGCAGCCGCATGTCCAAGTCCAAGGGCAACGGCGTGGATCCCATGGATCTCATGGCCAAATATGGCGCAGACGCCATGCGCCACAACCTGCTCACCCTCATCACCAACAACCAGGACGTGCGCTTTGACGCCGAGTTCGACAAGAAGACCGGCGAGTTTGCCGGCAGCCCTCGCACCGAGCAGGCCCGCGGCTTTGTGACCAAGATCTGGAACGCCAGCCGCTTTGTGCTCATGAACCTTGAGGGCTACGAGCCTGGCCAACCCACCGCTGCCACCGCCGAGGATGCCTGGATGCTCTCTCGCCTGGCCAAGATCGTGGACTCTACCACCCGTGCGCTAGACGAGTATCGCTTTGGCGACTATGCCCGCGACCTGCAAGCCTTCTTCTGGAACGACTTCTGCGACTGGTACGTGGAGCTGTGCAAAGGCCGTCTCAACTCCGACGATTCCCAGGTGCGCCTGGCCGCCCAGCGCAATCTGGTCTACACCCTGGACGTCTCGCTGCGCCTGCTGCACCCCGGCATGCCTTTTGTGACCGAGACTATTTGGGATGCCCTGCCCGCCTCTGGCTTGGACCTCTATGAGGCTGCCGACAAGCCCTCCCTCAAGCCAGCCCATGAGGGCCGATTCTTGATGATGAGCCTCTGGCCCGATCCTTCGCTGGTGGCTGAGTTCATGAATGACGAGGCAGAGGCAGATTTCGACATCGCCAAGCGTCTCATCTCTGGCCTGCGCTCCATCCGCGCCCGTTATCGTCTGTCTCCTCGCGAGGCGGTGGATGTGGTGGTAAAGGCGGCCCCTCAAGAGTCCGCTCGTCTGGAAGCTCAGCGCGACTTCATCTCCAAAGTTGGCTTCGTCACTTCGCTCACCGTAGGCGAGCATGTGGAAAAGCCTGGTTCCTCGGTCTCTCTGGTAGACCCAGACTTCGAGGCCTATGTGCAACTCGAAGGGCTTATCGACTTTGGCGCCGAGGGCAAACGCCTGGAGAAGGAGATCAAGAAGGCTACTGGCGAGCTGGCGGGTATCGAGAAGACCCTGTCCAACCCCGGCTTCATCGCCAAGGCCGCCCCAGAGATCATCGAGGCCAAGCAGACTCGCAAGGCTGAGCTGGAGGCCACGTTAAGTCGCCTTGCCGCACAGCTTGAGGATCTCTCCGAGTAGCAATGCGCTCCGTCAGACTGCCGAGCGCCTCGTAGGCTTGCCTGCGAGGCGCTTTTTCTAGGGAGTTCCTCCTGTGTTCAGGTATTATGTACACGATTACACAAGGAGTTGCCTAGAGTAGGGGGCAGCCTTATGGCCACCATCAAAGATGTCGCAAAGATTGCCGGCGTAAGCAGCGCCATGGTGTCTCGCTACTTAAACGATGGCTATGTAGCTGCCGAGAAACGACCTCTCATCGCTGCAGCCATTATGGAGTGCGGCTATCGCCCGTCGCAGCAAGCCCGCAACCTGCGCCGAGGCCGCTCTAAGCTGGTGGGTGTAGTGGTCCCCCGCATCAACTCTGAGAGCGTGGCCCGCATTACTGCCGGCGTGGAGCAAGGGCTTTCTGCTGCCGGCTACCAGATGCTTTTGGCCAATACCGACAACGACCCTCAGCTAGAACTTGACTACCTCGAGCTTTTTGCCGCCTACCCCGTGGACGGTCTCATCTTGGTGGGCACCACGGTAGACCAAGCCCACAAAGACTTCTTTGAGCGCTGCCAGGTGCCTGCGGTGGTGGTGGGGCAGCGCTATGAGGGGGTCAGTTGCGTGCTCCAGGATGACTTTGGAGCCGCTCGCAGCCTTGCTGCAAAGCTCGCAGCCGCAAAACCTGGCGCACGCTTTGCCTACCTGGCAGTGGATCCCCAGGATGAGGCGGTAGGCGTTTCTCGGCTTCGAGGCTTCAAGGAGGGGCTTGCTGAATGGGGCGCCTCGCTGGACCCTACCTATATCAAGCGCTGCGAGTTTTCCTCAGAGTCCGGTCTTCAGGTCACTCGGCAGCTGCTGGATGAGGCAGCTGCCGCTAAAACTAACATCGATTACATCTGCTGTTCTACCGATCTCATTGCCGCAGGCGCACTTCGTGCGGTAGGGGAGCGAGGGCTGCATCAGGGAAAATCTGCCATTACCGTGACGGGCTTTGGCGACAACCAAGTGGTTTCCATGCTTACCGGTGGCATTCCCACGGTGCATTTCACTTATCGTACCAGCGGAAAAAAGAGTGCAGAAATGCTTATTGAGCAGCTAGAGCATCCGGGCGCGCTGCCAGTGAGCACCATTATGGGCTATCGCGTGGTGGCTCTATAGGCATCAAGAGCGGTAGCAAAGGAGATCCTTGGCGCAGGAGGAGTCGAAGGACAAAGGGCCCGTGCAAGGTGTCCACCATTTATCCCTTAATTGCTACCGTTGGCGGGACAGGAAGGGAAAAAGAAGGCTATTTTCCGTTGTAAAGTATGAAAACGTTTACAGTACCTAATCAAGAGACAGGGCAGCATCGGGGGCTGTCCTAAGAGAGAAAGGATTGGGTATGGACTACGCCAAATCCGCCAAAGAGGTGTTGGAGCTTGTGGGAGGGCCCGCCAATGTGGCGTCGGCCGCTCATTGCGCCACCCGTCTGCGTCTGGTCATCGCCGACAACTCGAAGGTGAACAAGGAAGCCATCGAGGACGTCGAGGGCGTCAAAGGCGTATTCGAAGCTCAGGGCCAGCTGCAGATCATCTTTGGCACTGGCACGGTAAACAAGGTCTACGATGAGTTTGTGACTGCCGGCGGCATTACCGGCGTCTCCAAAGCCGAGGCCAAAGAGGCTGCTGCTGCCAAGCAAAATCCCATCATGCGCGGCATCAAGCTCTTGGGCGACGTCTTTGTGCCCATCATCCCGGCCATCGTGGCCTCCGGCTTGCTTTTGGGCATCATGAGCACGGTGAACTTCATGGCGGCCAACGGCTTCATTCAGCTGGACACCACCAACGAGTTCTACGTGGTGGCAAATCTGGTATCTTCCACCGCATTCACCTTCTTACAGGTGCTCATTGGATTCTCGGCTGCCAAAGCCTTTGGCGCCAACCCCTTCCTCGGCGCAGTCATGGGCGCCCTGATGATCCATCCCAGCCTGGAGAGCGCCTACAATCTTGCCGAGCTCTCAGCTCAGGGTGCGGTGCCTCAACAATCCATGCTCTTTGGTCTCATTTCGGTGGACTGGATGGGCTATCAAGGCCACGTGATTCCCATTGTCATCGCCTGTGCCATCCTGGCCTTCCTCGAAAAGCGCTTGCACAAGGTGGTTCCCGAGGCCATCGACCTCTTTGTGACCCCTCTGGTCTCCGTCTTTGTGAGCGCCTACCTTACTCTGGGCTTTGTGGGGCCCCTCTTTGTAGTGCTTGAAAACGCGGTGCTGGGCGCCGTCCAGTGGCTCATTACGCTGCCCTTTGGCCTGGGCGCCCTGGTGGTGGGCGGCTTCTACGCGCCTACGGTGGTTACCGGCCTGCATCAGATGTACACCGCCATCGACCTGGGACAGCTGGCTTCCTACGGCGTCACCTACTGGCTGCCCATTGCCAGCGCCGCAAACATCGGCCAAGCGGCTGCCTGCCTGGCTGTCTCCGTCAAGACCAAGAACCCCAAGGTCCGCGGCCTGGCGTTCCCCGCCGCCCTCTCCGGGTTCATGGGCATCACCGAGCCGGCCATCTTTGGCGTGAACCTCCGCTACTTCAAGGTCTTTGTGGCTGGATGCATCGGAGGCGCGGTAGGCGCCCTCATCTGCTCGCTCACCGGCCTTGCCGCAGCAGGCACGGGCGTCACCGGCCTCTTTGGCATCCTGCTCTGCCTCAACATGCCTTTGCAGTACATCATTATGTTCGCTGTCACCACTGCCGTGGCCTTTGGCCTCTCCTTCATGCTCTATGCCGATGAGCCCCAGGCTGCCAAAGCCGCCCCTGCTGCCGAGAAGAGCTCCCCTGAGCCAGCTGCCGCCTCTCAGTTGGATGTCGCTCCTCAGATGCTTGCCGCAGAAACCCTGGTGGCCCCTCTGGCGGGCTCACCCATCGCTGCCCAAGAGATTCCCGACCCCACCTTTGCCGCCCAAATCTTGGGACCCACGGTGGCTATCGAGCCTGGCGAGATCGATCGCTCGGCAGTGGTGGCTCCCTGCGGCGGTGTGGTCACCACAGTCTTTGATACGGGACATGCCGTGGGCATCACCAGCGACTCTGGTGCCGAGATCCTCATCCACGTAGGTGTGGACACCGTCAAGATGGCTGGCCGCGGCTTCTCCAAGCGCGTCACAGAGGGTCAACGCGTAGCTGCCGGCGACCTGCTGCTGGACGTGGACTTTGCTGCTCTGCGCCAGGAAGGCTACCCCACTACCACCATGATGATCGTCTCCAACGCCGACGACTTCGAAGTGGAATGCCGCGAGCTTATGGACTCTGTGGAGCCCGGCAAGAGCTCTGTCATGGACCTCGCTCGCAAAGGATAAGGCGCACCCATGCTGCTTCAAACCTCACCGACTCCCACCGCCACGCGCACTCACGGCCCTTGGGCACAGCGCTTTCATCTCATGCCTCAGGCAGGTTGGCTCAACGATCCCAACGGCCTCTGCCAAAAGGACGGCACCTTTCATGCCTACTTCCAAAACTCTCCTGACCAGGTAGACGGAGGTCTCAAGCATTGGGGCCATGCCACCAGTCGCGATCTGGTGCGATGGGAGCCAGATGGGGTGGTGCTGTCTCCTGACACCCCTTATGATGCCCAGGGTGTCTACTCTGGCTCGGCGCAGGTCCACGACGGTCGAATTTGGGCCTTTTACACAGGCAACGTCAAGCATGCGTCTCACGAGGTTGCCTTTGATTACGTGACGAGCGGTCGAGACGCCAACGTCTTGTTGGCTACCAGTGACGATGGCTCTCACTTTGGCCCCAAGCAGCTGCTCTTGACTCCCGCTGACTACCCGGCTCACCTCACCTGCCATGTGCGCGACCCCAAGGTCTTTGCCAGCCCCTACGCTCAAGGCCCTGCCTACCTCATGCTGCTGGGCGCCCGCGCCAAGGGCCTAGATCGTGCCCATGACAGAGGCGAGCTTCTGGTCTTTGGCTCGGAGGACCTCACCCGCTGGCGCTTGGAAAACCAGATCGTCTCCCCAGAGCCCATGGGTTACATGTGGGAGTGCCCGGATTTTCTCGGCTTGGGAACCACCTCTGCTACCAGTGCCGAGAACCGCTGTCCCCAAAAAGAGCCGCTCAACCTGCTGTCGGTAAGCCCCCAAGGGCTGGAGGGCCCTGAGGCAGGCTCCAATGTGTATCCCAGTGGCTACATGGCCTTTGCAGGGTCTTTGGTAGGCGCCCATGAGCTGGGTCGGTTTCATCTCTGGGACGGTGGGTTCGATTTCTACGCGCCCCAAACCTTCACGGCCCAAGACGGCCGGTGCATCCTCATTGGATGGATGGGCATGCCCGACTGTCCCCAACACCGCAATCCCACCGTCTCCTGTGGCTGGCAGCACTGCTTCACGGTGCCCCGCGAGGTGGTCACCGATGGCGCCCAGGTATTCCAGCGCCCGGCGCGCGAGCTCTATGACTATCGCAGCTCGCTCTGGCTGGGAGACGGGAGCCTGCAGGTCAGCGGCGTGCCCTGCTTTGACCTGGAGATAGCGCGCATCGTTGATTCCCAATGCTCGGTGACTGTGGCTGGCGGCCTCACCGTCTCTTACGACCAGACCTCCCATGAGATCGTGGTGAGTTTTGAGGATCGGCTAGCCGAGTCTTTGGGAGGGGGTCGCGGTGAGCGCCGACTCGCCGCCCCCGCTCTCACCTCCCTGCGCATCCTGGGGGACGCCTCTTCTGTGGAGGTCTTTTGCAACGGAGGCGCCCAGGTCTTTTCCAGCCGCTATTACCCGCGCAGCTATTCGGTGCAGGCGAGCGCCCCTAAGGCCGCCATCCGCTGCTGGCAACTGGATGTCTAAGGCTCGCCAACGTTGCTCTTGAGGGGCCTGCAGGCCGTTGATTCCAAGGCAGCTCGAGCCCCTCACCAGCGACTTCTGTGATTCGTGGTACTGCCAATACCGTTCAGGGCATCTACAGGATTTATACTGCCCCGTGCAAATTGTATCGTTATAAACTGCTAAGCAACGCGCTCCCAAATATCACGGGCGCATCTGCAACCGCCTCAAACCCTCGTGACACGTAGAGAGCGATGCTCTGCGAACCGCCTAGGAATGGAGACCCTATGACCGAGAAAAGCACCCTTCGCATTGGCTGCCTTGAGGCTGGCGGCACAAAGATGGTGATGGCTGTGGCAACCCCTGAGGGCATGATCCTCGAACGTGAGGAGATTCCTACCAAAGACCCTGCTATCACGGTCCCTGCTATTGTCCAGTGGTTTTCTGAGCGCTCCATCGACGCATTGGGCGTAGGCGCCTTTGGTCCCACCGGCGTCGATCCCAACTCCGACACCTATGGCTGGATCCTGGAGACCCCCAAGACTGCCTGGCGCCACTACGACTTTTTGGGCGGCCTCTCTGCCCTTGATGTGCCGGTGGGCTACGACACCGACGTCAACGCTGCTTGCCTTGGCGAAGCTACCTACGGCATTGCCAAGGGTCTCGACACCGTGGTCTACATCACCATTGGCACCGGCATTGGCGCAGGCGTACTTGCAGGCGGCAAGCTTCTCCATGGCATGCTTCACCCCGAGGCCGGCCATATTCTTTTGCGCAAGCGCTCCTACGATACCGGCGCCTCTGTGTGCGCCTACCACGACTCCTGCTTCGAGGGCCTGGCTTCTGGCCCCTCCATCGAGCAGCGCTGGGGTGCCAAAGGCTTTGAGCTTGCCGATAAGGCCGAAGTCTGGGAGCTTGAGAGCGACTATATCGCTGAGGCTTTGGTGGACTACGTGATGGTCTATTCTCCCGAGCGCATCATCTTGGGCGGCGGCGTCATGAAGCAAGAGCAACTCTTTGATCTGGTGCGCAACAAGTTCACCGAGCTGCTTAACAACTATATCTCGACTCCACAGGTAAAAGCTGTGGACAGCTATATCGTGCCTGCTGGGTGCAATGGTGATCAGGGCATCTTGGGATGCTTGGCCCTGGGCGTTGCGGCACTGGAACAGTAGGGAGTAGATGCATTTCCCTTAGTTCGAGTTTGGGTTTCGTTAAAGCCTGGGTCCGGATCAAGGGTCTGCTCGCCTCAGAAGAAATACTTCATTAGCTACATCAATATGTAGCTAATGAAGTATTATTAAAATTGCAAGGTATAAAATTACTGCATACGCTACAAAATAATGTAGCGTATGCAGTAACAATTTAGAGGGAGCACAAGGGCAAAAGCCCTACCGTCATGCGTTTGGCATCGGCAAGGAACATTCAACCCCAGTTGCATTACTCCCACTGTATCGCCGCCCTAAGTGATGTTGATGTTATGCAGCTCGGCGCGCGATCCCACATTACGCGAAATTGAATACTCAAATGGCAGGCCGGTATCCACAAAGCCAATCTGTTCGATCTCTAAGAGGGGAGAGCCTTCTTCAGTCTCAAGCCACTGGGCTTCTTCGAGAGTGGCGGGTACAGCACGGATGATCCGGTGAAAGCTGGAAAGGTGCAATCCTAGATCCTGAGTAAGATAGCGATAGATAGAGCCTTCCAAGTGATGGCGTTTGAGGCCGGGAATGAGCTCCAAGGGCATGTAGGTGTTCTCCACCACGATGGGAATGTCGTCTAGACGACGCACGCGAATGTCGTGATAGGCGAAATCATCGGGGCTCATATCTAGGCGTTGGGCGATTTGCTTCGGGGGCACGACAATAGAAAACTCGATGATGTCAGAGCTGACTTTTTTATCTTGAAGCGCATATTCGTTGGTAAATCCCACAGATCGATCTGAGCGACCGGTGTAGAGGACGTCACCAGCATGTAGGTCGCTTTCTACACCCAAAGCTTCTGGCGTGGTCTTCACATAGGTGCCAGAGCCTCGACGGCTAGAAACCAAGCCTTGCTCTGCCAAGATGTCGATGGCTTTGCGCACAGTGATTTTGCTCACACCATAAAGGTAGCAGAGCTCTACTACGGTGGGAAGGCGGTCTCCGGCTTTAAGGCTGCCATCCAAAATAGATCCTTGAATATCTGTGGCAATGTCTTCGTATTTAGACATGGTTCATCACCTTGACCTCGATAAATAGCGGTCAGTCGTTTACATCATAGGATAGATGAGAAATTAGAGCGCGTTCCTTACAAATTGAATATGGATACCGTTTATAGGGGATATGAGACCGCTCGCCGGGAAGCTCCATAGAAATCGAGCGGTGAGATCGCTATGCAAACAATTAGAGCGCTACAATACAAACCAAGAAACGGGACGCATCTATAAAAAGAACGATACGAGTATCAATCCCTATAGATACAATCACCAATAAGCGCAGGTAGTGCACTTATTTCTGCAAGTGGTAGTCCTGTCTGCTTGCCTCGGGTGCAGTATCGCGAGCCTGCCTTACCAACGCCAAGGAGTACGCATGAGCAACCCCACCCTGCCTCAAGACTTCTTTTTGGGTGCCGCTTTTTCGGGCCCTCAAACTGAGGGTCGATGGGCCGAAGACGGCAAATTGGAGAATCTCTGGGACACCTGGTCCATCGAGAACATCGATGACTTTTACAACAAGGTGGGCTCGTACGTGGGCAATGATTTCATGACCATGTATGAGGGCGATCTCAAGCTCTATAAAGAGACACTGGGGCTCGACTCGGTGCGCACCTCCATCCAATGGAGCCGCTTCTTAGATGAGAACGGCGAGATCAATCCTGCGGGCGCCGAGTGGTACCACCGTCTATTTGCCGCCGCCAAAGCCGCTGGTATCGAGATGTTCGTAAACCTCTACCACTTTGATATGCCCACTTACCTGTTCCGTCGCGGCGGCTGGGAGAACCGCGAGGTGGTGGATGCTTACGAGAACTATGCGCGCAAGGCCTTCGCCGAGTTTGGCCAGGAGGTCCGCTGCTGGTTCACCTTCAATGAGCCTACGGTAGAGCCTGAGCAACGCTACCAGGAGGGCAACTGGTGGCCCTTCATCAAGAACTTCAATCGCGCCCGCACCGTCCAATACAACATCTCCATTGCCCATGCCAAAGGCGTGCAGGTCTTCCGCGAGGCACAATCTGCTGGTCTCATGCTTCCTGATGCTCGAATCGGCCTTATCAACGCTTTCATGCCTCCCTATACCAAGGAGAACCCCTCTGAGGCAGACCTCGAGGCGGTGCGCATGATCGACGGCATCAACAATCGTTGGTGGCTCGACCTGGTAACCAAGGGCCAGCTTCCCCAAGACGTGGTAGAGACTCTGGCTGAGCGCGGCTGCGTGCTCCCCATTCGCCCGGGCGATGATGAGATCTTGGCCCGCGGCACGGTGGACTGGCTGGGCTGCAACTACTATCAGCCTACTCGCGTGCAGGCGCCTTCCCGCGACGTAGACGAGGCTGGTTGTCCGGTCTTTGCAGACAAGTATGTCTGGCCTGACGCCGTCATGAATGAGAGCCGCGGCTGGGAAGTCTACCCCAAGGGCATCTACGACTTTGGCATGACCGCTGCCCGCGATTACCCGGACCTGGAGTGGTTTGTCTCTGAGAACGGCATGGGCATCGAGGGTGAGTACAAGAATCGCGATGAGGCCGGCCAAATCCAGGATGACTACCGCATCGACTTTGTGCGCCAGCACCTCACCTGGATCGCCAAAGCCATCGAAGACGGCGCTCATTGCGTGGGCTATCACTACTGGGGCGCCATCGACAACTGGTCCTGGAACAACGCCTTCAAAAACCGCTATGGCTTCATCGAGGTAGACCTTATGGAAGGCTACCAGCGAGTTCCCAAGAAGTCTGCCGCCTGGCTCCACGAGGTAGCAACCACTCACGTGATTTCGTAGCACATCACAGTTTGGCTCTTAGGCCTTTGGCAACACCCGGACCAAAGGTTGGGTTTTTAAAACGTAGAGAGAAGGAGAATCCATGGCTAACGAAAGCGGGCAGTCATTCCTCGATAAATTTGCCGAGGTATCTGCCAAGGTGGGCAACCAAGTGCATCTGCGCTCTTTGCGCGACGGCTTCGCCACCATCATGCCAATCTATATTTTGCTGGCATTGCAGTATTAATTAACAACGTGGTCTTCCCCCTCTTTTTAGCTGACGGCTCTGCCGAGTTGGCGGCTGCTCAATATTGGGGAAACGCCATCACCCAAGGTACCTTGAGCTTCGCCGCCATCCTTCTGTGCGGCACCATTGGCTACTGCCTGGCCAACAACAAGCGCTTTGGCAACGCCATCGCCTGCTTGGTAGTGTCTATCTGCTGCTTAGTTATCATGTTTCCGCAAACGGTGACCACCACCGTGGCCAACCTGACCTATGCCACCAGCTCCGGTGAGGTGGCCGCAGGGGTCGAGACCCTCGAGGCTGCAGACCTCGCCGCCACCCTCAACATGGCTGAGGACACCACCTTCGAGACCAGCGTCTCCGGCATGATCTCCACCAGCAACACCGGTGCTAACGGCCTGTTCGCCGCCATCATCGTGGGTCTTGTGGCCACCACCGTCTTCATCAAGATCTCCAGCGTCGAGAAGCTCAAGATCAACCTGGGCGAGGGCATTCCTCCCGCGGTGGGCAAGTCCTTCAACGTGCTCATCCCCCTGCTTTTGAGCCTCTCCATCTTTGGTCTTGTGGCTGCCCTGCTCAACGGTATCTTCAACACCAACCTCATGACCCTCATCTCCGAGTGCGTCGCCGCTCCTCTGAAGGGCGTCATGAACGCAGGCCCTCTAGCCGTCATCGTCATCTACACCGTCGCCAACCTGCTCTTCTGCCTCGGCATCCACCAGTCCACCATCTCCGGCGTGCTCGCCGAGCCCATCTTGACCGTCCTCATCGTCGAGAACATGGCCATGTATCAAGCTGGCCAGGTCATCCCTGCCGACCATTACATGAACATGCAGATCGTCAACTCCTTCGCCTTGATCGGCGGCTCCGGTTGCACCTTCATGCTTCTTCTGGACACCTTCCTGTTCTCCAAGAACAAGGCCTCCCGCGTCATTGCCAAGCTCTCCATCCTGCCTGGCCTCTTTAACATCAACGAGCCTGTTATCTACGGTTATCCCATCGTCTACAACATCCCGCTGATGGTGCCCTTCGTCATCCTGCCCGATATCTTCATCGCCGCCACCTACGGCCTCACCTGCATCGGCTGGATCGCCCCCTGCGTCGTGCAGGCTCCCTGGACCACGCCTCCCGTGCTCTCCGCCCTCTTCTCCACCGGCTTTGACTGGCGTGCCGGCGTGTGGCAGGTCATCGAGATCGCCATCGGCATGGCAGTGTGGCTTCCCTTCATGCACATCTCCGAGCGCGCCACTGCCAAGCAGATGGAGATGCAGGACGCTGCTTAAGAGTTGTTGCTCAACGCACTACCCTGAGTTTTCCTGCGGCATTTTTAAAGGTTCGCCCGGAACCTCTGTAGCACGCCTCCCACCCCGTGCACCTAGGGAAGGGGAAACGGTGTCCGGTCGCCGTTTCCCCTAGGGGAGTCGCCTTGCGAGCGGCTCTCTAGGAGTACTTTTAATTGCGAGGTTGTTCAGGCATTTTAGAAAAAGCTTTGTGACCCCCAGAAAAATCAGGGTGCTCAGGACTTGCGCGTCGTGAGCCCCGTGCACCGCAAACAAGGCACATCCCAAGGCTTGCGAGCCCAGGCCTTGGCCCAAGACCCGGAGGCGGATGCCTCCCATCCCTAAGGAGACCTCAATGAAGAAGATCATGCTTGTGTGCAACGCCGGTATGTCCACCTCTCTACTCGTGCAGAAGATGCAAGCTGAGGCCAAGAATCGCGGCCTGGACGTCGAGATCGAGGCCCGTCCCATGGCCGAGGCCATGGAGAACATCGACTCCGCCGACATCCTGCTTTTGGGCCCCCAGATTGGCTATGCCAAGGGCGACTTCGAGAAGGCCGTGGATGGCGCCAAGCCCGTCGAGGTCATCGCGATGGTGGACTACGGTCGCATGAACGCCCCCAAGATCCTGGATGCTGCCCTGGCCGAGATCTAGGAGCTATCCCTGCGTTTTATATCCGTCCCGTTGCAACCCGATGAGGAGATCTGCTGCACCATGGAAGATATGAATGAGCTTCAACTCACTTGCTTCGAGATCATCAGCTATGTAGGCACCGCCAAGTCCTGCTTTGTGAACGCTATGACCAAGGCGCGCGAGGGAAACTTTGAAGAGGCCGCCAATCTCATAGCTGAGGGCGACAAGGCCTTCGCCGAGGGCCACGACGTACACCTCAAACTGCTCCAGGCCGACGCCGCCGGCGAGCGCGAGCCCGACGCCCCCCTCATCCTCCTGCATGCTGAGGATCAGATGGCAGGCACCGAGACCGTGCGCATCATGGCCACTGAGTTCATCACTCTCTACAAGCGCCTGGATGGCGTAGAGGAGTAGCGCACAACCCCTAGAGAGGGTGGTTGCGCCGCCCCTTATTCTTGCTGTGCCTGGCGATGGCGCTTGTGTAATTACTGCCATCATTAGCTGCCGATAAGCCCTAGCGCCCAGGCGTTGGGGCTTATTTCTTATCGGCAGATGCAAAGGGTTGAGGACTGTGAGCTTGTACTGTCGACTCTTGGCCGCGGGCGTCCTATCATCTGTGTCATGACATCTTTTGCGAATTTTCCACATAGATCTGAGGCTTCGGACCTTCCAACAAGCGAGTGGCGCGCTGCAAAGAAAGCTATGCTACGCTCGGAGCTTTTGGCTAGGCGCAACGCTCTATCTGCAGCCGAGCGCGCCGCCGAGGAGCACTTCGTCAATGAGCGGGTGCAGAGATGGCCCCAGTGGGAAAGGGCCGCGACTGTCTGCGGTTATGCGGCCATGGGTTCGGAGATATCATGCAACCAGTTGCTCAATAAAGCCTTGGAATTAGGCAAACAGGTGCTATTGCCAGCCTGTACCTCGGACAAAATGCTTAAGTGGTATCAGATAGAACCCGGTTGGCGCTCTCGTCTCATCCCTCACCCCTTTGGAATGGGAGAGCCAAATCCCTCCCAGTGCCTTTTGGTAGACCCTGTGGCACTCGATCCTGCAACGCTTCTGGTCATCGTGCCGGCAGTGGGGCTAGATCCTCAGACTATGGGCCGGCTAGGCTATGGAGGCGGCTATTACGATCGCTTCCTAGCCACGCTTAATCCAACGGTCACAACACTGGGTATTGGCTATAAATGCCAACAGGTAGCCTTATCAAATACCCTAGAGACTACCGATATTCCTTTACACAGAATCATCAGCGCTTCGCCCGATCTGTGCGGCTGGCGTCAAAAGGAGCATTCATGACTCATGTAGGCACTTTGAGCTATCCCTATCGCATCCCCTTCGACTTTGTGCCCATGAGCTACTCCGAAGCACTGGACCATCTGGCCCACATTCTGCGACTGGGTATTTGCCCCATGCTGGAGACCGTTGAGGAAATGTTGGATGAGCTTGGCCGCCCCGACGCCTACTTTGACATCGTCCAGATCGCCGGCACCAACGGCAAGACCTCAACGTCGCGCTACACTGCTGCTGTTCTAGGGGGAGAGGGGCTGCGCTGCGGCCTTTACACCTCGCCTGAGCTTGTGTCCTACACCGAACGCATGGAGGTTGACGGCGCTCCCATCGTTCCCGATGCCTTTGGCCTCTCCATCGCTGCCGCCGTCGAGGCGGGCAGGCGCGTCAACAGTCGCCGCATCATCCGGGATCTTCGACCCTACGACGTCACTGAGTTCGATACCCTTACCGTTGCCGCCTGTGTGGCCTTTGCCCTGGCAGAGATAGATGTGGCAGTGCTTGAGGTGGGTCTTGGCGGCCGCTGGGATGCCACCACGGCCACCCATCCTCAAGTGAGTGCCGTGACCGGCATCGGACTGGATCACACCCATATCCTGGGAGATACCCTGGGCCAAATTGCTGCCGAGAAGGCCGCCATCATCAAGGCCGGCCAGTCCTGTGTCCTTGGCACGGGCACCCAAACGCCCGAGGTGGCCCAGGTGCTTTTGGGCCGCTGCAAGGAGCAGGGGGTTGTTCCTCAGCTGGTACGCCAGCTGACCTCGGATGCCTGGGACCGTTTTGTAGAGACGGGCCAACAACCCGATCAGTCAGCCTGTCTTGAAGCCGTTGCGCTCCCTGAGGCGTCAACGCCTTCCGCAACGCCTTCCGACCAGCCCTCGCTTCCCAACGAGGCTGTGCGCCTTGAGAAAGCCTTGCTCCCACAAGAGGCCGCGCTTCCCAAGGGCTACTTCACGATCCGTCAGGAGCCCGCATCTTTGGCCGACGCGCTGGTATTCGACCTGGTGACTCCTCGGTCTACCTACCGCGACCTGGCCGCTCAAAAACCTTACTACCAGGCACAAAACATCGCCTGCGCCGCCCTTGTGGCAGAAAACTACCTGGGCCGCCCCCTCCGCCCCGAGGGCCTAGCAGCTTCTGTGGCCCGCTGCCCCACGCCTGGTCGCTTCGATGTGCTTAGAAGCGATCCTCTGCTGCTGGTCGATGCGGCACATAACCCCCAATCCATAGCCGTCTTCCTTGACGGGCTGCGCCGTTTGGCGCCTCAGGTGGAGGATCGCCCCGCACTTCTCTGTGCCGTCCTTGCCGATAAGGACTGCTCCGGGATCGCCCGTCTTTTAGGGTCAGAATTTCCTCAGGTCTATGTATGCCAGACCTCATCTCCTCGCGCGCTGGAAGCTTCAAAGCTGGCAGACCTCTTCTTGGAAGCAGGCGCTCCTGTGGCAGGGGTCTATTCCTCAGTGGCCCAGGCGCTTGAAGCTACCCGGGGGACTGCTTTGGTGGCCACGGGCTCCATTACGCTGGCAGGAGAGGTGGCGGCACTTCTCGGCAGGAAATGAAAAGGGAGCTTCGAAGCGTGTCCGAGCGCACGCTTGCGTGCGCTCGGACACGCCTTGGCGTGAGGGGCGATCAGGTGGCGGGGGAAGGGCTTCTCGGCAGCTGAAGGGAAACTTACTAAATCGTCACTGCGGCGGCCGTGGAATGACGGTGACGATGGCCTGAGGACCTGAGGCTTTCGGTACAATGGGCAGCGATGGCTATCTGTCGGGATATGATACTTGGCGGTGCGCCTGCCTACCTTCGCGCTCTAATTGGACTAAAAGGAGCCAGTTCATGCGAGAATTGCTGGATCAACTTATTACGCCTGAGGTGCGCATGGTGCTTTACCTCATGCTGGCGTGCGTGGTAATGCTCTATATGCTCTCCATCGTCTACGTGATTCGCGATGCTCAGCGTCGTGGGGCGGAGCCTTGGTGGCTGTGGGCCATTATCTCGGTGGTGCCCATCGTGGGCCTTCTGGCCTATGTGATCTTGCGTCCCAGCTCCTACCTGGTGGATCGCGAGGAGCAAGACCTGGATATCGCGCTTCGTGAGCATCAGCTGTCTCACTACGGCATCTGCCCCAAGTGCGGTACGCCCATCGATCGCGACTTCATTGTGTGCCCCATCTGCAACACCCAGGTGCGCAACGTATGTCCCACCTGCCATCGCCCGCTCAATGCAGACTGGAAGGTATGCCCCTACTGCCGCACTCGCATCCAGTAACGGCTTGGCCAAGAAGCAGCTCGAGTAGCAGCCTGGCCACAATCGGTATTTGCAGGGCCCGCTCATTGGCAGTGGGCCTTTTTCATAGAGAGGAGCTCTTTATGCCTCGTGAACTTATGGCCCAAAAACGCCAGCGTGCAGCCCAGATTGAGGATCGCATGTTTGACTATTACGGAGAGGGCGCCTGCTCGCTAGACTACGACGATCCCTTCAGGCTGACGGTGTCTGTAGTGCTCTCGGCCCAGTGCACCGATGCAGCGGTTAACAAAGTGACCCCATCGCTCTGGGAGCGCTTTCCTACGCCTGCAGATCTTGCAGCCGCTTCCCTAGAGGAGATAGAAGAGATCATCCGACCTTTGGGCTTTTATCACGCCAAGGCCACCAAGCTCAAGGGTTTGGCCCAGATGAGCGTGGCAGAGTATGGGGGTTCCGTGCCCCACGACATCGACGAGCTCCAACGTCTTCCCGGGGTGGGGAGAAAGACGGCCAACTGTGTGATGTGCGAGGCCTTTCGCGATCCCCAAGGCATCGCGGTGGATACCCACGTCTTTAGAATCGCCCATCGCTTGAAGTTCTGCGGCCCCGCTGCCAAGACTCCCGAGAAGGTCGAGGATGCTCTTTTGCGCCTTTATCCTCAGGAACAATGGCTCTATATAAACCACCAGTGGGTCCACTTTGGCCGAGAGTTCTGCCGCGCCAAAAAGCCGCGCTGCTCCGAGTGCTTTATCTCTGACCTTTGTCCCAGCTTTCCTGAGAAAGACAGCGTTTAGCGCGCAGTGCAAGTGTTGGGAACGCGATGAGCGGGGAACCCGAGGATGATCTGGGGCTCGGAAGACTTAGGAGCGGTCTCAGGACTCGAGAGTCTTGGAGCTTCTTGATGGTCGCTCCATTACACCCCACCGCTTCATTGCGCTTGAGACTTCCAACTGCATCCGCTGGTCCCTTCATTTAACTATGGTTATTGATGTGGGACGTGGACGGTGGCGCCTTTAGTTGAATAAGGGGGTAGGAACCCTTCGAACGATTTATTCGAAGGAGGCCCCTATGGCCAAGCAAGACAAACATAATAAGCGTCTCGACCCCAATGAGGTGGGGCGTCGTGTTCAGGAAGAGCTTGAGAAGGTGAGAGCTACGCCGGTGAAATCCTCTGATGACACATTGGCGCAGGATGACGATCTGGAGATGGCCACCGTGGAGGAGGTATTGCCACCTGCTCAGACCACTCCTCAGGAACTAGAGAACGAGCTGGCTGCCTACCTGATCGATACTGCGGTGCGCTCGGTAGACACAGAGAACCAGCGTGGCCGCTCTATTGCTTCCTACTCCAGCCGTCTGCTCATTGGTATTGCGGTACTTGCCATTGTGGCACTTGCGGTTGTTGTCCCCACCATTCTCATTCTGGCTCCCGGTTGGGAAGCCGTGCTTATGACGGCTCTCTTTACCGGCGTTTTGGTACCACTGTTGGTAGCGTTTTTGCTGGCAGTGACTGCTGGCGCAGGATCGGCCCGGATGGTCAAGGGTGTGCCGGCCGATCTCTTTTCCACTTCTATATCTGCCCCAGTGAAGACCAAGATGGAGCTGGCCAAGCGCATTTGCGCCGCCGAGCAGGAGCGTTACGAGGAAGCCAGCCATGTTCACGACCGCGTGGCCGGCGCGCTTACCGCTGCTCGCATCCTCATGCTCATTGCAGTGGGCTTCTTTGTAGTGGCGTTGGTATTCCTCTGCGTCATCATGCTCATACACGTTGCCTAGATTTGATCTCACAGCTTAAAGGCGTGAGGTGTGGCGGCAGGACAGTTTAGGCTGTCCTGTCGCTTTTTTATTGCGGGTTGGTAGGGCATATTGCGAGTGGCGAGGATTTTCAGATTGCTTGGAGAGTGCAGGGGAGGTCTGGCGCTTGCAGCTCGCACTCCATATGCACGTGCGGTGGGTCTCAATTCGCATTTCGTGCTTCGTATGCATGCGAAATGATTCCGAACCCGTATATCGGCCAGCTGGTGAGCTGGGGTTTTGTAAAACCCCAGCACACATAGGCTGCGAAATACGAGACTGGAGCGCTCGGGCATGCAACTGCGCCGCCATATGCGAATCCCGCGATGAAGCGTGCGCATCTACTCCCTGTGCATCCCGCATCAACTCCCCGTACTCCGCGCCAAAACCCCGCATCCCCTCGGCACACAAATACAAAAGCGGTTTAGCGCGACATCCTTTTTCCAAGAGGGGTACCATGACTGGGAGCCGGCAGAGGGCTGGCATTTCAGGGAGGGTTGTTAGCGATGCAGCAAGGCATGAACAAGCACCTGGGCCACAGGTTGGTGGTCGCCTGCGTGCATTCGCTCACGCTCACTCAAACTATCTAGGCGCCCCGGCAGGGCTGCACAGGCAGCCGTTCGGTGAGCGCCGTCTTCTCAGGGCTTGGGGCAACGTATGCCTGCGCAAGCCCTATTTCGTCGTCCAACGGCCATTGTGAGGCCGAGAGATTAAGGGAGAAGTACCCATGTCCAATCAGATTTCTGTACAGCTGCCCGACGGCTCCGCTCGTGAGTTGCCCGTTGGCGCCGCCGCGCAAGATCTGGCTGCCTCCATTGGCGCCGGTCTGGCAAAGGCTGCGCTGGCCGCTAAGGTCAACGGCGTCCCGGTGGATCTGGCCTGCCCCCTTCGTGATGGCGACCAGGTAGAGATTCTCACGCTCAAGAGCCCAGATGTCCTGCCAATTCTTCGTCATTCCTGCGCTCACATCATGGCTGAGGCCGTGAGCGAGCTCTTCTCCAACGTCGCCCTAGGCATTGGCCCTGACGTTGAGAATGGTTTTTACTACGACTTCCAGACGCCTGATCAAATCTCTTCCAACGACTTTGAGCGTATCGAGGAGCGGATGCGCGCCATTATCCGCGAGGATAAGCCCTTCGTGCGCGAGGTGGTCTCTCGCGATCAAGCCCAGGAGATCTTTGCCGACCAGCCCTTGAAGCTCGAGCTCCTCGACGATATCCCTGCCGAGGAGGATGTCACCATCTATCGCCACGGTGACCACATGGAGCTGTGCCGCGGGCCGCATGTAGCAAGTGCGGGCAAGATCCCTGCCGACTCCTTCGAGCTCCAAAAGGTGGCTGGCGCCTATTGGCGCGGTGACGCCAACAACGAGATGCTCCAGCGCGTCTACGGCGTCGAGTTCGCTACCAAGAAGGAGCTCAAGGACTACAACCATATGATGGAGGAGGCCAAGAAGCGCGATCACCGCATTCTGGGTCCCAAGCTGGGCATCTTCGAAACGTTGGACGAGGTGGGCCCCGGCCTGCCCCTGTTCTTCCCCAAGGGCGCCCGCGTGGTGCGCACCATGCAGGAGTGGCTGCGCAAAGAGCTCTATCGTCGTGGCTACGAGGAGGTCATCACCCCGCATGTCTACAAGTCCGGCGTGTGGAAGACCTCGGGCCACTATGACTTCTATAAAGAGAACATGTACTTCTTCAACGTCAACGAGGGCACCGACGACGATCCTCGTCTGTCCGAGTTTGGCGTGAAGCCCATGAACTGCCCCGGCCACGTGCTGCTCTATCGCTCCAACCTCCACAGCTATCGCGACCTGCCCCTGCGCTACTTCGAGTTTGGCACAGTCTATCGCCACGAGCTCTCCGGCGCGGTCAACGGCCTGTTCCGCGCCCGCGGCTTTACCCAAGACGATGCCCACGTCTTCTGTCGCGAGGATCAGGTGGTAGACGAGGTGGAGTCCATCATGGACTTGGTAGATCAAATCATGGGCACCTTCGACCTGCCCTATGAGTGCGAGATCTCCACGCGCCCAGCTCACTCCATCGGCACTGACGAGATGTGGGACAAGGCCGAGTCCTTCCTCAAGGAGGCCCTGGAGAAGCGCGGCGTCCCCTACGACATCAACGAGGGCGACGGCGCCTTCTACGGCCCCAAGATCGACGTCAAGGTAAAGGACTCCATCGGCCGCACCTGGCAGTGCTCCACCATCCAGGTGGACTTCAATCTGCCTGAGCGTTTTGATCTCACCTATCGCACGGCTGACAACACCGTCGAGCGTCCTTGGATGCTCCACCGGGCCATCTTTGGCTCCATCGAGCGCTTCTTGGGCATCCTCATCGAGAACTACGCCGGCGCCCTGCCTCTCTGGCTGGCTCCGGTCCAAGCCGAGATAATCCCCATCGCCGACCGCCACTTAGACTATGCCGAGGACGTCGCCAAGAAGCTGCGCGCGGTAGGCGGCCGCATCGAGGTAGACAGCCACTCCGAGCCCATGCGCGCCAAGATCGCCAAGGCTCAGGAGCAGAAGGTGCCCTACATGCTGGTAGTGGGCGACAAAGAGGCGGAGGAGGGCACCGTCTCTGTCCGCGAGCGCACCGAGGGCGACCAAGGCACCATGACGGTGGACGACTTTGAAAAGATCATCGCCGACGCCCAGGTCTAGCTCCTGCGCCCTCGCCAGCGCGCAAGGCGAAAGCGGCACATGGGTAGCGATAACCATTCGCTGAGCCGCAGCCCTTGGCATTCCTTGCCGAGAAACCCAAAGCCCACGGGATTGCACTCCTCCCGTGGGCTTTCTGTTTGGGAAGTGAGGGGACGCCTTTCTTCAGAAACGGTAAGCTGTAGCTATGTGCTCGCTGCCAAAACCTCGAAGGCCGGGTGAAAGCCATGGCTCCACCTCCCGTGTTTGTGCTGTGTCCAGATTCTTTCAAGGGCACATTTTCCTCTACCCAAGTGGCGAGGGAGTTGAAGAAAGCGGCTCAGGCCCGATTTCCCGGCTGCGTGTGCCGAGTGCTGCCTGTGGCTGATGGCGGCGAAGGCACTGTTGACGCGCTAGTGGACGCCCTAGCCGGCCGCAAAGTCACGGTGGAAGTCGCCGGTCCTTTGGGAGACCCTCTTCTTGCGACCTTTGGCCTGGTGCGTCCCAAGGTCGCGCTCCCTTATGATCCAGCTTCGCTCCAGTCTCATGATCCGGGCTCGCCTCAGCCCCTAGAGGCAATCATCGAGATGGCAGCCGCCTCGGGATTGCCGCTGGTAGAAGGCAGGCAAGATATCCTCTCTGCCTCCACCTACGGCACCGGCCAGCTCATTCAGGCTGCTCTGGACGCCGGAGCGAACGCGATCACCTTGGCCGTGGGCGGCTCGGCTACTAATGATGGGGGCATGGGGCTTTTGAGTGCCCTGGGCGTAACCTTTGCCGATAAGGAAGGAGTCTCACTGCCGGGAGGCGGTGGCTCCCTGGAGCAGGTGGCTCGGATCGATCTCTCCGGTCTCGATCCTCGACTGGCTCATACTCCCATAAAAGTGCTCTGTGATGTAAACAATCCTTTACTGGGATTCCAGGGATGTGCCCGAGTATTTAGCCCTCAGAAAGGGGCAACTCCCTCGGAGGTGGAGCGCCTCGAGAGAGGTATGGCATTCTATGCCGACGCTCTTGAAGAGGCTGCAGGGCGGCAGGCCCGAGAGCTTCCCGGAGCTGGTGCCGCCGGCGGCTTGGCCTTTGGCTGTGTGGTAGGACTCGGGGCCCAGCTGGTAAGCGGCATAGAGCAGGTGTTGCAACTCGTGGGTTTTGAAGAGATCGCAGCCACCGCAGACCTGGTGGTCACGGGCGAGGGGCATCTGGATGCTCAGACCTCTCATGGCAAGGTGTGCGCCGGCATTGGAGCGGTATGTCAGACGCTCCGGGTGCCTTGTGTGGCCCTCGTGGGCAGTGCTGCCATTGATGCACCGGAGATTCCGGGTATCCAGGTGGTCGTGCCCTGCGTGGGCGATGTCATGGATCTAGATGAGGCGCTGGCCCAAAGCCAGCGCACATTAGCCCAGGCGGCCGCGAGACTCTTTGACTTGCTGGCGTTGGGAGCAAAGCTACAGACATAGCTGCGGCGGATTCCTATACTTTAAGGGACCCATTCATCTTTGCGTCGTCCTTCCAGCGATCCTTAACCCCTGCCCCCGTTGACCCCTATGAGCACCTATGAAGTTTGCTGACGTCACGCCCACAAAAGTCCAGGTCGCCCCCAATGTCTCCCTCAACATTTGGGACGCGGGCCCCAAAGATGCCCAGGCTCTGGTCTTCATCCCCGGCCTCACCTTCTCCGGCGCGGTCTTCTGCCACCAGTTGGATCACTTCTCGGATCGCTACCGTGTAGTCCTCGTTGATCCCCGAGGTCAGGGCGACTCCACCACCTGTCCCGCGGGCAACAACTACATGGCCCACGGCGCCGACCTCATCGAGCTCTGTCGCCAACTGTCCATTCACAAGCCTGTGCTGGTGGGGTGGAGCTGCGGAAATCTGGAGGCCTGGAGCTTTGTGCGCCAAGCCGGATGGGACGCCCTTGCTGGCCTGGTGACCGTGGACATGAGCCCGCTGCCGCTCAACAGCGATCCTTCCGCTTGGACCGAGGGCACCCCCGACGAACTTCGCGCCGTAGGTACCCAGGTGCTCACCAACGACGAGGCAGCCGCCGGCTTTTGGGACGAATACCTGCGCGAAGTCATGTGGCAAGGTCCGCTCACCCAAGCGCAGTACGACTACTTCATGGGCCTTGGCGCCGGCTGCACCCGAGCCACCTGCCACGAGCTCTTCTGCGACGCCATCCTCTCCGACTATCGCCCTGAAGCCCAAGATGCCGATAAGAACCTGCCCACCCTCATGTACGTCGCCGAGCACTGGGCAGACGTCGCCGTTCCCTGGTTCAACAAGCTATGCCCCAACACGCCCACCGAGGTGCTTAGCGGCCATCTCATGGCCAATCAGTACCCTCAGCAGTTCAACGCCCGCCTCGAGCAGTTCCTCCAAGAAGCGAATCTCTAGGGGAGTAGCAAGCTCGCTTAATCTTTCCATCAGCAATTCGCTGTAGCCAATAAAGCCTCGGACTCCAAATTCGAGGCCTTATTGATTATTAGTCCTGCCAGACCTTGCGCTCTACATCTGTCATGGTTGTTTGAAGCCATGGATCACATGGCTCAGAAGTGTTTTGCGCATTATTGGCAAGAAGTGATTCCAAGGTTATCGAACGATCTGCTTTTACTCTCCTATGATCCCTGGAAGTACTGTTGCTATCTATCTTGGCTTCACTTGGTACATTCATTTATTATTCCCCTCTCATTGGGTTCATCCAGTTTAAACGAGCGATATACAAAAGCCGCC